>CAZVIS010000079.1:0-10881 GCA_964627355.1 uncultured Rhodobacterales bacterium
CCGGGGCCTCGAACTCGGCCAGGATCGCCTTGTAGATGCGGTGCGCGCGTTCCGGCGTCCAGACCGACCCGTCCTGTTGCCAGGCCTCATAGTTGCGCCAGTCGCTGACGATCGGGGCGTAGAAGGCGGTCTGATAGCGGTCCTGCGTGTGCTGCACGCCAAAGTAGTGCCCGCCCGCGCCCACCTCGCGGATCGCATCGATGGCGATGTCGTCGGGCGTGGTGGCAAATGTCGCTTCCTCGAAATAGCGCTGGATCATCTGCAGGACCTCGCAGTCCATGATGAACTTCTCAGGCGACGCGATCAGCCCGCCCTCCAGCCACCCCGCCGCGTGATAGACAAGGTTGGTGCCCGACTGCACGGCGGCCCAGAGGGAATTCGACGTCTCCCACATCGCCTGCCCGTCCGGCACGTTCGCCGCGCAGACGCCAGAGGATCGCAAGGGCACGTCGTAGAAGCGCACAAGCTGCCCCGTCATCTGCGTGGCCCGCATGTATTCCGGCGTGCCAAAGGCAGGCGCGCCCGACTTCATGTCCACGTTCGAGGTAAAGGTGCCGATGGCCACCGGACACCCCGGATTGATGTATTGCAGCAGGGCAATCGCCGACAGCGCCTCGGCAATCGACAGCGCCACTGCGCCCGCCATGGTGACCGGTGCCATGGCACCCGCCAGCGTGAAGGGCGTCACCACCACCGGTTGCCCCCGTTTCGCCAGCCGCATCGCGCCGTCCAGCATCGGATAGTCGTGCTTCAGCGGCGAGACCGAGTTGATGTTGGTGTACATCCTTGGTTTCGCATCGAATTCCGAATGCGACAGCCCCCCGGCGAGTCGCGTCATCTCCATCACATCCTCGACCCGCTCGGCGCCGAGGGAATAGGCATGCACCACCTTGTCCGTCAGCGTCAGCTTCTCGAACAGGCAGTCGAGGTGCCGCACGCTCGCATGGATATCCACCGGCTCCACCGGATAGCCGCCCGCGACGTGGATGCAGTTGAAATACTGCGTCAGCTTCATGAATTCCTTGAACGTCTCGAAGTCGCCGGTGCGCTTGCCCCGCTCCAGATCCCAGGCGTTCGGCGGCGAGGACACGTTGACGAAGACCATGTGCTTGCCGCCAAGGATGATCTCACGCTCGGGGTTCCGGGGCGTGATGGTGAAGGACGAGGGGGCCTTGCCCACCATCTCCATCACGAAATCCTCGTCGAAGCGGA
Source organism: uncultured Rhodobacterales bacterium (assembly GCA_964627355.1). GTDB lineage: Bacteria > Pseudomonadota > Alphaproteobacteria > Rhodobacterales > Rhodobacteraceae > JBBQXK01. The sequence goes on from CAZVIS010000079.1 coordinate 1,213, forward strand.
CGTTCGTGCCGTTCACGACGCAGCCCGCTTTCCGCAGGATCTCCACCGCGTCGGGGTTCAGCATCTCGATCCCGATGTCTTTGAGGATCCGCATGGCGCCCCGGTGGATCGCCTGCACCCCCTCGGCATCCAGAGGCTCGGTCGGGCGGTCGGGGTTGACCGGAATGCGCCACGGCATCTGGTCGATCACGGCGGTCCCGGCGCGCGTCTTGTTTCCCGCCCGTCCCCCTGCCCGCCGCCTGCGTGCAATGTCATCGGCCATGATCCGCCCTCCGTCCCGGTTTGGCGCAGGATGGATCACGGCGGGGCGTCTTGTGTGCCCCGTTCCCGACAGGATCGCGTCGTTTTTCGGGGTTCGTCAGGCCTGCTCCACGGCGAAGCCATCGATCCAGGCGCCAAGCTCGCCGATATCACGCAGGACCACATCGGCGAGCGGGGCCAGCTCCTCGGCGCCCGCTACGCCGGTCAGCACCGCGACCGTGCGCATTCCCGCCGCGCGCCCCGCCATCAGGTCGTGGCGGCTGTCCCCCACCATCGCCACCCGTGCAGGGGCCAGCGAAAAGCGCCCCGCAAAGGCCAACAGCATTCCCGGCCCCGGCTTCGGCCCGTACCCGCTGTCGTATCCTGCGACGAAGTCGAAGAGGCCATCCACCCCATGCGCCGCCAGATGCGCGCGCGCCGGTCCTTCGCTGTCGTTCGTGGCCACCCCCAGTCGCAACCCCCGCGCGCGCAGTGCGCTCAGCGCCGAAACCAGCGGCACCGCCTCGGCCATCGGCGTCGTCTCGGCCAGCGCGTTCATCCGCCCGATCAGCGCCTCGCGCGTCATTCCCGGCAGGGCGGGCAGCAGAGCGTCGGCGATATCGTCGGCCGTGCCCGCAATCACCGGGCTGTCGGGACGGAAGGCAAGTGTGGCCAGATCATAGCCCACACGGTCCGCCAGCGTCCGCGCCCCGCCTTCATCGCGGCCCAGGCTGCGGACCAGCCGCGCGACCCATCCGCCCCAGCTTTGGCGAAAGTCGAAAAGCGTGCCGTCCTTGTCGAAAACAACCGCGTCCAGCATGCTGCACCCTTTCCTGCCCCGGCTGCAGGATCACCGCAGGCCGGGCCACGCACAAGCGCGCCGAGAGCTCAGGTCCAGTGAACCGTCGCCCCGCCCGGCAGTGCCGCCCGCGCCGACAGCGGACGATCGAAGGCAAGCCCGTTTTCCGTGCAGAACGCAATCACTTGTGCGTCATCTGACAGCAGGAAATCCAGAACCGCGCCCAGAAAGGCCGGATCCGAAGCCGCACGCCGCAGGTCCTGCGGCGACGCCCCCGTGGCAGAAAGAAAGGCGCTGGCCCGTTCCGAGTCGGCCAAAAGCCACGCAAAGGCCTGCAGGGCGAGCGTTTCGGCGGCTTCCTGCCCAATCATGGAACGGCCCCTTTCTTGTTCGTTCGTTCCAGACACCGCATGGTGCATGCTGCATTCGAGTGGAAAGGAAATCTTAACCAAATCGGCTGACAAGATCCTTCGGGACGGACGTACAAGAAAAGGTCGCAAAAAACCATGCCGGGTCGTGTGCTGATCATCGACGGGGTGGCTACGAACCGCATCCTGATGAAGGCCAGCCTGACGGCAGCCTGCTATGACCCCCTGCCTGCCGCCGATGGCGAAGGGGCGATCCGCCTGGCCCAGGAATCCAATCCCGACGCCATCCTTCTTGACCTTGACCTGCACGATGCCGCCATCGGCGCCGGTGGGCGTGACGGGTCCGGGATCGGCGTGCTGCGCAGCCTGCGGTCAGACCACCGGCTGGCACAGGTGCCGGTCGTCGTCCTCGCGGCCCCTGCCGACGCCGACGCGCGCATCGCGGCGCTGCGGGCCGGGGCGGATGACGTCTTGCTGAAACCGGTGGACAACCATGCCCTTCTTGCCCGATTGCGCAACCTGATCCGCAGCCGGGGGGCGCTCGCCGATTTCGGCGGGGGGGAGGCAGCGGTGCAGGCGCTTGGCTTTGCCGAGGCGGCCGAAGGGTTCCGCTTTGCCGGAACGGCCGAGGCGGCGCTGCCCGGGGACCCGGGCGACGCCATAGGCTCGATCGCCTTCGTGACAGCCCGGCCCGAGACCGGCTTGCAACTGAAGCGCGGGCTTCTGGCGCACATGAAGGCGCAGGTCGCGACGCTGGACCGTGCAGCTGCGCTGACCGGTCAGGCCTTTTCCGACCCCGCCCGGCCCGATGCGACAGCGGCGCCCGACATCTATGTGCTGGAGGCGGGGCCGTTTTCCTCTGGCGCGTTTGACGGCGGGCTTGACCTCATGGCCGAACTGCGCTCGCGCGCGGCGTCGCGCCATGCGGCCTTTGTGCTGTTGCGCGATGCCGCGACCTCGGCTGCGCTTGACGTGCAGGCCTTCGACATGGGCGTACATGACGTGATCGATCCCGCCTGCGACGCGCGCGAGATCGCGCTGCGCCTGTCGGGCGTGATGCGCCGAAAGCTCGCGGCGGACCGGCAGCGCGCCTCGGTCCGCGATGGCCTTCGGCTTGCCGTCCGCGATGACCTGACCGGTCTCTACAATCGCCGCTACGCCCTGCACCACCTCGCCGGCATGGCCGAGGCGGCGCGCATGGAAAGCACGGGCTTTTGCGTCATGGTCATCGACATCGATCGGTTCAAGACCGTGAATGACCGATGGGGCCATGCCGCAGGCGACGCCGTCCTGGTCGAGGTGGCGCGCCGCCTGTCGCAGACCGTCCGGATGGGCGATCTTCTGGCCCGTTTCGGCGGCGAAGAGTTTCTGGTCGCCCTGCCCGAGCCGTGTACCGTTGTCGGCAGCCAGGTGGCCGAACGGCTGCGCGATGTCATCCAGGGCCAACCGATCGCTCTGCCGGGCGACTTGTCGCTGACCATCACCGCCTCGATCGGAATCGCGTTGTGCGGGTCGCTCGATCTGGCCGAACCCCAGGCCGTGCCTGCGGCGATCGACCGCGCGGACCGCGCCTTGATGCAGGCCAAGAACACGGGGCGCAATCGCGTGTCCATCAGTCCCACGGTCTGTGCCGATGTCGGGGCGGGCCCGGCCGAGGCCCCTCTCTAGGCCCTCCGAAAGCAGGACAGGCGGCACGACCACCGGGCACGCCAGGGCGGACTGCTGCGCCAACGCGTGCCACAGCACGTTTTGCCGCAGAACCCTCACCGCCGGAACGCAGGCCAACCTGTCTTGCCTGCCCGCACTGCCCGACGCCGGATCAACCGGCGGCATGCTGCGCCCGGCCGCCGTCTCAAGGTCCGGCCTCACCCTCATCCGGTCGCTTTGTGTCCGCCCCTCGCCCGTCGCGCGGACCGCGTGCAAGTGCAGCGTCCAGCCGGTCAGCCAAGGCTTGCCGGGCCTCGGGCGTCATCGCCAGAACATGGTCCAGCAGCAGGCCCTGCCCCACGCGCAAAAGATCGGCCGTGCGTGCAGCCCCACGTGCCAGCGCGGCCTTCAGATCCTCCGGGGCAAAAGGGTCAGCCCGCAGCGCCACTGATACCGCCTCGAGGTCGGCGCGCATGGCGCGGCGCTCGGCCCGCAGGTCCGGCTTTTGCGACCGGAAGGCGTCGCGCAGGGCACGACGGTCATCTTCGGTCAGGGCTGCCGCAAAGGGGCCAAATCCCAGATCCCGCACCGCCATCGGCGGCATCGGAGGTCCCCGCAGCGCAACCCCGATCACCAGCCCGACCACCGCCAGATTCAGCGCGACCGAGAGGGCAAGCGCGATCCGCAGACCCCGGCCGCTCCGCACCGGGGCGCCGCCGTCGTCATCCTTCGGCATAGCTCAACACCTCGTCGATTGAAGGGATCAGTTCCACGCTTTCGCCCGCCGTCGCAGACCACAGATGCTGGCTGACCGGGGACAGCGCGGCGGGCTGCGTCAGACCGACCCACAGCCCGGCCAGCGTGGCCATAGCCAGTCCCACACAGGCGCCCCCCCCGCCTGCGGCGCGAACAAGGCGTCCGGCCAAGCCGCGCCCCCCCGCCCGCAGGCGCGGGCGCATGGCGGGGCGCGGGGGCACCCGCGACGGGGCAAAGCCTGCCTGCACCCGCGCCGCATCCGCCAGCACCCGGGCCATCAGCGCATCCGGCACCGGCGCCCCGTCGGCCGAAGCCTCAAGGATCGCGTCAAGGTCCAACCCGTCCCTGTCCCGTCCGCCTGCCATCTCAACTGCCATCCTCATACCCCAGATCCGCCCGCCGCCCGGCCAGCAGCGCCGCCAATGCCCGCTTGCCGCGCGCCGTCAGACTTTCCACCGCCTCGACGCCCAGGTCCATCACGCGACCGATTTCGATGTTCGACAAGCCCTCGATGTGGCGCAGCACCACCGCCTGCCGTTGCCGCCCCGGCAGCGCGGCCAGCGCCGCGGCGAGCGCATCCATCCGGTCCGCAGCCATCAGGCCCGCCAGGGGCCCCGGCGCCTCGTCCACCGGCTCGGCGACTTCGTCGAGGGCCAAGGGCCTGTGCCGTCCCCGCGACCGCTGCCGGTCGATGCAGAGGTTCGTGACCACGCGGTACAGCCACGTCGTCACCTGCGCCTCGCCTTCGCGCCAGTCGGGCGCCACCTTCCACAGACGCAACATGGCTTCCTGGGCCACATCCTCGGCCTCGGCCCGGTCGCCAAGCATCCGCGCGGCATAGCGCAGCACGCGCGGCAGCAGGCGTTCGGCCAGCAGGCGCGCCGCCGTGGGATCGCCAAGCGCATAGCGGCGAAGCAGCACCGCATCGGGCTCTGCCCCGTCCGACGGGGGCGCAAGGGCAGTGTCAGCCAACCGCATAGCGTCCGAACCTACTCCACCCCGCCACGATCGCAAGGCAGGCCGCACCTTGCGTGCGCGGGTGCGGCCTGCTGCATCACTCGTCCGCGCCCTGCATGTGGTGGCGCGGCCCCCGGTGTGGCATCCGCGCCTTGGCCGAATCGAGTTCGGCCTGCGTGATCGCGCCGTCGCTGTCGGCATCCAGCCGGGCGAACATGCGCGCGGGCACCGGCGGGGCGCCAATCTCGGCGACCGACAGCAGGCCATCGCCGTCGGCGTCATGCTCTGCGACCATCCGCGCCGCCATCTCGGCCGCACGCGCCTCGGCACGGGCCATGTGGCCGGCCTTGATCTCATCCGCCGACAGCAGCCCGTCGGCGTTCGCGTCCATGGCGGCAACCCGGCCTGCGCGCCAGGCGCTCAGTTCGGCCTCGGTTACCCGGCCATCCGCGTCGGCATCGACAGCGGCGAAGTCAAAGGCCGGAAACGGCCCCGTGCCCCGCGCGCCATCGGGGCCGCGCCGATCGGCCAGCGCCGCCGTCCCAAGCGCCGCAAGGACGAACCCCGTCAGGGCAAACATGCCAATCGTCTTCTTCTGCATCGCAGATCTCCTAAGAACATGGCCGGGACGTTATTGTTCCTGCCTCCGATGCTGGTACAAACGCCTGTGTCCGGGATTTCCGTCGCCCGGCACGGCTTTGCGACATCGGGACGCAAGGACACCGCGCGCCCTCAACTTTCACCCGGCAAGGGCGTAAGACGGACCGGGCAGGATGACGGCTGCGCAAGGAATGACGCCATGGCTCTGGTTGACCTACCCGCGACCGAGACTCCGCCCGCCAAACGGTCAGAACCGGCGGCCTTGCCCTTGGCGGACCGACCAGTCGGCCAGTCCCTGCTGCGCGGCTGGCGCAGGCGGTGCCCGAACTGCGGCGCGGGACCCCTGCTGCGCGGCTATCTGACCTTGCGCACCTCTTGCCCGGTCTGCGGCGAGGCGTTGCATCATGCCCGCGCCGACGATGGCCCGGCCTATCTGACCATCCTCGTCGTCGGCCACCTGATGGCGCCCCTGATCCTGTGGGCCTTTGTCGAGTTCCGGCCCGATCCGCTGACACTCGCCAGCATCTTCTCGGTCGGTACGTTGGGGCTGTCGCTCTATCTGCTGCCGCGGCTCAAGGGCGCGATGGTCGGGCTGCAATGGGCCAAGCGGATGCATGGCTTCGGCAGCGGCGACGCCGACCCCGGCAACTCCGCACCGTGAGCGTCGAGGCGATCCGCCCGGCCGCAACCGTGATCTTGTGGCGGGATGGACCCGGGGGGCCCGAGGTCCTGATGGGCCAGCGCGGGGCCGGGGCGGCATTCATGCCGTCGAAATACGTCTTTCCGGGCGGCGCGGTCGATCCCGCCGACGATCAGGTGGCGATGGCCGCCCTGCCCGACGCCGCCACCCTGCGCCGCCTGTCCCTGCAGTCCGATGGCCCCGCCCCCACAGCCCTGGTTGCCGCCGCAATCCGCGAGCTGTGGGAGGAGACAGGCCTAGCGCTGGCCACCGCCGCCCCCTTCGTGCCTCCGCCCGACAGCGGAGAGGACTGGGCCCGTCTTGCCGCCCTTGGCCTCTGCCCCGACGCCGCCACCCTGCGCTTTGTCTTTCGCGCCGTCACGCCGCCCGGTCGGACCCGCCGCTTCGATGCGCGTTTCTTCCTCGCCCCGGCGGGCGCCCTTGCATCGGACACACACAGCGCTTCGGGAGAGTTGTCACACCTCCACTGGATCGGCCTTGGGGATGCGCGGACGCTGGATCTGCCCTTCATCACCGAGGTGGTGCTGGCCGAGGTCGCCGACCTACTCGGCGGCGGTGACGATTCCGGGGTTCCGTTTTTCGACAACCGCAGCGACCGGCCGACCTTCCGCCGACTGCTCTAGCGCCCCCGTCCACAACGGATGCGGCACCGGGTCCTTGGCGCGCAGCAGGTAGGTGCGGAAGATCTCGCCATAGCCCTTGAAGGCATATCCTTCGTTCCGGCGCAGGTAATGCGCCCGGTTCGCATGGTACAGCGCAGGCAGGCGGTACCAGGCGACATTGGGGTGCATGTGGTGGACCACGTGCAGGTTGTTGTTCAGGAACAGCAGGGCCAACGGCCCCCGGTCCTCGACCACCACGGTGCGGGCGCGGGCGACCTCATGCGCGCGATGTTCAAGAAAGGTACGGATCTTCAGCAGCCCGTGCCCGATCCACGCGGCCAGCAGATAGCCCCACCACGGCATCGCCGCGACCCACAGCCATGCCACCACCGGAACCAGACCCACCAGATGCAGCCCCCAGTCCCGCCGCACATCGCGCGCGCCCGCGGCCAGCAGCCGCGCCTCGCCCACCAGCCACAGCAGATTGCCCAGGATGGGGCCGATCACGATCCGGCCGAGAAGGGTATTGTTCAGCGAAAGCAGCGACTTGATCCAGCCCGGCAGACGATTCCACACCGCCGGATCGACAAAGTTCGTCTCCGGATCGTCATAGGGGTCGGTCAGAATCGGGTCATGGTGATGCGCCAGATGCGTATCGCGGAACCGCCCGAAGGGCACGGTCAGCGTCAGCGCAGGGGTTGCCAGCGCCTCATTCAGCCTCTGGTTGCGGAACGGATGGCCGTGCAACACTTCGTGCTGTAGAGAGGAGTACTGCGCAATCGCCAGACCTGTGAAAATGATCCCAAAAACCGGTGAAATCGCAAAGACGTAGGAGGTTGAGAGGGTCCAGATGCCATATGTCACAACCAAAAGCAGAAGGGTTGGCAGTTCGACGGCGGGCTTCTGGGTTCGCAAGGCAAACTCCGCAAGTTGACATGTCCGTGAATAGCACGCTTCACCGCCTGCAGGAATTCTGGGAATGAGCAACGGAAAGTCACAATTGTTCTTTTTAGTCACAGCATGACGAAGATGATCGACAAGCGCGACCGTGCTGCGCTGTTTCGCACCCGCCTCGCGCAGGTCATGTCCGAGCGTGGAATGACGCAAAGCGCGCTTGCCCGCGCGACGGGCGCCGACCGGTCCACCATTTCCGTCCTCCTGTCGCCCGGCAAACGGCTGCCGAACGCGCAACTGGCCGCCGATTGCGCAGCGGCGCTGGCGACCAGCGCGGACTGGCTTCTGGGCCTGTCCGACCGACCCGAACCCCTCGCCGACATCCTCGCCACCTCGCTGACCATCACCGAGGCGCCGCGCGCCCTGATCGACGAGACGATCTTCGCCTGGCACCGCGAGGCGGCGGGCTACAAGATCCGCCATGTGCCTGCGACGCTGCCCGACATGCTGAAGACCCGCGCCATGCTGGAATGGGAGTACGAGCCGCAACTTGGCCGGTCCTCCGAACAGGCCATCGGCGCATCCGAAGACCGGCTGGCCTGGATGCGCGGCGCGCGTTCGGACTACGAGATCGCGCTGCCCCTGCACGAGCTAGACGCCTTCACCTCGGGCAGCGGCTACTATCAGGGCCTGCCGGTCGCCGTCCGGCGCGAGCAGCTTGACCAGCTCATCGCGCTGACCGACCAGCTCTACCCCTCGCTGCGCCTTTACCTCTTCGACGCGCGCAGGGTTTTCTCGGCCCCGATCACCGTGTTCGGGCCACTTCTGGCCGTGGTCTATCTCGGCCGCAGCTATATCGCCTTCCGCGACCATGCCCGGGTGGACAGCATCGCGCAGCATTTCGACTGGCTGGTGCGCGAGGCACAGGTCGCAGCGCGCGAGGCGCCGGTGCACTTGCGGACCCTCCGCGCCACCCTCGACTAGCGCAGTCGCACCAGCCGCGCGGTGTCATATCCGTTGAAGTCAAAGATCTCCGCCGCCGCCCGATACCGGTCCTCGGGCAGCGGACCGCCCCGGTTCAGGACAAAGCCCCAGTCGCCCGACGGTGTCCCCACGGCCAAGGTGCGGTAATCGGCATCGACCCAGACCACCCACCAGACCTGCGCCAGCGGCCCCACGTCGCCCTGCAACGCAAACCGTCCCGGCCCCACCGGAACCAGACGACCCTGCGCCATAACATCCCGCCCGTTCAGGCACAGCCGCAACGTGGCCGCACCGTCCGGCCCGATGTCAGCCCCTCCCGCACCGCAGCCCGCCCCCGCATCGGCAAAGGCCGCCGCCTGCACCCATGGCCCCGGCAGTCGGGCCGAATCGAAGGCCGCGCTGGAAAACATCGGCACCGCCGGGTCGCGGAACCCCGGCGCGGGCGTCGGTGCTGCCGCGCAACCCGACAAGGCCAGCGCCATGGCCAAGGCTACTCGATGCACAGCGTCACCCGGCGCCCGTCGGCTTGCAGGATTTCGTTGCAGCCGAACAAGGGCGTGACCGGCGCGCAGGTTCCCGAACGCGCAAGGCAGACCCCGGTGCAATCGGTCTCCTTGGTGCAGCTCTTGCCGCCCTCTCCCGTCGGCTTGATGCAGGCCTTCAGGTTGCCCGATCCGGTGCCGCGATACTCTCCCCCCCGGCGCTGGCAGGCCAGCGCTTCGGGCGAGAGAGGCGGCGGCGGCGGAGGGGCGGCCTCTTCGGGCGTCTCGGCAACGGGCTCTTCCGCCACTGTGGCCGCCTCTTCGGTCTCTGCGTCCTGTGCTTCCGGTGCCGCGTCGTCCGGACCCGGCCCCTCTTGCACCGGTGCCGCGCCCTCGGCCCCACCTGCGGGCGGTAGCGCCGTCACGCTGATCTCTTCGGCGGGCGCAGGTGTCGGTGCGTCCCCGTTGCCCTGCCCCAAGGGGACGCAGGCCGCAAGCAGGGCCAGCAACATCAGGGCAAGGGCGCGGGAAAACGGGCGGGGCATGGGTCCGGTCAGGCTGGCGCAGATGCGGGCACGAGGCCCCATCCCGCCCGCCCTTGCAAGGCCTTTCAATAGGGCATCGGATGCGCCCGGTGCAC
>CAZVIS010000080.1:0-10876 GCA_964627355.1 uncultured Rhodobacterales bacterium
CGGTCAGCTGGCTGACAATCTTGACAGTGATCGTGGTCATCGCCTCGAACGGGTTAAGGTCCAGTCTGGCAGCAGCGCCCGCGCCCATGGTCACCACCATGGTTTCACCGATGGCGCGGCTGGCGGCCATCAGGACGGCACCGACGATACCCGGAAGCGCGGCGGGCAGCACGACCTGACGAATGGTCTCCGACTTGGTCGCGCCGAGCCCATAGGAGCCGTCGCGCATCGACTGCGGCACCGCGTTAATGATGTCGTCGGCCAGTGACGAGATAAAGGGGATGTTCAGGATGCCGATGACGATGCCTGCCGTCATCACCGACGATCCCGAGTTTCCGAGGCCGAGGGGCTGCGCGAAGTAGTCGCGGAGGAACGGGCCTACGGTGACCAGCGCGAACAGGCCAAAAACGACGGTCGGGATCCCCGCGATCACCTCGATCAGGGGCTTCACGATGGAGCGCGTGCGCGGCGAGGCATATTCGGCCAGGTAGATCGCGGCGAAGAGGCCGATGGGGACCGCCACGATCATCGACACAAGGCTGATGTAGAGCGTGCCCCACAAGAGCGGCAAGAGGCCCAGTTCCGAGTCCCCGGCGAAGTTCGGCGACCAGGTGAGGCCGAAGAAGAATTCGCTGACGGGATAGTACGAGAAGAACCGGATCGACTCGGACAGCATCGACAGCACGATTCCCACCGTCGTCAGGATCGCGATGGTCGAGGCGAGGATCAGCAGCGCAAGGATCACCTGTTCGACCCGGTTGCGCGCACGGAAATCGGGACCGGTCGCGCGGACGGCATAGGCAAGGCCTGCGATGGCCAGCAGCAGCACCACGACGGTCCGTCCGATCACGCCGGTGGCGGACATCGCGCGGTAGTCCTGTGCGGCCTGCAGCACCTCGGGCGTGACCTCGCTGCCGAGCGCCACGCCGACATCGGCCAGGCGGCCACGGATGCTGCCGAATTCGGTTCGGATGCGATCGGCCTGATCCTCGGTCAAGGCACCTCGCGCCACGGCCACGTCAAGCCCGGCGGCGACGCGGCGGACATCGGCGAACAGCAGCGTTCGGGCCGAGGCGTCCTCGACCATCTCGGGCGGGAAGAAACCGCTGAGCTGGCGCTCGATCAGGATGGGCTGGACCAGAAGCCATGCGGCCAGCAGCAACAGCGACGGCACCGCGACCATCACGAAGCCGAACCAGCCATAGTAGTTGGGAAGAGAATGCAGGCGGCGGACGTTGCCCTGAACGCTCGACAGCGCGCGGCCGCGGCAGAGGACATATCCGGCAACGGCCAGAACCAGAATGACGATCAGAAGAAGAAGTACCGACATGGGTTGTCCCGACCGGCTGAAGGGAAAGGTCGGGGCGGCGCGATTGCGCCGCCCCGGGAAGGATCACTCCAGCTTGCCGAGCGGCGTGCGGGCGGCGACAGCAGCCTGCACCGAAGCCAGTTCCGGGTCGGAGACGAGGCCATACTGGGCGAGCGGGCCGTCCGGGCCGGCCATGTCGTTCGACACGAAGAACTCGACATACTCTTTCAGGCCGGGGATGACGTCCATGTGCGCCAGCTTGACGTAGAAGTAGAGCGGACGCGACACCGGGTATTCGCCCGAGGCGATCGACTCGGCCGAGGGGACGACGCCGTTCATCGTGGCGACGCGCAGCTTGTCGGTGTTGTTCTGGTAGAACGACAGGCCGAACACGCCGACCGCCGACTTGTCGGCATCCAGACGCGCCAGCGTTTCGGTGTAGTCGCCGTCGATGTCGATCGAGCGGCCGTCGGTGCGCAGTTCGTTGCAGGCCTTGGAGGCGTTCGAGGCCTTTTCCTTGTCATCGGCGCCGGTCGCGGCGGCGAGGAACAGGTCATAGGCGCCGGTTTCCTTGCAGCCGGCGACGATCACCTTGGTGTCGAACACTTCGCGCGTGCCGTGCTTGGTGCCGGGGACGAGGACCAGCAGGTTCTGGTCGGGCAGGGCGGCGTTCACTTCGTTCCACTTGGCGGCGGCGTTGGCGACAATGGCGCCGTCCTTGGCCACGTTGGCGGCAACGGCGTTGTACACGTCGGCCGGGGTCAGCGCGAATTCGGGTCCATCGACCGCCGAGGCGAAGACGATGCCGTCGTAGCCGAAGCGCACTTCCATCACCTCGGTCACGCCATTGGCGGCGCAGGTGTCGAGGTCCTTCTGGGTGATGCGCGAGGACGAGTTGGCGATGTCCACGGTGTTCTCGCCCACGCCTTCGCACATCTTGGCGCGGCCAGCACCCGAACCGCCGCCTTCAACGACCGGAACCGGGAAATCAAAGTTTTCGCCGAAAGCTTCGGCGACGATGGTGGCATAGGGCAGCACGGTCGAGGAGCCGGTGACCTGCACCTGGTCACGAGCGGCGGCAGCGGTCGCCGACACGGCGGCAATCGCGAGCGCCGAGGCGCTGAGCTTGAAGAAGGACATGTGATTCTCCCATGGATTCACGGCAGGGCGCCGTCTGCACCCTCAAGACAGGGGGGTAGCCGTCATCCACAACGGATATGTAATGGTTATATGACAGTTTTATGAATGAAGTTGTCTAGTCCGGCAGGGCTGGAAAAAATCCCTACGCGTCGCGTTTCGCGATCCAGTCGTGGTCCGGGTGGTTCTGAAACCGCCAGTTGCGGCGGGGTCCGGCCATCACGTTCAGGTAGTAAAGATCGTATCCATGCGGCGCTGCGCAGGGGTGGTGGCCGCGCGGGACAAGTACCACATCATGGTCCGAGACCGTCATGGTTTCGTCGAGGGCGCCATCCTCGGTAAACACCCGCTGGAAGGCAAAGCCCTGCGCCGGGTTCAGGCGGTGGTAGTAGGTCTCTTCCAGATACGTCATGCGGGGGAAGTCGTCCTCGTCATGCCGGTGCGGCGGGTAAGAGGACCAATGGCCCGCAGGTGTATAGACCTCGGTCACCAGCAGGCTGCCCGCGACTTCACGGTCCTCCATCGCGATGGCGTGGATGTGGCGCAGGTTGGTGCCCTTGCCGCGCGGTGTCAGGGTGATCCTTTCGGGCCCGATGCGGCGGGCGGGGTGGGCGCCGAGGGCGGGGGCGGTGCAGATGGCGAGGGTGAGTTCGGTGGTCGCGGTCGCCTGCCAGTCCCTGCCGCCCGGCACATAGACGGCATGGGGTGGGCGTTGGTCGAGGACGCTCAAACGGTGGCCCATCTCGCCGAAGTCCTGCCCGGCGGCGCGGACAGTCGCCCGCCCTTCCACCAGCACAAGGATCGCCTCGCGGTCGCCAGTGTCACCGCCGACGCTTTCCCCGGGCGCCAGCCGGTGCAGCGCAAAGCCGACGTAGCCCCATCCGGCATCGGCGGGGCTGATGTCGTGGATCAGGCCGTGGGTGCCTTTGGGCTTGCGCAGCAGGGTCACTTGTCCAGCCCTGCTTCCTTGGCCATGGCGCGCAGCGCTTTCAGCCCCATGCTCTGGTATTCGAACGGGTTGCGCACCGCCGGGTCCTGTTCTGCCTCGATCACCAGCCAGCCCTGATAGCCATGCGCGGCCGCCGTCCGCAGCACCGGCGCGAAGTCCACGCCCCCTTCCGGATCGCCCGGCACGGTGAAGACTCCGCGCCGCACCCCTTCAAGGAAGGACAGGTTCCCCGCCCGAACCTGATCGCGGATCGCGGGGCGGACGTTCTTGGCGTGGATATGCGCAACGCGGGCCATGTGCTTGGCCGCGACCGTCGCCGGGTCGCCACCGCCGAAGAAGCAGTGGCCCGTGTCGAACAGCAGATGCGTGTGCGGCCCGGTATGGGCCATCAGAAGGTCGATCTCCTCGGGGGATTCAACCACGGTGCCCATGTGGTGGTGATAGACGAGGGTGATCCCCTGCGCCGCAGCAAAGGCCGCCAGCGCCTCGATACCCGCGCCAAACGCGGGCCACTGGTCGGCAGGCAGGCGCGGACGCGAGGCCAGTCCGACCCCATCATTCCCGTGGATCGCGTTCGACGTCTCGCAGACGATGATGACCTTCGACCCCACCGCCTTCAGCAGGTCGAGATAGGGCTGCATCGCGGCCTTCTCCTCCTCGACGCTCTGCGCCAGCAGGTTCAGCGAGTGCCAGCCCGACACATAGGCCAGTCCCCGCGCGCCGAGCGTTGCCGCGATCCCCTCGGGCGCGAGGGGCATCTTGTGGCCCTTCTCGATCCCGTCGAATCCGATCTGCGACGCCTCATCAAGGCAGCGCTCAAGGGAGATATCCGCCCCAAGCGTGCGGTCGTCGTCGTTCGACCAGGCGATGGGGTTGGTGCCATAGCGGATCATGCGCGGTCCTTCAGCTTTTGTTCGTAAGTGGCGCGGGCCGCCTGCACGGCGGGGCGGACCGAGACTTCGGGCACCGCCACCTCCCACCAGTTCCCGCCGTGGGGGGTGGAGGGGTAGGGGTCGGTGTCGATGACGACGACATAGGGGCCGGGGTGGCCGTGGCGGGCGGCAAGGGCCGTCTCGAGCTCTGCTATGGACGTCACCTTGACCGCCTTCGCCCCAAGACTGGCGGCATGGGCGGCGAAGTCGATCTTCAGGGCGGTCGTGTGGACCGTGTGATCGAAGAGGTTGTTGAACTCGGCCCCGCCGGTCGCCATCTGCAGCCGGTTGATGCAGCCAAAGCCCCGGTTGTCGGTGATGACGACGGTGAAGGGCACGCCCATGGCCGCCGCCGCCGCAAGCTCCGAGTTCATCATCAGGTAGCTGCCGTCGCCCACCATGGCGATCACGTCAGCCTCGGGTTCCGCCATGCGGATGCCAAGCGCCCCCGCAATCTCGTACCCCATGCAGGAGAAGCCGTATTCCATGTGATAGGACATGGGCCGCCCGGCCTTCCACAGCTTGTGAAGCTCTCCGGGCATCGTGCCTGCGGCGCCCATGATGACGGTCTGGGGGCTGGCAGCGCGCTGAACGGCGCCGATGACCTGCTGGTCGGATGGTAGGGCGTTGCTGTCGGCAGGGGCGTCGGTGAGGGGATCGACGCTGGCAAACCAGCGGGCCTTGGCGCCTGCGTCGAAGCCACCGAACTTGCGGTCGCCGAGGACCTTCGACACCGCCTCGAGCGCCACGCAGGCATCGGCACAGAGGGGTTCTGCCCCGTGTTTCACCGCGTCATAGGCGGCGACGTTGATCGAGACGAGGCGGCCCTTGAACAGCGACCACGACCCGGTGGTGAAGTCCTGGAACCGCGTGCCCACCCCGATCACAAGGTCAGCGTTGCGGGCGGCCGCATTGGCGCTTTCCGCCCCCGTCACGCCCACCGGACCAAGGTTCAGGGGATGGTCCCAGGGCAGCGAGGACTTGCCCGCCTGCGTCTCGATGACCGGAATGTTGTAGTGGCTGGCGAACCATTCCAGCGCGTGATGCGCGCCAGAGTAGTGGACACCGCCCCCGGCCACGATGACGGGGGCCTTGGCGACTGCGAGAAGGTCGGCCACCGCCTGCACCTCCACCGGGTCGGGATGCGGGCGGCGGATGCGCCAGACCTTCGGCGCGAAGAACGCCTCGGGCCAGTCATGGGCCTCGGCCTGCACGTCCTGACACATGGACAGCGTCACCGGCCCGCACTCCGCAGGATCCGTCATAGTGCGGAAGGCGCGGGGAAGGGCGGTGAGCAGGTGCTCGGGCCGCATGATCCGGTCGAAGTAGCGGCTGACGGGGCGGAAGCAGTCGTTGACGCTGGCGGTGCCGTCGCCGAAATCCTCGATCTGTTGCAGCACGGGGTCGGGGCCGCGGCTGGCGAAGACGTCGCCGGGCAGCAGAAGGACCGGCAGCCGGTTCACATGGGCAAGGCCCGCCGCGGTGACCATGTTCAAGGCACCGGGGCCGATGGAGGTGGTGACCGCCATGGCGCGGCGGCGACGGAGTTGCTTGGCATAGGCGATGGCAGCATGGGCCATCCCCTGCTCGTTGTGGCCCCGCCAAGTGGGCAGGGTGTCCTTCGCGCCGTGCAGCGCCTCGCCCAACCCGGCCACATTGCCGTGGCCGAAGATCGCCCAGACCCCGGCGATGAAGGGCACGCCTTCCTCGGTCATCTGCGCGGAAAGATAGCGCACCAGCGCCTGTGCCGCCGTCAGCCGGATCGTCATGCGGTCCCCCCTGCCGCGCGTGCGGCATCCCAGACGGCACAGAGCCGTGCATAGGTGGCGGCCATCTGCGCCACCGCCTCTTCCGCCCCGATCTCGCCGGCCAGATAGGCGCGTCCTGGTTCGGCATGGATCGTCCGGCCCACGGCGAACCCGCGCACCAGGTCGTGCCGTGCCGCCAGCGCGAAACTCGCGCCAAGCGAGGCCTCGTCGCCTCCCAGACCCAGCACGACAATCCCCCGGCAATGCGGGTCACGCGCACGGATCGCGGCGCAGGCCTTGGCCCATGCGGCATCGGTCGTGAAGGGTTCCAGCTTCCACCAGTCGGGGAAGATACCCAAGCGGTAGAAGCGGTCGATGATCGCAGGCGTGGTGTCTTCGGTGACTTGGCCGACCTTCGACGGGATCACTTCCAGCAGGAACTCCAGCCGGTTGCGGCGGGCGGCGTGGTAGAGACGCATGACGACCGCCTCCTGCTCCGCCCACATCGCGGCATCGTCGTCGGGGTGGCAGAAGCACAGGACCTTGACCACATGCTCCAAGGGCCATTCCGACAGACCCCCGAAATCCGGCCCGATCTCGGGTTCGAGGGTGAGGGGGCGGCTGCCCGGCCACTCCACCGGCCGCCCGATCCAGAGGCGCTGCCCCGCCGCACGGTACAGCGCCTCTCGCCCCAGACGGCTGTCGCAGAGGAGGCCATAGCCGGGGCGGCCTTGTGCGACTTTCAGCGTGGCGTCGAGGCAGAGGGTCTTGAAGGCGCCGATCTTCTCGGGCGTGGCACCCGGCAGGGTCTCCAATTGCGCGCGGTGGTCGAAGGCGAAGACGCGCATCGTGGTCCAGTCGCCGTGGCGGTTGGTGGACCAGTGGATCTGCTCGAGAGCGGGGTCCTTGCGGAGGGCTTTTGTGACGACGCCGCGATTCAGGAAGAACTGAAGCTCCTCCCATGAGGGGTAAGCGGGCGCGCAGCCGTGGCGGCTGACGGCGAAGGCGCCGCAGGCGTTGGCGTATTTGAGGGCTGTGGGCCAAGGTTCGCCGTCGAGCCAGCCCTTGAGCAGGCCCGACATGAAGCCGTCGCCTGCACCGAGGACGTTGAAGACCTCGATGGGGAAGCCGGGGCCTGCCTCACCTTGATCGAGCGTATCGGGGATCGGGCCGGAGAAGGCCGCCGCGCCCATCGGGCCGCGTTTGCAGACCAGCGTGGCGGGGGTCAGGGCGCGGACGGCGCGGAGGGCGGCGATGGTGTCGGTGGTGCCTCCGGCAATGTGGAATTCCTCTTCGGTCCCCACGATCAGGTCGAAAAGCGGCAGCGTCGCCTGCAAGCGTGATGTGACCGCCGCGCTTTCGATGAAGCGGGACTCGCCGTCACCGTGGCCCGACAGGCCCCAGAGGTTCGGGCGGTAGTCGATGTCGAGCGCGGTCTGCGCGCCGCCTTCCCGCGCCAGACGCAGGGCTTTCAGCACCGCCGCCTCGGTCCTCGGGTGGGACAGGTGAGTCCCTGTCGCCACCACGGCCCGCGCGCGGGCGATGAAGGCAGGGTCGATGTCGTCCTCGCACAGTCCCATATCCGCGCAGTTCTCGCGGTAGAATATCAGGGGGAAGCGGTGCTCATCCCGGATCCCCAGAATGACCAAAGCCGTCAGCCGCGCCGGATCCGTCACGATCCCCGCCGTCTCGACCCCCTCGCGCGCCAGTTCCTCGACGATGAAGCGGCCCATGTGCTCGTCGCCGACGCGGGTCAGGAGAGCAGACTTCAGCCCCAGCCGGGCGGTCCCCACGGACATGTTCGTGGGACTGCCGCCCACATACTTCTGGAATGACGCCATGTCCTCCAGCCGCCCGCCCACCTGCGCGCCGTAAAGATCGACCGAGGCGCGCCCGATGGTGATGACGTCGAGGTCGCGCATCACATCACCTCGGCGACCTTGACCGCCCGCCCCTCGGCCACCGACTTCAGCGCGGCATCGGCGAGGGCGAGGGCGTGGAGCCCGTCCTCTCCGGTCGCAGGCGGCACGGTCTTGTCGCGCACCGCCGCCACGAAAGCCGCGATCTCGTTGGCATAGGCCGCCGTATAGCGCGACATGAAGAAGTTGAGGAGCGGCGGCTGGTGGAAGCCGGTGGCGTCGGCCACCGTGATGTTCGCCTCGGCGTGGTTGTGCGCCTGCACCATGCCCTTCGACCCCAACACCTCGATCCGCTGGTCATAGCCATAGGCGGCGCGGCGGGTGTTGGTAATGATCGCCTGCCGCCCGCTGGCCGTCCGCAGCACGATGTTGGCACTGTCGTAGTCGCCGAGGCTGGCGATGGTCGGGTCGGTGAGGACCGAGGCAGAGGCATAAACCGTCTCCACCGCCTCACCCAGCAGCCAGCGCGCGATGTCGAAGTCGTGGATCGTCATGTCGCGGAAGATCCCGCCTGACCGGGTGATGTAGTCATAGGGCGGGGCACCCGGGTCGCGGCTGGTGATGGTGACCATCTCGACCGTGCCGACCCGCCCTGCGTCGATCGCCGCCTTCAACGCCATGAAATCGGGGTCGAAGCGGCGGTTGAAGCCGACCATGAGGGTGCCCTTGGCCTGCTCCACCACCTTCAGACACGCCTGCACGCGGGGCAGCGACAGGTCCACGGGCTTTTCGCAGAAGATCGCCTTTCCGGCCCGGGCAAAGCGTTCGATCAGGTCGGCATGGGTGTCGGTGGGGGTGCAGATCACTACGGCGTCGATGTCGGCGCTGGAAAGGATCGCGTCGATGGTGCGGATGTCGCAGCCATGCTCGGCGCGCAGGGCCTCGGCCGCGGCGGGCATCGGGTCGGCCACCGCGGTCAGCGCGGCACCGGGGACCGAGGCGATGGCACGGGCATGAACGCGGCCGATGCGGCCCGCGCCGAGGATGGCGAAACGAAGGGTCATGAAGGGGTCTCCGGTGTGGCGGCAGCCTCGCCGCGTCGGGCGCGACTATAGGCCGGGGCGTGCCCCGACGGAAAGGGGGGCCGTTACCGCAAACACGGGGTTACCCGCGCAGGTAGTCCGCGATGACGGCCCGCGTGCCGCGTGCCCAGATGTCGCGCAGCGCCTTGTCGAAGGCCTCGTTGAAACGGCTGTCCTGTGCGAGGGCGCCGTAGATGCTCGCCTGTTCCAGCCAGGCCATCGGGCGTTGGCGCGCGGCCCGGGCGTTGGTGCGCAGGGTGTCCCAGTTGGGATCGTTCGGCTCGATGGTCGCACCCGCTTCGGTCTCGCCAAAGCAATAGCGGCACCAGAGGGCCGAAAGCAGGATCAGCCCCGCCGGATCGCCGCCCATCGCCAGCACGTCGCGGATCGAGGGGACGATGAACTTCGGCTGCCGGTTCGACCCGTCGAGGGCAAGGCGGCGGACGGTGTCGGCAATCTCGGGGTTCGAGAAGCGGTCGATGATGAGGGCCTTGTAGTCGGTGAGGGTCACGCCGGGCACGGGCGGCACGATGGGCAGGACCTCTCGCGTCAGGACGGCATCGAGGAAGGCGCGGATCTGCGTGTCGGCCATCGCCTCATGCACGAGGTTGATGCCCGCAAGGCCCCCCGGATAGGCGATGATCGCGTGGCCGCCGTTCAGGATGCGGATCTTCATCGTCTCGAAGCGGTCCACGGCGGAGGTGAAGGTCACGCCCGCCTCTTCCAGCGGGGGGCGCCCGGCGGGGAAGGTGTCCTCCATCACCCATTGCCGGAACGGCTCACACGTCACGGGGGCCGCGTCGTCGAGGCCGAGGGCACGGGCCATGGCCACTTCGCGGGGGCCGGTGGCGGGGGTGATGCGGTCCACCATCGCGTTGGGGAAGGCGACATTGGCGGCGATCCAGTCGGAGAGGGCGGCATCCGTAAGGCGGGCCACGCCCGTCACCGCATCCTTCGTGACGTGGCCGTTGTGGGGAAGGTTGTCGCAGCACATGACGGTGAAGGGGGCGAGGCCCGCCGCCCGCCGCGCCGCCAGCGCCGCCACGATGGCGCCAAAAGCCGTACCGGGCGCCCCCGGATGGGCCGCGTCGTGACGGATATCCGGATGGCTCGGGTCGAAATGGCCGGTCGCGGGGTCGATGTAGTAGCCGCCCTCGGTCACGGTCAGCGAGACGATGCGGATGGCGGGATCCTTCATCGCGGCGATCAGGGGGGCGTTGCCGGGTTCCACCGCCAGAAAGCCCTTCATCGCCCCGATGGTGCGAGCGACATGCGCGCCGGGGGCCAGTTCGATCACGCTCGACAGGCAGTCCTGCGACAGCAGAACGCTGCGCATCCGCGCGTCGCCCTCCCGCACCCCCGCGCCAAGGATCGCCCAGTCCTGTGCCATCCCCTTGTGCATCAGGTCATCCAGATAGACCGCCTGATGCGCCCGGTGAAAGTTGCCAAGGCCGATGTGGACGATGCCCGGGGTCAGGCGGCTTCGGTCGTAGGGGGCGGTCAGGGGCATGGCTCTCACACAGATTTCAGCATCCCGCCGTCCACGAAGAAGGTGGCGCCGGTGGCATAGCTCGCACGCGGCGAGCAGAGGAAGACGAAGAAGTCGGCAAGCTCTTCCACCGTGCCGAAGCGGCGGATCGGGGCGTGCTCGTCGGCGACGGATTGCAGGTAGCCCTCCCAGTCGCCCTCGGTGGCAAGCTGTTTGGCGGTTTTCACCCAGTCGGGGGTCAGGATGAGGCCGGGGTTGATGCAGTTGACGCGTATGTTCATCGGCATGAACTCGGTGCTCATGGTCTTTGACAGCATCATCAGGGCGGATTTGGTGACGTTGTAGATGGGTTCGTACCAGAGGGGCTGGAC
>CAZVIS010000081.1:0-3217 GCA_964627355.1 uncultured Rhodobacterales bacterium
AGACCTTCCTCACCGCGCTCGCCGCCTACCGCCCCCGCGCGCTGACCGACCTGCGCGTGCAACTGCGGGCCGAGGTGCATCTGGTGGACGCCGGCACCCGCCTCATCGCCGCCGTGGCGCGGCACCGGGTGGGCTATGTGGTGTTCAACGACCATCTGGAAGAGGCGCTGGAGATGTCGCGCCTGTGCGCCGCCGACTTTGCCCTCTGGGCGCGCAAGGTTGGGCACACCGGGGAAAGCCTTCTTGCGACCGTCGAAGCCGCCGCCGCCCGCGCGCGCGAAGTGCCTCGACACCTCTGCCGTCTGGCGGACGCCTTCGACGAGATGGGCGTCCTCTACGGCAGCCACGACGACCCCGACGGCGAGACTCGCGAGCGCTATTCGATGATCGGAGCGCGGATCGCCGAGTTTCCCACCACCCGCCGCGCCGCCGCTGCGGCCCGCGCGATGATGTCGCCCGTCATCATGGGGGCCCCGAACGTGGTGCGGGGCGGCAGCCAGGCAGGCAACGTCGCCGCCGCCGACCTGATCGCCGAGGGGCTGTGTGACGCCCTCGTGTCGGACTACCACATCCCCGCCCTGCCACTGGCGGCCTGGAGCCTGGTCGATCGCGGCATCACCAGCCTGCCCAAAGCCTGGGCGATGATATCGACCCGCCCGGCCGAGATCCTGCGCCTCGCCGACCGCGGCCGCCTCGACCCCGGCCAGCGCGCCGACCTGACCGTGGTCAACCCCGAAACCCGCGCGGTCGAGGCGACCATCGTCGCGGGCCGCCTGTCCTACCTCTCAGGCGAGGCCGGCCGCCGCTTCATGGCGCAGCCCCAAGCGATGCGGATCGCGGCAGAGTAGGCCTTCCCGTCCCTTCTTCTGTTCTCAAACATCCCGGGGGTGCGGGGGCTGGCCCCCGCTCTTCTATCCGCCGTGCCGTTCGAGGAATTCCTCGGCTGAGAAGGCACGGAAATCCTCCAGCGCCCCTCGCAGCCGGTCATGGTCCCAGTCCCACCAGGCGAGCCGCATCAGTCGATCGATCACTGCCTGCGGAAACCTCGAGCGCAGCGGGCTGGCGGGGACGCCCGCGACGATGGTGAAGGGGGGGACGTCCTTGGTCACCACCGCCCCCGCCGCCACGACCGCCCCGGCCCCGACCGTCACCTCCGGGCGGATCACCGCGCCGTGGCCGATCCAGCAGTCGGGGCCGAGGGTGGTGCGGCGGGCGGCGCGGGCGGTGAAGAAGGCGGCGTCATCGGGAGTGTCGTCCCAATAGTAGCTCGACCGGTACTGGAAGTGGTGCTGGCTTGCCCTCTGCATCGGGTGGTCGGTCGGGCCGATCCGGGTCATCGCGGCGATGTTGGAGAACCGGCCGACGGTCGTGTTCGCGATGTCCGAAAAACGGTCGCAGTAGGCATAGTCCCCGAACTGGCTGTCCACGATCCGCGACCCCTCGCCGATCTCGACATAGGCGCCGAAGGTCGCCCCCCTGAGGGCGACGCCGGGATGAAGAAAGGGATCGGTGGCCGAGAGGCGTGGCATGGCGGGTCTTCCCGAATGGATCGTGTCGCACGTGTGGACACGACATGGGGTCATTGGAATCAAAGGGTTACACGACCACTTTAACGAAGTCTTCACAAAGTGGCCAGCGCCCCCGTCAGTGCCCGCCGTCGCCACCCTTGATGAGCTTGCGCCGCAGCCAGCCCGACAGGCTGTCCATCAGCATCACCATCAGCACGATCAGCACCATGTAATAGGCGACCTCTTCCCAGTCCTTCTGGGTGGTGATGGCTTGCGTCAGCAAGAGGCCGATCCCGCCGCCCACGATGGCGCCGATCACCGTCGCGCTGCGGGTGTTCGACTCGAGATAGTAGAGCACCTGGCTCAGCAGGATCGGCGTGATCTGCGGGATGACCCCGATCCGCGCCCGCTGCATCGCGTTGGCGCCGGTCGAGCGGATCCCTTCAACCTGCTTCTCGTCGATATTCTCCAGCGCCTCAGAGAAGGTCTTGCCGAAGGTCCCTGCGTCGGTGATCAGAATCGCCAGCGCGCCGGTCATCGGCCCTGGGCCAAAGGCGCGGGACAGGATGATTGTCCAGATCAGTCCATCCACCCCGCGGATGAAGTCGAAAATCCGCCGGAAGGCAAAGCGCAGCGGCGCCAGCCGAGTGAAGTTCGATGCGGCAAGAAAGGCGAGCGGCAGGGCCACGATGGCCGCAGCGAAGGTGCCGAGCGACGCCATCAGGATCGTCTCGAAGATGGCCCACATGACATCGCCGTGCCGCCACATCTTGTTCGTCCAGAATTCGGACAGCATGTAGCCGATGTTGCTGCGCGCGGGGTCCACCCGTTCGCCCGCGACCGCCATCCCGGCCAGTTCGAAGAAACCCTTGCCGTAGAAGGGGCTGTCGAGGGTGAAGAAGAACAGCTCCCACCCGGCCTGATACCGAAACGTCTCGACCTTGGACCGGGTATAGTTGAAGCGGCCCGCGTCGGTGGTGACGGCGATGCGGTTGTCGGACGCCGAAATCCAGTCGGGGATCGGTTGGGGCGCGTCCAGCGCCAGCTTGCCACCCACGGGCTTGATATCGACGGTGCCGTAGCCGGGGATCACCATGCGGGCGCCTGCGTCGTCATAGGTGACGATGTGGCCTGTTCCGAGGTCGATGGTGGTGACGCCGTCGCCAAGCGTCACCCAATCCGGGCCGGTGCCCGCCGGATACATGCCCTTCGATTCGCCCTCGATCGCCACCTCGACTTCGCCGGTGCGGTTGTCGCGGGTGACGTGGGTCTTGTGCGACCAGAAGTCGGACAGAAGGATCGCGGCATTGTCGAGCCGCGCGCGCGCCGCAAGCCCCGGCACGTCGAAGGCGAAGAACGCATAGGCGAGGTACAGCAGGATCACGCCCGGCACCGCGAAGGAAATCATGCGGCGCTTGCGGAAACTGGCGAACATCTGTTGCGCAAGGGGGCTGCCGGCCGTGGTGTCAACGGTGACCATCTCAGTTCCCCTTCACGATCTTGGCGCGGTAGTGGTCCGAGATCCGGTCGATGATGACGATGGTGATGAAGAGAAGGATGAAGATCGCGACCACCTGATCGTACCGCCCCTGCCCCCATTGCATCGCAAGCTTGAGGTCATGACCGATGCCGCCCTCGCCCACGAAGCCGAGGATCGCGCTGGCGCGCACGTTGATCTCGAACCGCAGCAATGTGTAGGACAGCCAGTT
>CAZVIS010000081.1:3317-10818 GCA_964627355.1 uncultured Rhodobacterales bacterium
ATGCGCCAGCCCGAGGCCATGACGACGATGAAGAGCAGAAGCAGGATCCCGCCGTACATCCGCTTGCGGCGGTTCATCGCAAGATAGGCGGCGGTGGCGTCGTGCAGCGCGGGCGGGGAGCCGCCGGACTGACCTAATGCGATGTTAGCCATCTGTCCCCCGACAGGTCAGAAAAAAGCCGGGCCCCCGATGGGGACCCGGCGATTGGTCGTGAAAGCCTTAGAGGCCTTCCTGCAGCTTGCGGGCGTCGATGATGCCCTGGAACTCTTCGTGCTTGACCGGAACGAAGTCCTTGGCCTCGCCCGCAGCGACGGCATAGGCGCAGGTCGGGTCCGTGGTCCACATGTTGTCCACGAGGTCGTTCACCTTGGCCTTGACGTCCTCGGGCAGCGAGCGGCGGACGACATAGGGGCCGTTCGGGATCAGCTTCGAGCGCCAGATTTCGACGATCTCGTTCATGTCCACGAGTCCCGCGTCGGCGGCCTTGCGGAAGGCGCCGTTGGTGTAGCCGTCTTCCCAGTTGCCCAAGCCGTCAGCCCACGACACGCCCGAAGCGAAGTCGCCGTTGGCGACGCCGACGATGGTCTGCTCGTGCCCGCCCGAGAACTTCACTTCGGCGAAGTACTCTTCCAGTTTGCCGAGCGAGGCCTGCAGTTCGGCCGCCGGAACCAGATAGCCCGAGGTCGAGTTCGGGTCGGCGAAGGCGAAGGATTTGCCCTTGGCTTCCTCGATCGTGGTGATGCCGCTGTCCTTGCGGGCAAAACCGATCGAGTAGTAGCCGGTCGAGCCGTCCACGTTCTGGGTGGTCAGGGTAACGTCCACTGCTTCCGGGTCGGTCAGGTAGATCTTGGCATAGGCCGAGGCGCCCAGACCGGCATAGTCGATGGTGCCGCCCAGCAGGCCCTGGATCACGCCGTCATAGTCGGCGGGGGTGAACAGCTTGACCGGAACGCCGAGGGCCTCTTCGACCTTGGCGCGGAAGCACTCGTTCGAGGTCAGGCGGTCCTGGGCGTTTTCGCCGCCGAGGATGCCAATGTTGAATTCCTTGATCGCTTCCTGGGCGAAAACGGGGGTGGCGAGCGCCGTGGTGGCAGCAAGAACGGCAAGCAGCTTGTTCATCTGTCGTCTCCGGTTGAATGGTCCGATTGGACCGGGTGGATTGGGGGGATCAGGCCAGAAGGGCCTTCTCATAGCGGTCGTCGTCGGGCAGCGCATCGATCGAGGTCGAGGTGGCACTTTCCGAGAACGAGGCATCCGCGCCGTAGATGTCGCGGGCGGCGGCGGTGGTGAGCTGGTCGGGCAGGCCGTCAAAGACGATCCGCCCGTCGCGCATCCCGATCACGCGGTCGCAGTAGCGCCGCGCGGTGTCGAGGGTGTGCAGGTTGGCGATGACCATGCGCCCGTCCTCGACGTTGATGCGCTTGAGCGTGTCCATCACGATCTGCGCGTTCATCGGGTCGAGCGAGGCAATCGGCTCGTCGGCAAGGATGATCTTGGGGTCCTGCATCAGCGCCCGCGCGATTGCCACGCGCTGCTGCTGGCCGCCCGACAACGCCTCGGCCCGCTTCGGCGCCTGTTCGGCGATGCCGAGGCGGTCAAGGATCGACAGGGCCTTGGTGATGTCGGCCTCGGACCACAGGTTGAACATGGTCTGAAGGGTCGAGCGACGGTTCAGGATGCCGTGCATGACATTCGAGGCCACGTCCATCCGGGGCACGAGGTTGAACTGCTGGAAGATCATCGCGCACTGGCTTTGCCAGGCGCGCATCGCGGCGCCCTTGAACGCAAGGATGTCGGTGCCATCGACGAAGATTTGCCCCGAGGTCGCGTCCGTCAGGCGGTTCATCATGCGCAGGAAGGTCGATTTTCCGGCGCCTGACCGACCGATGATGCCCACGAAGGCAGGCTTGTCCACCTGGAAGGAAATGTTGTCCACGGCCGCCTTCTGGCCGAACCGGCGTGTCACGTCCTTGACCGTCAGCAGCATGGGACCCCCTGTCCGTTGGCGCGTCGATAGGGTCGCGCTGCAAAGGGGATGTGTCGGTTCTGCGAAAGTTTGATGACAGAGATTAACCCGTGTGCCGGTTATCCCCTTCTTTTGTAAGCGCTGCCCAAGGAGCGGGCGCCGGGCTGCAATACCCCCACCTTTCGTATCCGCAGGGCATCGCCTTGTGCCCGTGGCGCGCTAACCTCTCGCCCTGGGACCAAAGCTCGACTATGAGAGGCGCGATGGACGGGGGACAGATGATAGAGACGACCTTCACCCCGGACGCCGCCAATGCGCGCGCTTTCCGCGACGCGCTCGGCCGGTTTGCCACGGGTGTCTGTGTCATCACCACACAAGGGCCGGACGGCCCGATGGGGTTCACCGCCAACAGCTTTGCCTCGCTGTCGCTTGACCCGCCGCTGGTGCTGTGGTCGCCCGCAAGATCCTCGTCCCGCTTTGCGATCTATGCGGCGGCGCGGTTCTACACGATCCATGTGCTGGCCGCCGAGCAGGACGATCTGTCGCATCGCTTTGTCCGTGGTGGCGCCGGCTTTGACGGGCTGGCGCATGAGGTAACAGCCGAGGGGGTGCCGGTGATCCTCGGCACGCTCGCCCGCTTTGACTGCGAGCAGCATGCGACGCATGACGGGGGCGACCACCTGATCGTCGTGGGCCGGGTGATACGGGCGCATCTGGGGCCGGGTGAACCCTTGGTGTTCAGCGCCGGGCGCTATGGCCGCTTTTCCGCTGGCTGACCGCGGCACTGGACGCCTGCAGCGATCTGCATATAGTGCGGCCACCAAACCGAGAGGTCCCGCGCCGTGCTGCACGACCTGCCTGCGACCGACGCCCCTGCCCTGTCGGCGGGCGGAATGGCTGAACGGGCCGAGGCGGCGACCGCCTTTCTCAAGGCGCTGTCGCACGAGGGACGCCTGATGATTCTTTGCCATCTGTCGGGAGGTGAGCGGTCGGTCACCGAACTCGAAGCGCTCTTGGGGTGCCGTCAGGCCGCTGTCAGCCAGCAGCTTGCAAGGCTGAGGGCCGAGGGGCTGGTGACATGTCGCCGTGACGGCAAGACGATCTTCTATGCGCTGGCCGACGACCGGGTGCGACGCACCATCGGCCTTCTGCACGACCTGTTCTGTCGCGGCTGAGGTTACTTCAGCGCCGAAGCGGCCACGATCTCTGCCGGACCGACCCCCTGCACCAGCACCACCGCGGGCGCACCGCCAGCAAGCGGCACGGTCAGTTCGATCGGATCGGTCCCGCGCCAGTCGGCGACCTTGTCCCAGTCGGTCACAATATTGGTATAGGTCATCGTCAGGCCCGCGTTCTCGCCCCGCTCGATGGCAACCTCTTCGCGCGGCAGATAGCGGACAAGATCGATCCGCAGGTCGCGGTCCTGCGGCGGCACGGCTTCGGCACGGATGAACAGCGTGTCGCCTTCGCGACGGGCCGTCAGCCGAACGGTCATCGGCAGCGACGCATGCGTCATCACCGCCCTCGCGATGTCGTCAGACCGGCTGCCGACGATCCGGTCCACGCCGCCCACGATCATCTGCGGGGTATAGATCATGCGGTCGCCCGCTGCCTTGGCATAGGCTTTCTGCCGCTCGGTGAACTGGCGATCGGCGAACTTGTCCTTCCAGCCCAGGTAGTCCCAGTAGTCGACATGCAGGGCCAGCGCGATGATCGACGGATCGGCGGCCATCGCGGCAAGGATCTCGTCCGCAGGCGGACACGACGAGCAGCCCTGCGAGGTGTAAAGCTCGACGACGACTGCACGCGTACCGGTGGCCGTCTCTTGCGCCGACGCGACGCCCGTCATTGCCAGCAGGACACCCAGAGAAGCACTGACCAACTGTCGCATCCGTCGTTTCCATTCCACCTTGTGCCTGACCCGAGTACCGGATGCCCCCACCCCCTGCCAATCAAGGTTTTGCGAGGCAACAGAAGCGTGTTGTAACCGTGACTTTGTTGCGGTCAGTCTGGGCGTGCCGGGAAGGGTCTGGCGTGTTGGCATACAATTGCATACAATGCGCCGCGACTCTTCCTGACCACCCACGCTACGCCCTCTCGCCAGGAGACTTCCATGACCGTCACCGTCGGACACGATAGCACCGGAACCCGCCGCACCCTCTCGGCAGGCGGGGCGAGCGTCGCCTTTTACTCGATCCCGGCCGCACAGGCCGCGGGTCTGGGAGAGTTCGACCGCCTGCCCGCCAGCCTGAAGGTGGTGCTGGAGAACATGCTGCGCTTCGAGGATGGGCGTACCGTGACCGTCGATGACATCCGCGCCTTTGGCGACTGGGGCGCGAATGGCGGCAAGTCCGCGCGCGAGATCGCCTATCGCCCGGCGCGGGTGCTGATGCAGGACTTCACCGGGGTGCCTGCCGTGGTGGACCTGGCCGCGATGCGGGACGGGATCCTGGGCCTTGGCGGGGATGCGCAGAAGATCAACCCCTTGAACCCGGTCGATCTGGTCATCGACCATTCGGTGATGATCGACGAATTCGGCACGCCGCGCGCGTTCCAGATGAACGTGGACCGTGAGTATGAGCGGAACATGGAGCGTTACGTCTTCCTGAAATGGGGGCAGAAGGCCTTCAACAACTTCCGCGTGGTGCCGCCGGGCACGGGCATCTGCCATCAGGTCAACCTCGAATACCTCGCCCAGACGGTCTGGACCGACAAGGATCAGAACGGGCACGAGGTGGCCTATCCGGATACGCTGGTGGGGACGGACAGCCACACGACGATGGTGAACGGTCTGGCCGTGCTCGGCTGGGGCGTCGGCGGGATCGAGGCCGAGGCGGCGATGCTGGGGCAACCCGTGTCGATGCTGATCCCCGAGGTCGTGGGCTTCAAGTTGACCGGGGCGATGAAGGAAGGGACGACGGCCACCGATCTGGTGCTCAAGGTCGTGCAGATGCTGCGCAAGCATGGCGTGGTGAACAAGTTCGTCGAGTTCTATGGCGAGGGGCTGGACCATCTGCCGCTCGCCGACCGTGCCACCATCGCCAACATGGCCCCCGAATACGGCGCCACCTGTGGCTTCTTCCCGGTGGACAACGAAACCCTCCGCTACCTCCGCCAGACAGGCCGGGACGAGGGCCGCATCGCGCTGGTCGAGGCCTACGCCAAGGAACAGGGCATGTGGCGTGGCCCGAACTACGGGCCGGTCTATACCTCGACCCTCGAACTCGACATGGGGACCATCGTCCCCGCGATTTCCGGCCCCAAGCGGCCGCAGGACTGGCTGCCGCTGACCGAGGCGAAGGCGGGCTTTGCCAAGGAGATGGAGGCCAGCTTCAAGCGTCCGCAGGGCGTGGAAGTGCCGGTGAAGGGCGAGAGCTACACCATGTCCTCGGGCAAGGTGGTGATCGCCTCGATCACCTCCTGCACCAACACCTCGAACCCCTATGTGCTGGTCGGCGCGGGGCTGGTGGCGCGCAAGGCGCGTGCGCTTGGGCTGAACCGGAAGCCGTGGGTCAAGACCTCGCTCGCGCCGGGGTCGCAAGTGGTGTCGGCTTATCTAGAGGCGGCGGGGCTGCAAGCGGATCTGGACGCCGTGGGCTTCAACCTTGTGGGCTATGGCTGCACGACCTGCATCGGCAACTCGGGGCCATTGCAGCCCGAAATATCGGCCGCGATCAACGAAGGCGACCTCGTGGCAGCGGCGGTGCTGTCGGGGAACCGCAACTTCGAAGGGCGGATTTCGCCCGACGTCCGCGCCAACTACCTCGCCTCGCCGCCCTTGGTCGTGGCCTATGCGCTGGCGGGCGACATGAACATCGACCTGACGACCGAGCCCCTGGGTCATACGCCCGAAGGATCCCCGGTGTTCCTCAAGGACATCTGGCCGACGAACAAGGAAATCGCCGACATCGTCGATCAAGTCGTGACGCGCGAGGCGTTCCTGTCCAAATACGCCGACGTCTTCAAGGGCGATGCCAAGTGGCAGGCGGTTGAAGTCACGGATTCTGAGACCTACGACTGGCCGCCGACCAGCACCTACATCCAGAACCCGCCCTATTTCAAAGGCATGGCCAAGACGCCCGGCGTCATCTCGGACATCGCAGGCGCGCGGGTGCTCGCCCTCCTCGGCGACATGATCACCACCGACCACATCAGCCCTGCGGGGTCCTTCAAGGCCACCACGCCCGCGGGCAAGTACCTGACCGAACGGCAGGTCCCGGTCAGCGAGTTCAATTCCTACGGCTCGCGGCGTGGCAACCACGAGGTGATGATGCGCGGCACCTTCGCCAACATCCGCATCAAGAACGAGATGCTGGACGGGGTGGAGGGGGGCTATACCCTTGGGCCGGACGGCGTGCAGACCTCGATCTTCGATGCCTCGATGGCCTATCAGGCGGCGGGCACCCCCCTCGTGATCTTCGGCGGGATCGAATACGGCGCGGGGTCGAGCCGCGACTGGGCGGCCAAGGGGACGGCACTCCTCGGCGTCAAGGCGGTGATCGCAGAGAGTTTCGAGCGCATCCACCGCTCGAACCTCGTCGGCATGGGCGTCATCCCCTTCGAGTTCACCGAAGGCATGAACCGCAAGTCGCTTGGCCTGAAGGGGAACGAGGTCGTCTCGATCGGCGGTCTGGCGGGCAACCTCAAGCCGCTTTCTGTCGTGCCCTGCACCATCCGCTATGCCGACGGAACCGAGAAGACGATCCCGATCAAGTGCCGCATCGATACCGAAATCGAGATCGACTATGTGCGGCACGGGGGTGTCCTGCACTATGTGCTTCGCAACCTCGCGGCGGCCTGACAACGGCGCGGCCCCCGCAAACTGCGGGGGCCAAAACTCTTGAGTAAGAGTTTTGTCAAATTCCTTGCTTAAGGAATTTGGCCTGGCGCAGGCTTAGCCCCCGCACGTCAGCGTCGCCGTGCGGAACCCCGGCTCGACCGGCCAGAGGGTAAAGCGCGTGCCTTCCTCGGACCTGCATGTGATGACGGGACGGTTGTAGCCGTCGTTATGGAAAAGGCAGGTCAGCGCCCCCGCGCCAGTCCCCGAAACCATCGCATTCTCGCGCAATCCATAGGGGTCGAACCCAAGCCCCGTGTCCGGCGCCCCGCAAGCCGAAAGCCGCAGGTTCACCCCATCGGGAACCAGATGCACCCGGTCATCCAGCACGCCCGCAGCATCGCGGCCCACCCTCTCGTAGACCCCGCGGAACCAGTCCGCCCCGGGCACCCCCGGGCCCGCCCAGGCCGCAACGGCGCCAAAGGACAGCACCGCAGCCAGGAGGGCCCCCTTCACCCGCCCGCTCCGGCCAGCGCCGGGCGGATCGTCTCCTCCACGACGGCCCGCGTGAGGGGGCCAGGATAACGCAGGATCACGGTGCCGTTGCCGTCGATCACAAAGGTTTCCGGCACGCCGTACAGCCCCCAGTCCAACCCCGTCCGCCCCGTCGCGTCGGCGCCGATCGCTGCATAGGGGTTGCCGAGCTCATCGAGAAAGCCCAACGCCTGCGCCTCGGTGTCCTTGTAGTTGACGCCGAG
>CAZVIS010000082.1:0-10716 GCA_964627355.1 uncultured Rhodobacterales bacterium
ATGACGTGACGCGCTATTACCAGCGGGCGGTGACGATCACGGATGTGGAGCAGCTGGCGGGCGCGATGACCGAACAACTGGCGAGCCTGTTCGAGGTGGACGCGAAGAAGCGCGCCCGGGCGCAGGGGATGCGGCGGGCAGGGTAAGGGGGGCCTTCCGCCCCCCTCGGCCCGTGCCGGGCCTCACCCCCCTTAGGATAAATGTGGACAGAAGAAGGGGCGGGCCGATGTTCCAGAGCTTTGAGGCGGTCTCATCGCCCGCACAGGGGCCGGCGCGGCTGGCTGCCTTGCGGGCGGCTTTGGCCGGGGCCGGGCTGGCAGGGTTTCTGGTGCCGCGCGCGGATGCGCATCAGGGGGAGTACGTGGCCGCGCGGGACGAGCGGTTGCAGTGGCTGACGGGGTTCACCGGCTCGGCGGGCTTTGCCATCGTGCTGCCGGATGTGGCGGGGGTCTTCATCGACGGGCGCTATCGGGTGCAGGTGAAGGCGCAGGTGGATCTGGGGGTGTTCACCCCGGTGCCCTGGCCCGAGACGAAGCCGGGCGAATGGATCCGCGCGCAGCTGGCAGGCGGGAAGGTCGGGTTTGATCCGTGGCTGCATACGGCAGAGGAGATCGCGAAGCTTGAGACGGCGTTTGAAGGTAGTGGCGTAACGCTTTGTGCAGGCGTGAATTTCGTCGATGGCATCTGGATGGATCAGCCGCAGCCACCGGTGGGCCGGGTCTTCGTGCATCCCGATGCGCTGGCCGGGCGGACGAGTGCGGAGAAACGGGCGGATCTCGCAGCGTTGCTGCGGGGTCAGGGGCAGAAGGCGGCGGTGCTGACCTTGCCGGATTCGATTTGCTGGTTGTTGAACATCCGTGGGGCGGATGTGCCCAAGAACCCTATCGTGCAGGGCTTTGCTGTCTTGCATGACAATGCCAGCGTGGACCTCTTCGTCGATGTTGCGAAAGTCGATGACGACGTCCGGGCGCATCTGGGGGCAGAGGTGCGGCTGGCGGCCCCTGCGCAGTTCGCAGGGGCACTCGAACGGCTGACGGGACCGGTGCGCGTGGACCAGGGGTCGGCGCCCCTGGCGGTTTCGCGCATTCTGGACGGGGCAGGGGTCGCAGTCGCCTGGGGCGAGGATCCCTGTCGGCTGCCGAAAGCGAAGAAGACCGCCGCCGAAATCGCGGGCACGCGCGAGGCACATCTGCGCGACGGGGCGGCGGTGGTGGAGTTTCTGTGCTGGCTGGATATGCAGCCCACCGAGGATTTGACCGAGATCGCCGTGGTGCAGGCGCTCGAGGCCTTCCGCCGTGCGACGAACGCCTTGCATGACATCAGCTTTGACACGATATGCGGATCGGGGCCGAACGGAGCGATCATCCATTACCGGGTGACGGAGGAGACGGATCGGCCCCTTCGCGACGGCGAGTTGCTGCTGGTGGACTCGGGCGCGCAATATGTGGACGGTACGACCGACATCACCCGGACCATCGCTCTCGGCGATCCGGGGGACGCGGCGCGGGCCTGCTATACCCGCGTCCTGCGCGGGATGGTCGCGATCAGCCGGATGCGCTTTCCGCGCGGCTTTGCCGGGCGCGACCTTGACCCGCTGGCGCGGCAGTTCCTGTGGGTGGCGGGGCAGGACTATGACCATGGGACGGGGCATGGCGTGGGCGCGTTCCTGAGCGTCCATGAGGGGCCGCAGCGGCTGTCGCGCATCTCGGAGGTGCCTTTGGAACCGGGCATGATCCTGTCGAACGAGCCGGGCTACTACCGCGAGGGGGCGTTCGGCATAAGGTTGGAAAACCTGATCGTGGTGGAAGAGGCGCCGCCCCTCGGCGACAACCGCGCGCAGTACGCGTTCGAGACGCTGACCTTCGCCCCCTTCGACCGCCGCCTTATCCTGACCGCGGACCTGTCGCGCGAGGAGCGGGAGTGGATCGACGCCTACCATGCGGGGGTCCGGGAGAAACTGTCCCCCCGCCTGTCCGACGCGGCGAGGGACTGGCTTTCGGCGGCAACCGCGCCACTATAGCGCCTGACATATTGGGAGAGTCGCCATGGCCGATCACATCCGCATCCGCACCGCCCCCGGCACCTATGTGGTGCGCGCGGGCGACGCAGTCCTGGGGGAAAGCATGCGCGTGCAGGAACTGACCGAGGGGTCCTATCCCCCCGTCCTCTACTTCCCGCGCGAGGATATCGCGATGGCGATGCTCGACCGCACCGACCGCGCGACGACCTGCCCTTACAAGGGTCAGGCGAGCTACTACTCGATCGTCACGCCGGGGGGCACGATGGCCAACGCGGTCTGGACCTACGAGACGCCCAAGGCCGGCTGCGAGGCGATTGCGGGGCACCTTGCTTTCTATACCGACCGGGTGACGGTGGAACGGGTCTAGGCTGCCTCGGCCGCCACCTTCCGGATTCGTTCGACCATCGCCCGCAGCCCGTTCGAGCGCTGCGAGGAGAGGTGTTCGTTCAGGCCAAGGCGGCCAAGTTCGGCCGGGGCATCGACGCCCGCAATCTCGGCTACCGGCACCCCCGCATAGAGCGCATGCAGCACCGCGATCAAACCGCGCACGATCATCGCATCGCTGTCGCCCTGAAAGTCGAAGCGACCCCCCTCGACCATCGGACGCAGCCAGACCTGACTTGCACAGCCATCGACCTTGAGTGCGGGAACATGGAACTCGGGCGCGAGGGGGGGCATCGCGCGGCCAAGCTCGATCACATGGCGATAGCGGTCCTCCCAGTCGTCGAGGAAGGCGAATGTCTCGGCAAGGTCTTCGAAGGCGGGGGTGGCCATGCGCATACTCCGTGGCGTGGCGGACAGGTAATGCGCGGCATGGCGAAGGTCCAGCCTGCGGGGGATTTTCAAAGGCCGTTCCATGGGCTAACCCGGTAGAGACGGGATATGGGGGTTCACGATGCGCCGACCGCTTCTTGCTGCGCTTGCGGTGATGCTGCTTGTGGTCAGTTGCGGGCGGATCGCGCAATCGCGGCTGAACCCATTTAACTGGTTCGGACGATCCGAACGGGTGGAGACGGTGACTGTGGCCCCCGAACTGGCGACCGAGGACGGTCGGCAACTGGTGGCAGACGTGACCGCGCTGGTGATCGAGCGGAACGCGGGCG
Organism: uncultured Rhodobacterales bacterium; assembly: GCA_964627355.1. Taxonomy (GTDB): domain Bacteria; phylum Pseudomonadota; class Alphaproteobacteria; order Rhodobacterales; family Rhodobacteraceae; genus JBBQXK01. The sequence continues at coordinate 3,124 of CAZVIS010000082.1, forward strand.
GGGCGATCATCCGCGCGACGGGCCTGCCGCCGACGCAAGGGTTTTGGGAGGCCGAGTTGGTATCGGTGCCGACCGAAGACGAGGGCGTCGCGCTCTATGAGTTCCGCGTCTTCCCGCCGCCCGCGCCCAAACCCGTCTCGACCGTACAATCCCGCGAGATCACCGTTGCGACCTATCTGTCCGACATCCAACTGGACAGCATCAGCAACATCACGGTCCAGGGCGCGAACAATGCGCGGTCAGCCCGCCGCTAAAGGCGGACAACTTTGACTTCGCTGCCCTTCGCGGTCAGGGCGATCTCGCCCTTGCACAGGCGCAGCGCCTCCTCTCCAAAGGCCTCGCGCCGCCAGCCCGACAGCGCTTGCACGTTTCGGGCGCCCGCCGCGATTGCATCCAAGTCCGAGGTGGGGGCGATCAGGCGGGCGGCTACGCCAAGCGCCTCGGCCTTGGCCTTGAGCAACACGCGGAGGAGGTCGGCGAGCGCCGGGTTGACCTGCGCCTGCTCGCGGTCGGCCTCGGGCTTGGGCATGTCCTCGGGCCGCATCTCGAGGCCCGCCTTGACCGCCGCCAGAAGGCCATCTGCAATGTCCCCACGCCGACCCTCGCGCAGAAGAAGGCGCGAGCGGCCCAGTTCCTCATGCGTGGTGGGCTTGGTCGAGGCGAGTTCCAGGAGCGCATCGTCCTTGATAACGCGCGACCGGGGGATGTTCATCCGCTGCGCAAATTCCTCGCGGAAGCGGGCGAGTTCCTTGACCACGGCAAGGAACCGGCCCGAGTTCGTACGGGTCTTCACCCGCAGCCAGGCCTCTTCGGGGCGGACGATATAGGTCTCGGGGTCGGTCAGGATGGCCAGTTCCTCCTCGACCCAGGGGGTGCGGCCAGAGGCGGCGATCTGCGCCGAGAGGCTTTCGTAGATTACCCGCAGATGAGTCACGTCGGCCAGCGCATAGACCATCTGCGCCTCGGTCAGCGGACGGCGCGACCAGTCGGTAAAGCGCGAGGTCTTGTCGAGCGCCTGATGCGCGATGCGGCGGACAAGGGTCTCGTAGCCCACCTGCTCGCCAAAGCCGCAGACCATCGCCGCGACCTGCGTGTCGAAGAGGGGTTTCGGGAAGACGCCCCCCTCGACGAAGAAAATCTCGAGATCCTGCCGGGCAGCGTGGAAGACCTTCACCGTCGCCTCGTGCCGCATGAGGTCGTAAAGCGGGTCGAGCGACATCGCCTCGCCCTCGACCGGATCGATCAGGACGGCGTCCCCGCTCTTGCCGGGCAGGGCCATCTGGATCAGGCAAAGTTTGGCCCAGTAGGTGCGTTCGCGCAGGAATTCGGTATCGATGGTGACGTAAGGATGGGCCTTGGCGGCGGTACAGAAGACGGCAAGGTCGTCGGTCGTCGTGATCGTGCGCATCTTGCAGCCTTCGTCCATCACGGGGTCATCCCGCCTGCCGTTCCGCTATAGGGGTCAGCGGGCGGTTTGGGAAGCGCCTTGGCCGCGGTAGTGCGTGAGGACGAAGACACGGATGGCGGAGGCTAGGCCCACGTCAGGGGCGCGGCCCTCGTCGATCACTTCGGCAAGTGCATTGACCGGCAGGCCGCGTTCCGCCGCGATCTCACGGAACGCGCGCCAGAACGGCTCTTCCAGCGAAACGCTGGTGCGGTGGCCGTGGAGGGTGACGGAGTGCTTGACGGGGCGGGCGGTCATTGCGCTGCAATCCTACGCCGGCCGCGCAGAACCCAAAATCCTTAAGTAAGGATTTTGACAAATTTCTTACTCAAGAAATTTGGGTCCGGGCGGGTCAGAGGCGGAGCAGGACTTCGTCCGAATTGCAAAAGACGACGAAGTGCCCCGCATTCTCGACCACGCGAAAACCGCGCCGCTTCATCGCAGCAAGGAAAGCATCGCGCCCGACGAGACGCTCCACATCGCTGACCCTCCGGCGGATCACGCCACTGTCGAGGGCGGTCTTGGTCGCCAGCATCTGCCGCATCCATTCCTGTGACGTGATCGGCAAGATGTGTTCGTGCATCGGTACTCCTCCCGGTTCGAGCCTGCCAAAGCAGGGTTAACGGGAGGTTACTCGCTTTCGCGCCGATGCGCGTCGAGTGCCTTCACGGCGGCTTCGGCGCGCGCCTCCTCGATCTGGCGCTCGGCCTTCGTCCGCCCGAATTTCGTAGCATTCGCATCGGCCTGTGCGCGTTTCTTCACACGCTCTGCGCGCTTCTTCGCAGCCTTCAGGTTGACGATCTCGGCCATCAGTCCTTGGGTCCGATCATGTCCTCTGGCCGGACCACGCGGTCGAAGGTTTCAGCATCCACAAGGCCGAGTGCGATCGCCTCTTCCCGCAGGGTCGTCCCGTTCTTGTGGGCGGTCTTGGCGACCTTCGTTGCGTTGTCATAGCCGATCGTCGGGGCCAGCGCCGTCACCAGCATCAGGCTTTCCTTCATCAGCTTGTCGATCCGCGCCACGTTCGCCTTGGTCCCCACCACCATGTTGTCGGTGAAGCTGCCCGCCGCGTCGCCCAGAAGCTGCATGGATTGCAGCACGTTGTAGGCCATCATCGGGTTGTAGACGTTGAGCTCGAAGTGCCCCTGCGAGCCGGCAAATCCCACGGCGGCGTCGTTGCCCATCACATGGGCGCAGACCATGGTCAGCGCCTCAGCCTGGGTGGGGTTGACCTTGCCGGGCATGATGCTCGACCCCGGCTCGTTTTCCGGCAGGATCAGCTCCCCAAGGCCCGAGCGGGGGCCGGAGCCGAGCAGCCGCAGGTCGTTGGCGATCTTGAACAGGCTCGCGGCCACCGTCTTCAAGGCACCCGAGAACATCACCATCGCGTCATGGGCCGCCAGCGCCTCGAACTTGTTCGGTGCGGTGACGAAGGGCAGGCCGGTGATCTCGGCGATCCGTGCCGCCACCCGCACGTCCCAGCCGACGCGGGTGTTCAGCCCCGTGCCGACGGCCGTGCCGCCCTGTGCCAGCTCATAGATATCCGGCAGGCAGGCCTGCACCCGCGCGATCCCCTTGGCCACCTGCGTGGTATAGCCCGAGAACTCCTGCCCCAGGGTCAGGGGTGTCGCGTCCTGCGTATGGGTTCGACCGATCTTGATGATGTCCTTGAATTCCAGCGACTTCGCCGCCAGCGCCGCATGCAGCTTCTCCAGCCCCGGCAGCAGCACATCGCGTGCCATCATCCCGATGGCGACATGCATTGCGGTCGGAAAGGTGTCGTTCGAGGATTGCCCCATGTTCACATGGTCGTTCGGGTGGACGGGCTTCTTGGACCCCATCACACCCCCCAGCATCTCGATCGCACGGTTCGAGATGACCTCGTTCGCGTTCATGTTGGACTGCGTGCCCGAGCCCGTCTGCCACACCACCAGGGGGAAGTTGTCGTCGAACTTGCCGTCGATCACCTCCTGCGCAGCCTCGGCAATCGTCCGCCCAAGGGCCGGGTCGATGTCGCCCTGATCGATGTTGACCAGCGCGCAGGCCTTCTTGATGACCCCAAGCGCGCGGATGATCGCGACGGGCTGGCGTTCCCAGCCGATGGGGAAGTTGATGATGGACCGCTGCGTCTGCGCGCCCCAATACTTGTTGGCGGGCACGTCCAGAGGGCCGAAGCTGTCGGTTTCCGTGCGAGTCGCGGCCATCCTGCCCTCCATCTGCTGATGAGAGGGGGCCTAGCCTTGGCCGATGCGAAAATCAATCGGCATGCGGCGGCATACCGCAGGCGTTACTTGCGGAACTTGTCGAGGCTCACGACCTCGGCCTCGTGTTGCGGGGGATCTTCGTCCTCGTCCTCGTCTGCCTCGTCGTCCTCGCTGGCGTCACTGCCATGCGTCTCGAACCGCAGGCCGAACTCGACCGACGGGTCCACAAAGGTCCGCACGGCGTCGAAGGGGATCACCATCGGCTCGGGCTGGTTGCCGAAGTTGAGGGTGACCGAGAAACCCTCGTCCGTCACATGCAGGTTCTCGAACCAGTGCTGGATCACCACGGTCATCTCGGCCGGATAGCGGCTGCGCAGCCAGTCGGCCATCTGCACGCCCTCTGCTGTGGTGTCGAAGGTGATGAAGAAGTGGTGCGCCCCCGGCAGGCCGTTTTCGGACACATCGGTCAGAACGGTCTGGATCAGGCCCCGCATGGCCCGGTGCATCAGGTTCCCGTAATCGATCCCGCGCGCCATGTCCGATCCTTTCCGACCTTGCGGCCAGCATAGGGGATTCGTCCCCGATGGGAAGGGGGATGGACCTAGATCAGACTCAACCCCAGGGAGAGCCCGGCGGAAATCGCCATCACCGCGATCAGGGACCAATGCCTCCATAGGATCAGATATGCAGCCACAACGCCGATTGCCAGTGCCGCCGGATCGAGTGTTGACGGGTCGGGCGCCAGCAGGCGAAGGGGGCCTACGCTGACCGTTCGGACCTCGCCGAACAGCACATGCACGGCGAACCAGACGGAAAGGTTGGCGATCACACCCACCACGGCGGTGGTGATGCCGACGAGGGCCGAGGACAGGCGCGGGGCCTGCGCCAGACGCTCTACAAACGGGGCGCCGGCGAAGATCCAAAGGAAACAGGGGGCAAAGGTCATCCAGAGCGCGACGACGGCGCCCCCAAGGCCCAGAAGCACCCCTTCCTGCCGGAACCCGGCAAGAAACCCCACGAACTCGTTGACCAGGATCAGCGGCCCCGGCGTCGTCTCGGCCAGGCCCAGGCCCGCAATCATCTCCTCGGTTGTCAGCCAGCCGTAATCCTGCACCACCGCCTGCGTCATCCAGGCCAGCACGGCATAGGCGCCGCCAAAGGTCACCACGGCAAGCTGCGAGAAGAAAAGCCCGATCTGGAACAAAAGCCCCCCCTCGAACAGCCACAGGGCGCCAAGCGGGACCAGCCAGACCGAGCCCCAGACCATCGTCTGGCGGCGGGCATGGGCAAGCATGCCGGGGGCGGGCGGGGCGGCGGGGGGCCGGGGGGTGCCGCGTGCCATCGACCAGCCGATCAGCGCGGCGGCAAGGATCACGACCGGGAAGGGGATGTTGAACAGAAACAGCGCCACAAAGGCCGCAATCGCAAGCCCCCAGTGCCATTGCGCCTTCAGCGCCTTCTTCGCCACCCGCAGCAGCGCATGGACCACAATCGCCAGCACCGCCGCCTGTACACCCTGAAACAGCGCGGCCACCACGGGAACCTCGCCAAAGGCCGCATAGACCATCGACAGCGCCAGCACCACGCAGGCCCCCGGCATCACGAACAGCAGCCCTGCGATCAGCCCGCCGACCGTTCCATGCAGCCGCCATCCCGCATAGGTCGCCAGTTGCATCGCCTCGGGTCCTGGCAGCAGGGTGCAGAAGGACAGGGCGCGCAGGAACTCGGCCTCGGTCAGCCAAGGGCGGTCGTCCACCAGCTCCTTGTGCATCAGCGCGATCTGAGCGGCGGGGCCGCCAAAGGACAGCACGCCGATCCGCGCAAAGACCCGGGTGAGGTCCGAGAGCGAGGCCACCTCAGCGTCCTGCGGGCCAGTCGTGGCCTTCGTCATGTCCATCGCGTGCCCATCGGTAGAGTGCGTCATAGAGGATCATCCCGGCTTCAAGCTGTTGCAGGTCATCGCGAAACATGCGTGACAGCCCGACGGACACTGCGAGCAGCCCGGCCGCCTGCGGCGCAAGGTCATGCCGGTCGGTATCCGCCGCGCGCACGACGGTCGCCAGCCGTTCCAGCGCCGGGGTGGACAGGCCGAACGCCTCGACCATCGTGTCAAAGGTGCAGCGGTCGCCCCGGTGGCTCCAAAGCACGCCGTCGATGTCGAAGGGGGTCGCGTTGAAGCGGTCGGCGACGGCCTGCACTTCGGAGGGTGCCACGAACAGGAACCGAGCGCCCGGATCGACGAAGCGGCGGATCAGCCAGGGGCATGCGATACGGTCGATCTTGGGGCGGTGGCGGGTGACCCAAAGGTGACTGGACGGGAGGGCGGCCATGGGCACCATCGGCAGCGCCGCCTCGGCCCAGGCAGCAGAACCGCCATCCAGAACCTCGGCAGGGATGCCTTGCAGGCGCAGAAGGGCCGCCGCCCCCTCGGAAAGTTTCTTGCCGCGCATGCATACGACAACCGCGCGGCGGCCCGTGAGGGAAACGGGGTCCATCATGTCGTGCGGCACGACGACGGACCCCGGGATCAGCCGGGGCAGAGCAGCGAGATCCTCGGGCAGGCGCACGTCAAGGATCGCGGGCGCCTCGGGCGTGCCGATTAGGCGGGCGAGTTGTTGGGCAGAGATCAGGTTATGGCCGGGCATCCGGGGCATCCTTTGCTGTGGAACAATGGATGCGACGCTTGGGCCGAAGCCTCGCGGGGCGTTCGCGGACCCCGTAAAGCGTAGCTAGCGGGTGGCCCGCCAGGGGTCAAGCGGTCAGCCGATCGGTTTCTGCAATTCGCGCAAGAGCTTGGCGCGCAGCGTCTTGGGGTAGTCGCGCAGGCCCCGTGCCGTCATGACAAAGCCGTTCGGGGTGATGACAAGGCGGGCATAGAAGACACTTACGGGATTGGGCAGGCCGCTTTCCTCGATCGGGATCGCGTTGATCTCGATCCCCGCCCGGATCGCCTCGCGCCGGGCAAGGCTGACCGTGTCCCCGGCATTCTCGGGCCCGTCGCCCGAGATGTCGATTACGCGGCGGCGGCAGTCCGCAACCGCCGGAAACTGCGCCACGGCGACCGAGATCGCCTCTCCCACCGCTGTCTCGGAATTGACGAAGGCGCGTGGGGTGGCAGCCGCCTCGGCGGCAAAGCGGGACACCTCCTCGGGCGTCAGCATTCGCCGCCAGGGCTGCACGATGGCCTGCTCTCCCAGCCCCGACCATTGCATGACCGCAAGGGCCACCTGACCCTGCACCAGAATGTCGGCGATCTGCGGATCGGTCAGGGCGGCGGCCAGCCCTTCTGCCTGCAATTCGTACTCGGCCCCGTCGATCGACCCCGATACGTCGATGGCCAGCAAGAGCGCGGTTTCGCAGGCCCCCGCAGGCGGGCCAAGCAACAGGGCAAGGGCAAAGGCACGCAGCATCCCTGCATGCTGCTGTCAAGTTGACGCAAGTGCAAGCGATGTCGTTTTGTCCACAGGGGTTGACAGATATATGCCCACAGAATTTGACAAAACCCGCGCTGGAACAAACAAGAATGCGGGCCATGCCAGAGCGTAGTCTTTCGGCGTGCGGACCTGAGCGTGGGTTTCCGCCTCCCTCGGACGAAGGACCCTCCCCATGCTTTTCACCCTTGCCTACAAGACACTCGCCACAACGCTTCTGTGCGCGACGCTCGCCGTCCCGGCGATCGCGCAGGAGAATCTGATGCTGATGTTCGGCGCGCCCGAAGGCCGCCATGCCACCCTGTCCTTCTCGCCCAACAAGACGGCTGGCGACGCGCTGGTTGTCAGCACGATGCAGGTGGGCGTGGCCGGGTCGCGGCTGCAACTGGCCATCGACCGCAGCAAGTCGCCGCTCGTCGATCGCGTCCTGGCCGCCGACGACTGCAAGTTCAACGACCAGGGCAGCATCTGCACCTTTGCCATCGCGGGCGACACCCCCGAGTACGGCGCAATC
>CAZVIS010000083.1:0-10677 GCA_964627355.1 uncultured Rhodobacterales bacterium
GGCACGCATCACGGGCTGCCGGACCGGGCGAACGGGTTCTGTTACCTGAACGATTGCGTGCTGGGGATCCTCGCCTTGCGCCGGAACGGGGCGGCGCGGGTGGCCTATGTGGACATCGACGCGCATCATTGCGACGGGGTGGAGGTGGCGTTTCGCGACCAGCCCGAGGTGCTGATGATCTCGGTCCATGAAGAGGGGCGCTGGCCCTTTACCGGCGCGCTGACGGATCGGGGCTGCGGGAATGCGGTGAACCTGCCCGTCCCGCGCGGCTTCAACGACACCGAGATGCGGGCGGCGCTGCACGAGGTGATCCTGCCAAGCGTCGCCGCGCACCGGTCCGACGCGATCGTGCTGCAGTGCGGGGCCGATGCGGTCGAGGAGGATCCGCTGTCGCGCCTGTCCCTGTCCAACAACGCGCATCGCGAGGTGGCGGCGGCGCTGCGGCCCCTGGCGCCGCGGTTCATCGTGACGGGTGGCGGGGGCTACAATCCCTGGACCGTGGGGCGCTGCTGGACCGGGGTCTGGGCGGTGCTGTCGGGACAGGAGATCCCCGACCGCCTGCCCCCCGGGGCCGAGGCCGTGCAGCGCGCCCTGACCTGGGGCCGCAGGGGCCGCCCCGGGCCGGACGAGGCGCTGATGACCACCCTCGCCGATCCCCCGCGCGAAGGCCCGGTGCGCGGGGAAGTCCGCGAGCGGCTGAGGGCGCTGGGATGATCCGGGCCTTTGTCGCGCTGGAGGTGCCGCAGGCGCTGCGTGCGCGCCTGACCGTGCTTCAGTTCTTTCTGCCCCTGCCACGCCGGGTCGAGCCTCAGGATTTCCACCTGACGCTGACCTTCGTGGGAGAGCAGCCCGACCCCGTGCTGGTGGCCTTGGACGAGGGGTTGCAGGCGCTGCGCCAGTCCCCCTTCGAGATCACGCTGCAGGGCGTGGGCCTGTTCGGCGGCGCGCGGCCCCATGCGGCCTGGGCAGGGATCGCGCCCTCGGAACCCCTGACGCGGCTGCAAGCCAAGGTGGACCGCATCGCCCGGCTTGCCGGCGTGCAGGTCGAGAACCGCCGCTTCGTCCCGCACGTCACCCTTGGCCGCTTCAGGACGCCTTCGCCCGAGGATGCCATGCGGCTGGAGCGTGCGGTGGTGCAGGAGGCGCGGTTCACCGAAGGGCCGTGGCCGGTGGAGGAGGTGACCCTCTTCCGCTCCCACCCCGGGGGAGAGGGCGCACATTACGAAGTGCTGGCGCGCTACCCCCTCTAGAGTAACGGCGGACGGCGTCCGGGCCAGTCGGTCGCCGCATGATAGGCCTGCCCAAGCGCCAGAACCCGCGCATCCGCCCCATTCCGACCAAACAACTGAAACCCCATCGGCAGGCCTTGCGGCCCGAACCCCGCCGGACAGGCGAGGCAGGGCAGGCCAATCAGGCTGACCGGCACCACGACCTCCATCCAGCGGTGATAGGTGTCCATCGCGCGGTTGCCGATCACCTGCGGCCAGCGCCATTCGACCGGGAACGGCCAGACCTGTGCGGCAGGCAGCACCAGCGCGTCATGGGTGTCAAAGAGGGCCGCCGCCCGCGCATACCAGCGGCTGCGCGTTTCGCTGGCGCGATAGACGGCCTCGGCGGTCAGGGTGAGGCCCTGCTCGATCTCCCAGATCGTCTCGGGCTTGATCTCGGCGCGGGCCTTGGGGTTTGCATAAAGAGCCCGCTTCGCTCCAGCATTCAGCATCGCGCGCAGGGTGGTCCAGGATTGCCACAGCGCCTCGGCAGGGAAGGGCGGCGCCACCTCCTCGACCACCGCGCCCAGGTCTTCGAACACCCGCAAGGCATCGCGGCACAGGTCCATGATCCCCGGATCGGTCCCGTAAGCCCCGCCCCAGTCCCCCAGCCAGCCGATCCGCATCGCCCTCGGATCGCAGTCCAGCAGATCCCCGAACGCCGCGCCCTCTCGCCCGAAGGGCACGCCCGGATTGGGTCCTCCCAGCACCTCCAGCAGCCGCGCCACATCCTCGACCGTCCGCCCCATAGGTCCTTCGGTCGAAAGCGTCGCCAGAAACGTGTCGCCCTCGGCGTCCGCAGGCACCAGCCCCCAGGTCGGCCGGAACCCGTAGACGTTGCAGAACGCGGCCGGGTTGCGTAGGGACCCCATCATGTCGCTGCCATCCGCCACCGGCAGCATCCGCGCCGCCAGCCCCGCCGCCGCCCCGCCCGAGGATCCCCCCGGCGTCCGCGTCAGGTCATAGGGGTTCCGCGTCGCCCCATGCACCGGGTTGAACGTATGCGAGCCATGCCCCCATTCGGGCGTGTTAGTCTTGCCGACAAAGATCGCGCCCGCCCCCCGCATCCGCGCGGCGATCAGGTCATCCGTCGGGGCCACATGATCGGCATAAAGCGGCGAGCCCCAGGTGGTCCGCAGCCCCTTCACCGCGACCAAATCCTTGACCGCCAGCGGCAGCCCGTGCAGCCAGCCCTTGCGCGGCACATCATCCGCCGCCCGCGCCTCGGCCATCAGCACATCGGGGTCGCGCAGGCTGACGACGGCATTGATGCCCGGATTGACCGCCGCGATCCGCGCCAGATGTGCCTCCATCACCTCGGACGGCGCGACCTTGCGCGCCGCGATCATCCCGGCAAGCGCACTCGCCGAAAGCGCCGTCAGGTCCACGGCCCGCCCCTTCTTCCGTTCACAAATATCCCACGGGGGTGCGGGGGTTTGAAACCCCCGCTCCGACGCTTCAATCGGAACCTACTTCTGCAATTCGGTCCAGATCGCCGTGATGTAGTCCTGCGCCTTGCCGGTGCAGGTCTTCAGGAACACGCCCTTGTCCGCGAATTCAGCCGGGATCACGATCTCGGGCGCGTCCTTCATGTCGGCGGGCATGAAGGCCTCGGACCCTGCGATGCCGTTGGCATAGCGCGCAAAGGCCGAGATCATCGCGGCATTCTCGGGCACCGCGATGAAGTTGAGGAACTGATAGGCCTCGTCCACGTTCTGCGCGTCGGACAGCAGCGCCACCTGATCCATCCACAGGATGAAGCCCTCTTTCGGGTAGCCGTACTTCACCGCCGGGTTCTGCAGGCGCGAGCGGAAGATGGCGCCGTTCCAGTAGACGCTCGCCATCACGTCATTGGCGGCCATCTTCTCGGTCATGCCGTAGTCCATCGACTGCCACTTGGGCTTCGCTTCCAAGAGCTTGTCGCGCACCTTCTTCATCAGTTCGGCATCTTCCGAGCAGGGCGTCCCGCCGAGGTACATGGTGGCCAGCGCCAGCGCGTCGTTCATCTCGGGCGTCACGTTGACCTTGCCCACCAGTTCCGCCGGCGGGTCAAGCCAGATGGCAGAGGTGTTCACGTCGCCCGCATAGGCGGTCTGGTTCACGGCGACGCCGGTCGAGCCCCACTGCCACGGAATGGTGAACTTGCGGCCGGGGTCATAGTCCACGTTCACCCATTCGGGCGCGATGTTGGCGTGGTTCGGGATCTTCGACAGGTCCAGCTCCTGGATCAGCCCCTTCTCGACCCAGATCGGAACATAGTTGGCCGAAGGGACCACAAGGTCGAAGCCGTGCCCGCCCGCCTCGATCTTGGCCAGCGCGGTGTCGTTGCTGTCATAGTCGGTGACGGTCACCTTGATGCCCGTCTCGGCCTCGAACTTGGCCAGAAGCTCGGGGGAGGTGTAGTCGCCCCAGTTGTAGAGCTGCAACTCGCCCTCGGCATGGGCCATCCCGGCGAGGAGGAGCAGCGGCAGGGCCGTTGCGGTCATCAGTCGTTTCATCGGTCAGTCTCCCTGTGGATTGTTATGGGCCGGTCAGTCCGGTTTGCGTGTGAGAAAGAAGAATGCGGTCAGAAGGATTACCGTCAAGCCAAGAAGCAGGGTCGAGACGGCATAGACCTCGGTCGTGATCTGGCGCCGGATCTGGCCCAGCATGAAGGTGGGCAGGGTGTCCTGCCCGGCGGATTTCACGAACAGCGTGATCACCACGTTGTCGAGCGAGGTGACAAAGGCCAGCATGAAGCCTGCGATGATCCCCGGAAGCATCAGGGGCAGGGTGACATGGCGGAACGTCTGCCAGCGGTCGGCGTAAAGGTCCGAGGCGGCGGTTTCCAGCGACAGGTCCATCCCCTCCAGCCGCGCGCGGATCGGCAGGTAAGCGAAGGGGATGCAGAAGGCCGCGTGGGCGAGGATCAGATAGCCGAGGCCCTGATAGCCGGTCGCGACCTTGACCCCCGCGAACACGATCAGCAGCGACACGGCGGTCACGATCTCGGGCACCATCAGGGGCTGATTGATCGCGACATAGATGAAGGTCTGCCCCTTGAACGCCCGCCTGCGCGTGGTGCCAAGCGCCGCCATCGTCGCCACCCCCGTCGCGATGATCGCCGCGACCGTGGCAAGGACCAGCGAGCGGATCGTCGCCTCGCGGATCTGGTCGTTGGCCCAGGCCTTGGCGAACCATTGCAGCGAGAACCCCTCCCAGTCCGCGACGGATTTCCCGGCGTTGAAGGAATAGACCACCAGCATCAGGATCGGCAGGTACAGCGCCACGAACACGAGGATCGCCGTGGGCGCAAAGCCCGGGATGCGTGAGGGCGTGAAGGCGCGGTCAGCCATGGCTCTGGCTTCCCCGGTTCGCGGCCCGCACATAGAACAGCAGCGCCGCCGTCACGATTACCAGCAGAAGGACCGACAGCGCCGCGCCAAGCGGCCAGTTGCGGCCCTGCCCGAACTGCAACTCGATGAAATTCCCGATCATCATGTTCTTGCCGCCGCCCAGGATGCGCGGCGTGACATAGGCGCCAAGGGCCGGAACAAAGACGAGGATCGACCCTGCCACAATCCCCGGGCGCACGATGGGCAGGATCACCCGGCGCAAGACCTGCCAGCGGCCCGCGTAAAGGTCATACCCCGCCTCCAGCAGCCGCATGTCAAAGCGGTCGATGGCGGCGAAGAGGGGCAGCACCATCAGGGGCAGGAACACATAGGTCATGCCGACGAAGACGGCGAAGTCGGTGTAGATCAGTTCCAGCGGTTGTTCGATCGCGCCGGTGGTGAGGAGGATGGTGTTGAGCAGCCCCTCCTTCCGGATGATCTCGTTGATCGCGAAGGTGCGGATCAGAAGGTTCGTCCAGAACGGGATGGTGATGAGGAAGAGCCACAGCGCCCGTTCGCGCGGGGGCCTTGTGGCGATGAACCAGGCGGTGGGGAAGCCCACGACAAAGGTGAAGACGGTGGTCAGGAAGGACAGCCAGACCGACCGCCAGAAGATCGTGAGGTGCGCGTCGGCCAGCGAAAGCGTCCCGTCAAAGATGTCACGGCTGAAGAAGGTGCCCAGCCAGCCGTCCAGGCTGAACTTCCATTCCACGTTGCCGTATTCCCCCGGCGTCAGGAACGAATAGACCAGCATCACGAACAAGGGCCCAAGCGCCCCCGCCGCAAGCACCACCAGCGCCGGCGTCGACAGCAGCCACCCCCGGCGGTCCGAGGCGCGGGCGGCGGTGTCCTCGGCGGCGCTCATCCTCTCAATCCTCCAGCGCCTGCGCCGCACCGGGCGCAAAGCGCAAGGACAGCGGCTGGCCGGGGGCGAACGCCGTCTCGCCGCCGCTTTGCACCCGAACGACGACCTCGACCCCATCGGCGAGGCGGGTATGGCAATGCAGGTCGGTGCCGAAATAGACGACATTTTCCAGTGTGGCGGGGATCGCGCCCGCCTCGCCCGCGTCCACGATGCGCACCTGTTCGGGCCGGATGGCGAGGGTGAAGCGGCCCTGCGGCGCCCCCGCCACCTCGACCGTCACGCCGCAATCGAGGCGCGCGCCGTCGGGGGTGCCGGTTGCGGGCAGGAAGTTCGTCTCGCCGATGAAGCTGGCGACAAAGCGGTTCGCGGGCTTGGTGTAGATCGTGCGGGGGTCGCCCACTTGCAGGATGTGCCCCGCGCTCATCACGCCGATGCGGTCGGACATGGTGAGGGCTTCTTCCTGGTCATGGGTGACGAAGACGAAGGTGATCCCCGTCTCGGTCTGCAACCGCTTGAGCTCGATCTGCATTTCCTTGCGCAACTTCAGGTCGAGGGCCGAGAGCGGTTCATCCAACAGCAGCACCTTCGGCGCCGGGGCCAGCGCGCGGGCCAGCGCCACGCGCTGTTGCTGGCCGCCCGAAAGCTGGCTGGTCTTGCGGCCCGCCATCGCCTCCAGCTTCACCAGCGCCAGCATCTCGGCCGTCCGCGCCTTTACCTCGGCCGAAGGGCGGCCGAGCATCTGGAGGCCGAAGGCCACGTTCTCCGCCACCGTCAGATGCGGGAACAGGGCGTAGGACTGGAAGACCGTGTTTACCGGCCGCTTGTTCGGCGGCAGATGCGTGATGTCCTGCCCGTCGAGCAGGATGGCTCCCGATGTGGGCGTCTCGAACCCCGCGATCAGGCGCAGAAGGGTGGTCTTGCCGCAGCCCGAGGGGCCGAGGAGGGTGAAGAACTCTCCTTGCCTTATCTTGACCGACACGTTGTCCAGCGCGCGGACGGCAGCAGCCCCCTGGCCAAAGGCCTTGACTGCATTGACAGCCTCGATCGCCGTGGCACTGGTCACGCGCGCACTCCCCTTGGTCCCCGGCTCAGGTTAAGCGGCTGATTCTGCCCCGCGCAAGGCATTTGCCCGAAACTCAGGCGTGAAGGGGCGGCAGGCGGTGCGCCCAGGGGGCGGCACGCTCAAGCTCTGCGCACAATGCGATCAACGTCTCGTCCGCGCCGAAGGGGGCGGCGAGGTGGATGCCGATGGGAAGGCCGGATGCGGTCTGGCCAAGGGGGAGGGACGCGGCGGGTTGACCGCTTGCGTTGAAGACGGCGCAGAAGGGCGAGTATTCGAAGACGCCGCCCGGGCCGGTGCGGAAGGCAACGAAGTCCTCGGTGGTATGGGCAAAGCGGCCGACCTTTGCGGCGGGTTCGGCGAGGGTGGCCGACAGAATGATGTCGCAGGTGTCGAACGCTGCAGCCATCTGGCGCCCGAAGGCGTGGATTTCGCCCAAGGCCTCCAGATAGCGAGTGGGATGCAGCGTTTCGGCATGGGCAAAGGCGCCGCGGGTCACGCCTTCGGCTTCCCCGGTCGTGGGCGCCCGTCCGCCGGTCTTGCCGCGCACCGCAAGGGCAGTGCCCACGGCCACGATATCCGTCCAGGCGCGCATCATCCCGGCGACATCGGCCTTGGGAAGCCCCGGTTCGACATGGTGGCCTAGAGATTCTAGCAGCTTGGCTGCATCGAGGACCACCGCTCGCACCTCGGGGTCAATCGCTGTGCCGGTGAAGGTGGTATCGCAGAGCATCACCCGCAGGCGGCGGGGCGGTCGGCTGATCGCCTGCGCATGGCCATGAAGGAGAGGCGGCGCGACATAGGGCGCGCCCGCATCTGCGCCCTCACACGCGTCCAGCATCACGGCGGTATCGCGGACCGACCGGGTCAGGAACCCGTCGATCGCCATCCCGCCCCAGCCTTCGCCCGCATAGGGGCCATCGGGCAGGCGGGCGCGTGTCGGCTTGAACCCGAACAGGCCGCAGCTTGCCGCCGGGATGCGTACCGAGCCACCGCCGTCCGACCCGTGCGCAAAGGGAACGATCCCCGACGCCACCGCCGCCCCCGCACCGCCCGACGACCCTCCGGAGGTGCGCTCCAGATCCCACGGATTCCGCGTCGGCCCGCCATAGACGGCGGATTCGGTGGCGGGGCCGATGCCGCCCTCGGGGCTGGTGGTGCGGCCAAAGGTGACGACACCGGTCGCGCGCATCCGTTCCCAGATCGCGGAGTCGAGCTTGTACCGCGTGTTGGCCCAAAGGCGCGAACCCATGTGACTGGGAAAGTCCACCGCCTCGGCCCCCAGATCCTTCAGCAGGAACGGCACGCCCCGGAACGGTCCTTGCGGCAACCCCGCGGCGATGGCGCGGCGGGCAGCGCCCTCCTGCAACAGCACCACGGCATTCAGCGAGGGGTTCAACCGCTCGCAGGCGGCAAGGGCTGCGTCGAGCAGTTCGGTCGGAGAGACCTCGCGCGCGGCCACGCGGGCCGCAAGGTCGGTTGCATCGGGCAGGGTCATCGGCGTCTCTCCTCGGCTTGGCCCCAAGCATCCCCCGCCGGGCGCCGCCCCTTCCACCCGGTTTCGCCCTGCCGCTGTCGAAAACCGACCTCAGCCCTGCTGCAGAACCCGGGCCGACAGGACGCGCTGGACTTCGGCCGCGATGCGTTCCGTAGAGATCGGCTTGGAAAGATACCCGTCCAGCCCCTGCGACAGGAAATGCGCCCGGTGATGGTCCAGCGCATCGGCGGTCAGCGCCACCACCGCGACCTGCCCATGCGGCGGCGGCAGGGCGCGCAGGCGGCGAAAGGTTTCCAGCCCGTCGAGGTCCGGCATGTTCATGTCGAGCAGCACGAGATCCATCACCTCGACCGCCAAGCGCCGCAGCGCTTCGGCGCCGCTGTCAGCTTCGCAGGCCATGGCGCCGAGGTGGCGCAGCTGCGTCGTGGCGACAAGCCGGTTCGTCGCCACATCATCGACGACCAGCACGCGCAGCCCCCGCAACAACAGGGGATCGGCAGGGCGCTGCGGCGCGGCTATCGCTTCGGGGTCAACGGGGGGCAGGGCGATGGTCAGGCGGAACCGCGCGCCGGTGGCGCCGGTCGGCTGCAGGATTTCAACGTCGCCCCCCATCTGCACCGCAAGCCCCCGGGCAATCGAAAGACCCAGACCATGCCCACGGCTGCGCGCCACCTCGGCATGGGGCGGCTGGTCAAACGAGCCGGCGCCAAGGCCGGGGCCGTCATCCTCGACCTCGACGGACAGAAGGGGCGGGCCCTCGGCGCGCACTTCGCGTGCTGCCCGGACGGTGATGCGGGTGGCGCTGCGGCCATGGCGGATCGCGTTCGACAGAAGGTTGTTCATGCACTGCCGCAGCCGGTATCCGTCGATCAGTGCTGGTGCCGACAGGCCGGGGTCCACCGACAGGACCAGCTTGCGTCCCGACGCCTCGGCCGCCGGGCGGAACAGGGCGGTGGCCGAGGCAATCTCGGCCTCCGGAACCACCGGGAGCGGGCGTATGGCCATGCGCCCCTCTTCCATCGCCGACAGGTCGAGGATGTC
The DNA here is from genome assembly GCA_964627355.1 of uncultured Rhodobacterales bacterium. GTDB lineage: Bacteria > Pseudomonadota > Alphaproteobacteria > Rhodobacterales > Rhodobacteraceae > JBBQXK01. The sequence continues at coordinate 9,107 of CAZVIS010000083.1, forward strand.
GCTGAGCAGCGCATTCAGACCGTTGGCCGAATCGACCAGCACCGCAAGGCGCGCACGTGACGCCGGATCCGCTGCCGCGCGCAGTTCGGCATCGGCCATCCCAAGGATACCGTTCAACGGGGTGCGCAATTCGTGGCTCATCTCGGCCAGAAAGCGGCCCTTCGCCGCGTTTGCCTCTTGTGCGGCCAGACGGCTGGCGGCGGTGGTGCTGTGCAGCCGGTGGTTCGAGACCATGGCCCAGACGAAATACCCCATCGTCACCACGATACAGACCGACGTCACCGCAAGCTCGATCCACATCTGGTTGTTCATCCAGAAACTCGTGTTCGACCCGATCAACACCACCGACAGCCCAAGCGCACCCGACAGGCCAACGGGCAGGTGGATCGAGCGTGTGGTCGCGATGTGCATCATCGTTCCCGCGGCAAGGCCCACCGCCAGCGCCTTGGCATAGGGGTCGTCGAGGTGCCACAGCATGCCGGCGGGCAGCACGAAGCAGTATTCCAGCGTGAAGGTCGCGACGACCACGACCTGCCTGCGCCATTTGTCCCGCGCCAGCGCCTCGACGTTTCGGAAAAGGTAGTAGCTGAGGATTTCTCCCCCCAGGTCGCCCGCCATCATCGTCACGATGAACCACCACGGCAGGTAGATTCCCGCGACGCAGAAGCCGAGCAGGGTGGCGACAAAGCGCAGCGGCGCCTCGCGGTTGAGGACCTCTGACTGGCGCTTGAGCTCTTCGGTCAGAAGTTGCTGGGGTCTGGGCGTCGTGGGCATCGGGCCTCCTGATGCTCACAGCAGCGCCGCGCGGGCCCTGCGTCAAGGCGTTTCCCCTCAGGGCAAGATGGGAACCTGTTGGCGCAGCCTGCCATCCGGGCCAAAGATCAGGATCTGCTCGGCGCCCGCCGCATCGGTCGCCACGACGGCGGTCCAAGTCCGGCCCAGGGTCACCGCCCCCGCCGTCAGCCCTTCGGGCAGGGTCAGGCTGGGGGGCAGGATCGTGCCTGCGCGGCCAAAAGTCTGCGGGATGCGGGTGACAAGGACGGCAACGATGGTTATGACGCCCACGATCATGGTCAGCGTCAACAGGATCACCAGCCCTTTGAGAAAGCGCAAGCCGGGCGGCAGGGCCCCATCGCCTGCGTCCTGCGGCGGTTGATCGGTCATGGCCTACCTTCCCGAGGATGACGACGCGGGCCTTGAGGTCACGCTTGGCGAGGCCCCGCCCGACCGTCTTGATAAGGCCCTGGCGCGCGACGTGCCAGAGGGTGCGTCCCTGTCCCGCTCTCGCCTGGTCCGGCTGATCGCGGAAGGCGCGGTGACACGGGATGGCCACCCCGTTACCGACCCCAAGACCCGCCCCCATGCAGGCGAGACCTACCACATCGCCCTTGCCCCGGCCGAGGACATCACCGCCTTGCCTGAGGAGATTCCTCTTGTGGTGGTGTATGAGGATGCCGACCTCATCGTGATCGACAAGCCAGCGGGCATGGTGGTGCATCCGGCCCCCGGCACGCCGTCGGGCACGCTGGTCAATGCGCTGCTTCATCATTGCGGGGACAGCCTGTCGGGGA
>CAZVIS010000084.1:0-2442 GCA_964627355.1 uncultured Rhodobacterales bacterium
CGGCGACCCTGCGCCGCCCGCACTGGCAGCTGGAGAGCCCGGGCTACGGCCCCCTTCACCCCCGGATCTTGACCAGCATCCGCGTGGCGCCGCAGATGGTCGGTCTTGGACTTCTTGAAGCCGTGCCTGCCGCGGACATCCTTGCCCTTGCGGATGAGACTGATGCCGCCGGCGATGGCATCTCGGGCCGTCCCAACATCGTCTGGTCGGCCGAGTACGACAGACCGATGCTCGGCCGCTTTGGCCTCAAGGCCGGGACGCCGACGCTGCGCCAGCAGGTGGCGGATGCCTTCGTCACCGACATCGGCATCGGCAGCCCCCTGCACCCGCATGGCTGGGGCGACTGCACCCCGGCCCAGACCGCCTGCCGCGATGCCCTGCACGGCAACGAACCCGACCGTGGCAGGCTCGAGATCGACGCCGAGGGTCTGGACCTCGTGACGTTCTATTCTCGCAACCTCGCCGTGCCAGCCCGCCGCGCGCCGGATGACCCGCAGGTGCTGCGCGGCAAGGCGGTCTTCCGTGCGGCGGGCTGCGCGGATTGCCACCGCCCGGCCTTTGTCACCCACCGGCTGCAAGACAACGCGGCGCAGAGCTTTCAGCTTATCTGGCCCTACACCGACCTCTTGCTTCACGACATGGGCGACGGGCTGGCCGACCACCGGCCAGAAGGGCGCGCGAACGGGCGGGAATGGCGAACGGCACCGCTCTGGGGGATCGGTCTGACAGCCCAGGTCAGCGGACATGCCGAATTCCTGCATGACGGCCGGGCGCGTAGTCTGCTCGAGGCGATCCTGTGGCATGGCGGCGAGGCCCAACCGGCGCGTGATGCCGTGGTTGCGCTGCCCCCGGCAGACCGCGCAGCCCTGATCCGCTTCCTGGAAAGCCTCTGAGCTTCGGCCACGACCCTAACTCTCGATCCGAATCGCCCCCGGATCGACCAGATAGCGCTGCGAGAGCGGAATCGCGGCGGCGCCAAGCACCCGGGCATCCGGGCCGATGGTCCCTTCGCGGATTGCAGGCGGCGTGATCCCGGCTTGATCCAGCCGCGCAAAAGCCGCTGCCGTTGCCTGCGTTACCCGCGCGCGCACCGCTGCGGGCATCCAGCCGTCGATCAGAACCGAATCGATTTCCAGCAGGCTTGCCGCACTCAGGACCGCCGCCGCCAGACCGTCCGCTGCCTCGCCGACCCAACGATCAAGGACAGGGGCCGAAACATGCCAGACCTCGGGTGTCTCCCACAGGTGATCGGGGCTTTCCCCCGCCACCTCCATGGCCGACGCAAGGGTGGACATCGACGCCACGCTCAGCAGGCGCCGCATCCGCCCGTCCGGCCCCGGCACCGGCATCGGCCCCACGCCGGCAGCGTTTCCCGACCGTCCGGTGAACAGCTGCCCGTTCAGAACCAGCCCGCCCCCGATGAAGTACCCGAAGTAGAAGTACAGGAAATCGCGCGGCCTCTCCCCCGTCCCGAACACCAGCTCCGCCCCGCAGGCCGCCGTCGCGTCGTTCTGCACGGCGACCGGCAGGCCCGACAGCCGCGCGATTTCCTCCGCAATGTCCCGCGTCCGCCAGGCGTCCATCTCGGCCTGCGGCGCGCCGAGGTAATCCGTCCAGCTCCACAACTGGAACGGCATCGCGATGCCAAGGCCGCCGATCCGGCGCCGCTGTTCGGGCAAAAGGGCCGCCGTCACCGCAGGCAGGGCCGCCGCGACAAAGGCGACCACCGCATCCGGCGTCGGATAGCGGTAGACGTTCCGCCGCGCCGCCCGGACCTTGCCGGTAAAGTCCACCAGCGTCAGGTCCGCCGACCGCCGCCCGATCTTCAGCCCCAGAAAGAACGCCCCCTCTGCCGCCAGCGACATCGGCACCGACGGCTGCCCGATCCGCCCCCGGATCGGCTCGCCCCGCTGCAACAGCCCGTCGCCCTCCAGCGCCCGCATGATGACGGACACCGTCTGCGCCGAGAGGCCCGTGATCCGCGCGATGTCCGACTTGGCCAGCGCTCCGTGCTGGCGCACAAGGCTCAGCACCAGCCGCTCGTTGTGCGCGCGCATGCCCGCCTGATTCGACCCGCGAAAGCCTTCTTCGGCCAGAAGGGGCCGGTCGGGCAGCGTCTCGGGGGCCGAATCGGGGGTCATCCCGCAGAGGTTCCGATGGTGCCCTTGCGCAGGATCACGTTGGCGTACAGAGCAGGCTCCGACGTGGCGATGATGGCAAAGGCGCTGCGGATGCGGGGATAGAGCGCCTCGCCCGGCAGGGGCGTCACCGGCTGCCCGGGGGCCAGCGCCGCACAGGCCGCGTCGATCTGCGCATGGATCGGTCCCGCCTGAGCCGGGTCGTTGTGCAAGGCCGCGCGAAAGATCGCGGGCACGTCGCGGTCCAGCGGCAGCACCGCTAGCACCGCCTGCAGCATTGCCAGCACCCCATGCCCGTCCGCCC
>CAZVIS010000084.1:2542-4277 GCA_964627355.1 uncultured Rhodobacterales bacterium
CTGTCAATACTAAATCAGAGTGATTTATTTAACTTGACGGAAGGCCGGGAATCGCTTCATCTAGCGCTGTCGCAGCGGGAGGAACGTCTGCAGACGGCTGAAACACCGGGGTCAGAGGCCCCGAAATCCTTGGGAGGATTAAGGATGAAACGGACTTCGAAAGCCCTTTGGGGTGCGGCGGCGCTTGCGCTGATGGCGGCGGCTCCGGCGGCGGCACAGACCTCGGCCTGCCTGATCACCAAGACCGACACCAACCCCTTCTTCGTGAAGATGAAAGAGGGCGCCGAGGCCAAGGCCGCCGAACTGGGCGTGTCGCTGAAATCCTACGCCGGCAAGATTGACGGCGACCATGAAAGCCAGGTTGCGGCTATCGAGGCCTGCGTGGCCGACGGCGCCAAGGGGATCCTGATCACCGCCTCGGACACCAAGGCCATCGTCGATTCGGTCAAGGCCGCCCGCGATGCCGGCGTCCTCGTGATCGCCCTCGACACGCCGCTCGACCCGATCGACGCGGCCGACGCGACCTTCGCGACCGACAACTTCCAGGCTGGCCTGCTGATCGGCCAGTGGGCCAAGGCCACGATGGGCGACGCTTCGGCCACCGCCAAGATCGCGATGCTCGACCTCGCCATCTCGCAACCGTCGGTTGACGTGCTGCGCGACCAGGGCTTCCTGACCGGCTTCGGCATCGACACCAAGGACATCGCCAAGTGGGGCGACGAGGATGACGCGCGCATCGTCGGCAACGAAGTCACCGCCGGCAACGAAGAGGGCGGCCTCAAGGCGATGGAAGCCCTGCTCGCCAAGGACCCGGACATCAACGTCGTTTACACGATCAACGAGCCGTCGGCTGCCGGTGCCTTCGAGGCGCTGAAGGCCGCGGGCAAGGAAGGCGTGCTGATCGTGTCCGTTGACGGCGGCTGCCCCGGCGTGGCCGACGTCAAGGACGGCGTGATCGGCGCCACCTCGCAGCAGTATCCGCTGCTGATGGCCGCCCTCGGGATCGAGGCGATTGCCAAGTTCGCCGCCGACGGCACCAAGCCTGCGCCGACCGAAGGCAAGGCCTTCTTCGACACCGGTGTGGCGCTCATCACCGACAAGCCGGTGGCTGGCGTCGAATCGATCGACACCACCAAGGGCACCGAGCTCTGCTGGGGCTGATCGGGCAAAGCCGCGATTGATTTGCGGCAGAGCCTGACCCACCATCACTGAACGCCAAGGGCGGCCCCTGCGCCGCCCTTGTCACAAGACGCACCCGCCGGGGAGGGCGGGGCGCAAAAGGGAGGGGACCATGGCCGAAGAAGCCAAAGCGGCCACTAGCTATGAGGCGGGCCTGAAGGGCGCGTCCGAGAAGGTGGCGGAATTCCACGAACCCGAAGGCCCGCTCAAGCGCCTTCAGCACTGGCTGCACCAGACGCCATCTGCCGTGCCCCTGATCGTGCTTCTGGTCGCCATCATCATCTTCGGCATTGCCGCAGACAACTTCTTCAAGGCCGGCACCCTCTCCGTCATCCTGCAACAGATCGCCATCGTGGGGATCCTCGGCTGCGCGCAAAGCATCGTCGTGCTGACGGCGGGGATCGACCTGTCGGTCGGCGCCATCGCGGTGTTCTCCTCGGTTCTGATGGGGCAGATCACCTTTCGCTACGGCGTCCCCGCCGAACTCTCGATCCTGATCGGCCTGATCCTCGGCACCGGCATGGGTGCGGTGAACGGCTGGCTGATCGCCTACATG
>CAZVIS010000084.1:4377-10613 GCA_964627355.1 uncultured Rhodobacterales bacterium
GTGTTGATCCAGGTCTATGCGCTGGCGGGCCTGTTCTGCGCCATCGCCGGCTGGGTGATGATCGGCCGCTTCGGCTCGGTCTCGCCCACGGCCTCGACGGGGCAGCTTGGCAACATCCAGTCCATTACAGCCGTGGTGATCGGGGGGATCTCACTTTTCGGCGGGCGAGGCAGCATCGTGGGGATGTTCTTCGGTGCGCTGATCGTCGGCGTGTTCGAGATGGGCCTGCGCCTCGTCGGCACCGACCCGCAATGGACCTTCTTTCTCATCGGCGTGCTCATCATCTTCGCCGTGGCCGTGGACCAGTGGATCAGAAAGGTGTCGGCATGACGCAGGAACCCATCCTTCACGCGCGCGGCCTCGTGAAGCGCTACGGCAAGGTCACCGCCCTCGACCACTGCGACTTCGAGCTTTACCCGGGCGAGATCCTTGCGGTGATCGGTGACAACGGGGCCGGGAAATCCAGCCTCATCAAGGCGATCTCCGGGGCCATCACCCCCGATGAGGGCGAGATCTTCCTCGAAGGCCGCCCCATCGCCTTCCGCTCGCCCATCGAGGCGCGGGCGGCGGGGATCGAGACGGTCTACCAGACCCTCGCCATGTCCCCCGCCCTCTCCATCGCCGAGAACATGTTCATGGGGCGCGAGTTGCGCAAACCCGGCATCATGGGGTCCGTCTTCCGCCAGCTTGACCGCGCGCGGATGGAGAAGTTCGCGCGGGAAAAGCTGAACGAACTGGGCCTGATGACGATCCAGAACATCAACCAGGCGGTGGAGACGCTGTCGGGCGGGCAGCGGCAGGGTGTGGCCGTGGCCCGCGCCGCCGCCTTCGGGTCCAAGGTGGTGATCCTGGACGAGCCGACGGCGGCCCTTGGGGTGAAGGAAAGCCGCCGCGTGTTGGAACTGATCCGCGATGTCCGCTCGCGCGGCATCCCGATCATCCTCATCAGCCACAACATGCCCCATGTGTTCGAAGTGGCCGATCGCATCCACATCCACCGCCTCGGCAAACGCCTCTGCGTCATCAAGCCCTCGGACTATTCGATGTCCGACGCCGTGGCCTTCATGACCGGCGCAAAACTGCCCGAAGGCGTGACCGAGGCGGCATGAGGCCCGAGGCCCTCGCTCGCCTGATTCGCGAGAAGGCGGGCGCGGCGCCACGCTTCGTCACGGCCATCGCCGGACCGCCGGGGGCAGGTAAGTCCACCCTCGCAGCGGCGGTGATTGCCGACCTGGGTCAGGGCGCCCGCGTCGTGCCGATGGACGGTTTCCACTACGACGACGCCGTGCTGACCGCGCGCGGCCTCCGCTCTCGAAAGGGCGCGCCTGAAACCTTCGACGCGCGGGGCTTCCTGCACCTGATGGGCCGCCTGCGCTCAGGCGAAGAGGTCGCCATCCCCGTCTTCGACCGCAGCATGGAACTCAGCCGCGCCGCCGCCGATGTGGTGCTGCCCTCGGACCGCTTTCTGGTGGTCGAAGGCAACTACCTCCTCCTCGACGAAGAGCCGTGGCGTGGGCTGGCGCCGTTTTTCGACCTCACCGTCTTCCTCGACGTGCCCGAGGCCGAGCTTGACCGCCGCCTTGTTGACCGCTGGAACCACCACGGCCGTGATCCCGTCGAGGCGCGGCACTGGATCGACACCAACGACCTGCCGAACGTGCGCCGCGTGACGCAGGGCTCGCGCAAGGCCAATGTGGTGATCGCGGGTTGAACCCGCGCCAAATTCCTTAAGCAAGGAATTTGCCAAAAATCTTCCTTAAGATTTTTGGGCCCAGGCTCAGCCGATGTTCTCGAACCGGTCCACGTCCACCAGGCCCATGTCGGTGATCTTCAGATGCGGGATCACCGGCAGGGCGAGGAAGGCGAGTTGCAGGAACGGCTCCTCCAGCGTCACCCCCAGCGACCGCGCCGCCGCGCGCAACTCCACCAGCCGCGCCCGCACCGCCTCGAACGGTTCCAGACTCATCAGCCCCGCCACCGGCAGCGCGAGTTCCGCCAGCACGCGGCCCCCCTCGACCACCACGAACCCGCCTTCGATCTGCCCTAGCCGGTTCGCCGCCAGCGCCATGTCGGCATAATCTGCCCCCACGACCGCGATGTTGTGATGGTCGTGGCAGACGGTCGAGGCGATGGCCCCCCGTTGCAGGCCAAAGCCCCGCACGAACCCCGTTGCCCGGTTGCCGTTCTTCCCATGCCGTTCGATCACCGCGATCTTCACGAGGTCACGCGCAGGATCGGGGCGCTTGTCGCCATCGACCGGCGCAATCTCCACCGTCAGATGCTCGGTGATGATCTTGCCCGGGATGATCCCGATCACCGGCGTCTCCACCCGGTTTCCTGCCGTCCGAAAGTGCCCGGCCTCCACCCTTGGCGCCTTCACCGAATGGCGCGCGACCGGGGCAATGACCTCACGCGCCGCAAACGCCGCCTCGCTGACCTCTACCCCCCCGGCAAAGACCATGCCCGCACGGCACCCCTCCAGCGAATCCAAGACCGCGATATCCGCCCGCTTGCCCGGCGCGATCTGGCCCCGGTCCTTCAGCCCGAATGCCTCGGCCGCCGACAGGCTCGCCGCGCGATAGACGGCAAGGGGCGGTGCCCCCTGCGCGATCGCCCAGCGGATCATGTGGTCGAGATGCCCGTGCTCGCCGATGTCCAGCGGGTTGCGGTCGTCGGTGCATAGGCACAGATACGGCGCATACCGTTCCGTCAGCAGCGGCCACAGCGCCGCGAGGTCCTTCGACACCGACCCCTCGCGGATCAGCACCCTCATCCCCTTGCGCAGCTTCTCCAGCGCCTCCTCGGCTGATGTCGCCTCATGCTCCGTCCGGATTCCGGCGGCGATGTAGCCGTTGAGGTCGTTTCCCCGCAGCAGGGGCGCATGCCCGTCGATATGCCGCCCGCGAAACGCCTCAAGCTTCGCGAGGCACCCCGGATCCCCCATCAGGACGCCCGGGAAATTCATGAACTCCGCCAAGCCGATGACCCTCGGATGATCCATCAGCGGCACCAGATCCGCAGCCTCCAGCCGCGCCCCCGCCGTCTCCATATGCGTCGAGGGCACGCAGGACGACAGCTGCACGCGGATGTCCATCAGCGTGCGCGAGGACGCCTCAAGGAAGTACCGGATCCCCTCCAGCCCGCAGACATTGGCAATCTCGTGCGGATCGCAGATGGCGGTGGTTACCCCACGCGGCGTCACGCAGCGGTCAAACTCGAAGGGGGTCACCAGCGACGACTCGATGTGAAGGTGTGTGTCGATGAAGCCCGGCACCAGCACCTTGCCCGACACATCCACCTCGCGCCTGCCCGAGTACGCGCCATAAACTCCCACGATCGTATCGCCACAGATCGCCACATCCGTCTCAACCAGATCCCCCGTCATCAGGTCGAACACCCGCCCCCCGCGCAGCACCAGATCGGCGGGATCGAGGCCCCGCCCCTGGCGGATCAGGTCGGTCAGTGCGGGTTTCGGCATCAGGTCCTCCGGGGTTTCAGCCATGAAACCGTGACGCCCCGGCGCGGGCAAGCCGTTTCACCCTTGCACGTGTCCCCCTCGCGGGTTTGGCTGGCGGAAAAGGAGTTCCCATGCGACCCCTGCGCGGCATCGCCCTGAAACTCGCCTCGGTCGTGGTGTTCATCCTGATGGCCTCGCTCATCAAGGCGGTGTCGGACCGGGTGCCGCCGGGGCAGGCGGTGTTCTTCCGGTCCTTCTTCGCGATTCCCGTGATCGTGGTCTGGCTGGCGCTGCGACAGGAACTCGCCACCGGCTTTCGGACAGCAAATCCGATGGGGCACCTCTGGCGCGGCGTCGTCGGCACGACGGCCATGGGCCTCGGCTTTGCGGGCCTGGCCTATTTGCCCCTGCCAGAAGTCACGGCCATCGGCTATGCGGCCCCCCTCCTCACCGTCATCTTCGCCGCGATGTTTCTGGGCGAGAACGTGCGGCTGTTCCGCATCTCGGCCGTCATCCTCGGCATGATCGGCGTCCTCATCGTGCTGTCGCCGCGCCTGACCATCGTGCCGGGGGCGCCGGTCGAGATGGCGCAGGCCTTCGGCGCGATGCTGGTGCTGGCGGGGGCGGTCTTTGCGGCGCTGGCGCAGGTCTTCGTGCGCAAGCTGGTGCTGACCGAGGCGACAAGCGCCATCGTCTTCTGGTTTTCCGTCACCGCCACGGCACTGGCGCTGGTGACCTTGCCCTTCGGCTGGGTCTGGCCCACCCCGCGTGAGGCGGCGCTTCTGGTCAGTTGCGGTCTTCTTGGCGGCATCGGCCAGATCTTCCTGACCGCCGCCTACCGCGAGGCCGACGCCTCGCTGGTTGCGCCGTTCGACTATGCCTCGATGATCTTCGCCCTGGTCATCGGCTATTGGGCTTTTGACGAAGTGCCCTCGTTGACCACCCTTGGCGGGGCGGTGCTGATCGTGGCGGCCGGTGTCCTCATCATCCTGCGCGAGCGCTATCTGGGCATCAAGCGCGCCCGCCAGCGCAAGGCCATGACGCCGCAGGGCTAGACCGGGATCGGCGCTTTCCGGCACGGCTATGTCCTGCGTGCATTGCTGCGCCCGGGGCGATCTGCGATGGTCCGGCTATGGTGCGGGCAAGTGTATCGGGCAGACTCCGTCAGGGCAGTCTTGGCGCGGCGGTGATCGCCTGTGCGCTCTCAGGTGCTTGGTCTGCCTGGGCCGACACGACGATTGCGTTCAGCGCGCCCGGCGCGGACAGGTCCCTCGAGGCCGAATTGCGTGCCGCCTCGGCCGTCTTTCGAGCGCAGGCCGACGAGACGACGGACGGTCAGGATCTTTTTGCTGCCGCCCGGGCCGAGTATGCGCGCCTGCTTGGCGTGCTCTACGGGCGTGGACACTACTCGGCCGTGATCCGTGTGCTGGTGGACGGGCGCGAGGCAGCAGGGATTGCGCCCCTGGACGCGCCGGACCGGATCGGCCGGATCGAGGTGATCGTGGATCCCGGCCCGACCTTCGCCTTCGGCATGACGCGGGTCGAACCGCGCCCCGGCGCCGCTGCCCTGCCCCCGCTTTTCACCCCGGGTGCCGTGGCCGAAAGCGGCCTCATCGCCGAGGCGGCAACCGTGGTGATCGACGCGTGGCGCGACCGGGGCTATGCCAAGGCGGCGGTTGCCGGCCAGGATATCGTGGCCGACCACGCGGCCCGTCGTCTGGACGCGGACATCCGCCTGGACACCGGGCAGCGCCTGCGCTTCGGCCCCCTGACCGTCACTGGAAATGAACGGATGCGGCTGGAGCGAATCATCGCCATCGCCGGTTTGCCCGAAGGTGCCCGCTTCAGCCCCGCAACGCTGAACCGCGTGGCCGACCGCCTGCGTCGCACCGGCATCTTCAGCTCGATCGCGCTGACCGAGGGGGACGCAATCCTGCCGCCCGACCTTCTGCCCATCGGTCTGGCCGTCGTCGAACAGAAACCGCGCCGCTATTCCCTTGGGGGCGAGCTTTCCAGCCTCGATGGTGCCACCGTTTCGGCCGCTTGGCTGCACCGAAATCTGGCCGGTGGGGGCGAACGACTGCGCGTCTATGGCGAGGTCGCCCAGATCGGCGCGCAGGACAGCGGCATCGACTATACCCTCGGCCTGACGCTGGAACGTCCGGCGACCTTTACCCCTGACACGACGGTCGGCGTAAAGCTGGAACTGTCGCACCTGGAAGAGGATGACTACACCGGCGATCTGGCGACCATAGGCCTGACCGCGACGCAGTACCTGACCGACAAGCTGACGCTGCGGGCAGCGCTTCAGTACGACTATGCCGAGGTGGACGATATCACGGGCGCCTACACCTATCGCACGGTGGCCCTGCCGATCGGCGTGCTGCGCGACAGCCGGGACAAGGCCCTGGACGCGCGGAAAGGCAGCTACTTCGATGCCGAGATCAAGCCCTTCTTCACCCTGGGCGAGGGTGATGCCGGCGTTCGTGTCAAGGCCGACGCCCGTGGCTACATCAGCCCTGGCGCGTCCGACCGCGTGACCATCGCGGCAAGGCTGCAGGTCGGGGCGGTGTTCGGACCCAGCCTTTTGGACACGCCGCGGGGCGACCTGTTCTATTCCGGCGGCGCGGGTACGGTGCGCGGACAGCCTTACCAGTCGCTCGGCGTGTCGATCCTGCGGCGCGACTTCGAAATCGGTGGGCAGGCCTTCCTCGGCGCTTCGGCCGAGGCGCGGGTCAGGATCACGGACACGATCGGTGCAGTGGCCTTTGTCGATTGG
>CAZVIS010000085.1:0-10612 GCA_964627355.1 uncultured Rhodobacterales bacterium
GGTGGCGACGCTTGCCACGCGGTACCCTGAGCGGGTGCTGTCCATGGTGCACTACTGGCCCGTCGGCGGCGCGCAGTTCCGCCTGAACGGACACCGCCGCTTTGCCATCCACCTGGCCGAGGTCGAGGCGCGGGGGCTGCAGGGCGTCGTCGATCTTGCGCTGGCGACCTCCGACGGCTTTGGCAAGGACCCCCGCCCCGGCCCCTGGGCCCCCGTCCTGCGCCGTGACCCGGCGTTCCGCGAGACGTTCCTTGCGCAGCGGGTGGACCACTACAAGCTTATCGTCGCCGCCATGCCCCGCGTCCTGATGGATCGCGACTCAGTCCCGGGCTTCGAGCCCGAGGATCTGATGCGCCTCGACATTCCCACGCTCATCATCCCGGGTCGGGACAACGCCCACGCGCTGTCGGCAGCACGGTTCATCGAGGAATGCAGCCCCCGTGCGCAATTCTGGGACGCAACGCCCGAAGACCAGACCGAAGCGACCGCCCCCGCCCGCATCCTGGAGTTTCTGGGAAGCCTTTAGCCGATCAGGCCCGCACAGCCCGGCGCAAAGACATCCTCGATCCGCACTGGCCGCGTCAGGATGCCCTGCCGCATCGCGTGGCCGATCAGGGTGTCCAGCATCGCGCGGTTCGGCTCGATCCCGTAGGGCAGGGGGTCGGCGCCGCGCTCAATCAGGCGCAGGTGCATGCGGTCGATGGGGGTCGGGTCGGCGATCTGCCCTGCGCGAAGCTGGTCGAGGTAGAGGCGCTTTGATTCCACGAACGCCTCGAACAACTGTCGGGGCAGGCTGGGGTTGGCCGCCAGCACATCGTCGCGCAGGACCATCAGATGGTTGATCGGATAGTGCCCCCGCGTGTCAAAGGCGCGCAGGCCCGCCTCCAGCGCATCTGGGATCAGGGGGACCACATCGGGATGGTCGGTCGCGACGCCGATGGCGGCGCCAAGGACGCCGGTGGCAAGGTCATCCTCCATCTTCCGCCCGGCCTCTAGCGGGACGACGTTGGCAGGCGGGCGATAGGCCGCGACATGCTCGTCCCCCGAAAGGACCCAGATGACGCGGGCGGGGTCGAGGCCGTGCTCCTCTTCCAGAATGCCACGCGCCCAGACGCCGGTGGTCACCGTGTAGCCTCGGTTCACCCCCACCCGCCGTCCGGCAAGGTCTTGCGGGGCGGCAATGCCAGCGTTGCGATTCTTCAGGATCGCGCCATGGTGGAAATCGCGCACAAGGAAGATCGGCAGCGCGGTGAACTGCACCCCATGCTCGCGCGCGCAGAGATAGGTCGTCAGCGCCATCTCGCACAGGTCCCATTCCAGCCCCCGCACCATGCGGCGAAAGGCCTGCACGAGCACGGGGACCTCCTCGAAATCGAGGGTGATCCCCTCGGGACGAACGCGCCCGTCCTTCAGGGCTGCGTTGTTGCCTTGTGTGCGGGTTACGGTGCGGAGTGTCGTCATCGGCTCCCTCTCTTTTGAGCGAGGCTAACCGGCTGGGGCACGCAGGTCGATAGGCGCACGGAACGGCGTTCCGCGATATGGAAATCAGCAACACCCGCAGTCGGCCTCGCCCTCATCGACAAGGGCGGGCAGATACCACGCAGGAGGAAGGTCCTCCGGCCCCACCTCGGCCAGGGGTTTGAAAATGCGCAGGCGGTACGGGGTGCCAGCAGCATCCCAGAACAGCGCGACCGTCTCGATGGGCGGGCAACCGGGGACGGTGCAGCGCAGTTCGCTGACGATGATCGCGCCGTCCAGCGCGAAATGGCGCCGCAGCCATCCTTGAACCTCGGTCGCATGGCCGCCGTCAGAGGGTCGCCGCATGCCCCGGATCATCCGCGCCCCCGATCCCGCATCCGCCGGACGAATATCACAAAGTTCCCGCATGCGGAACACGGTTCTTGATGGCAGACCGACCCGCTGCTAGCCTCTTTCAGCCGGGGGAGGGCACGCCTTGACCGAAACAGTTCTTGCAGCCGTCCGAACCGCCGCGCACCGGACCGAGATGCGCGAATACCCCATGCCGGAGGTGCCCGAGGATGGCGCCCTTCTGCGGGTCGAGGTGGCGGGCATCTGCGGCACCGATGTGAAGCTTTACGCCAAGCCCCCCTCGGACGATCCCGTCATCATGGGGCACGAGAACATCGGCTACATCGCCAAGGCCGGGCGGCAGTTCATGGCGCGCAAGGGCTTCAAGGAAGGCGACCTTGTGTTTGTCGAGCACTACGTCCCCTGCTTTCAGTGCGAGTGGTGCCACAAGGGCGAGTACCGCCTGTGCCAGGCCACCGACTGGCGCAAGAACGCCGATGCGATCCGCTATGGCTATACCTCGGCGCGCAAGGCCCCGCACCTGTGGGGCGGGTTTGCGCAGTACATGTACCTGCCGTGGAACGCGGTACTGCACCGTGTGCCCGTCGGGGTGACGCCGGAGCTTGCCGGGGTGGTAACGCCGATGGCAAACGGCATCCAGTGGGCGCTGCTGGACTGCGGAGTGGGTTACAACTCCACCGTCCTGATTCAGGGGCCGGGGCAGCAGGGCCTGAGCCAGACCATCGCCTGCAAGCAGGCGGGCGCCTCGCTCATCATCGTCACCGGCACGGCCAAGGACAAGGCGCGGCTCGAGGTGGCGAAGCGTCTTGGCGCCGATCATGTGATCGACGTCAGCGTCGAGGATCCGCTGGCCCGCATCAAGGAGATCACCGGAGGTATTGGTGTCGATGTGGCGCTGGACTGCACGGCGGGCGCGGGGACGATCCCAGTTCTGCTGGGGATCGAGGCGTTGAAACGCAAGGGCGGCACGCTGCTGATCCAGGGCGAAGTGACGGACTTCCCGAACTTCCCCCTCGGCAAGATCGCGAACAAATACATCACGATAAAGGCCGCGCGGGGACACAACTACCTGTCCTGCGAGCTGGCCCTGCAACAGCTCGCCTCGGACCGCTTTCCGCTCGACCTCATCACCACGCACCGCTTTGGCCTCAAGGACACCGACCTTGCGATCAAATCGGTCGGCGGGATGGGGGAAGAGGGCGTGATCCACGTCTCGCTTCTGCCCTGGGCATGACACCGCGCCCCGTCACCGTGCTGACCGGCTATCTGGGGGCGGGCAAGACCACGCTTGTCAACCATGTGCTGCGGGGGGGGCAGGGGCGCTATGCCGTCATCGTCAATGAGTACGGCGAGGTAGGCATCGACGGCGCGCTGATCGACAGCGGGGCGGAGGAGCTGGTGGAGCTGTCGAATGGCTGCCTGTGCTGCACCGTCCGGGGGGATCTGTTGCGTGCGTTGCACGGGTTGGTGCCACGGCTTGACGGGATCGACGGGGTGCTGATCGAGCTTTCGGGCCTCGCCGACCCCGCGCCGGTGGTGCAGGGGTTCCTGATGGATGACAGCCTGCGCCCGCGTCTGCGGCTGGACGGGGTGGTCGCCGTCGCCGATGCGCGGCATCTGCCGGGGCAGCTGGAACGGGAGGTCGAGGCGCAGGACCAGATCGCCTATGCCGACCTGATTGTGCTGAACAAGATCGATCTTGCCGGGGACACGCCGCCGGAGTTGTTGCTGCGGCAGGTGAACCCCTTTGCCCGGATCGTGACGGCAGTGCGGGGCAGGGTGCCGGTGGCGGATCTGTTCGGGCAGGGGACCCTGGACCTTGACCGGATCGCGGGGCAGATTTCGCTGGCGCATGGCGGTCATTCCCATGGTCCGACGGGGATCCAGACTGTGACCCTGCGCGCGACGGAACCCTTGGACGGCCAGCGCCTTGGCGACTGGATCGCCGATCTGCTGGCGCGACAGGGGCAGGACATCCTGCGCGGCAAGGGCATCCTGAGCATCGCGGGCGAGGAGCGGATGCTGGCGCTGCACGCCGTCCACATGATCCTGGAGGGCGACTACATCGGCCCCTGGCCCTCGGGTCCCCGCGACTCGCGTCTCGTTCTGATCGGCCGTCACCTTGATGCCGAAGCCCTCCGGCAGGGCTTCCGGTCCTGTCTCGCCGCCAAGGAAGGAGCATTCCCATGAGCGTCGTTGTCACGTCGATCCAGCGTACCGATCCGGCGGCGGTGCTGGGCCTTGCTGCGCAATCCGTGGCGACTGTTCACGAGGCGCAGGGGCGCCGCGGCCTGATGGCGCCCTACATGCGGCCGGTCTGGGCGGGCGCGCGGGTGGCGGGGCCGGCGGTTACCGTCTCGGTTCCGCCCTGCGACAACTGGATGATCCATGTGGCGATCGAGCAATGCCAGCCCGGCGACGTGATGGTGGTGGCGCCGACCTCGGCGTCCGACGCGGGGTACTTCGGCGACCTGCTGGCCACGCTGTTCCGGGCGCGGGGCGTTCTGGGGCTGGTAATCGACGCGGGCTGCCGCGATGTGGCGGACCTGACGCGCATGGGCTTTCCCGTCTGGTCCAAGTGCATCTCGGCGCAAGGGACCGTGAAAGAGACGCTCGGGTCGGTCAATGTGCCCGTCGTCTGTGCGGGGCAGATCGTGCACCCGGGCGATGTGGTGCTGGCCGATGACGATGGCGTGGTTGTGGTGGCCCGCGACGAGGCGCCCGAGGTCCTGCGCCTGTCGCAGGCGCGCGAGACGCGCGAGGCGGTGATCCGCGAACGCTATGCCAAGGGCGAGCTTGGCCTTGACATGAACAACATGCGCCCGGCCCTTGCGGCCAAGGGCCTGACCTACCTGTGAGGGCGCGATGATCATCGACTGCCACGGCCACTACACGACCGAACCCGCAGCCTTCATGGCCTTCCGCAAGGCGCAGATCGCCCATTTCGACGACCCCACGCTGCCCGCCCCGACGCTCGCCGCGATCAGCGATGACGAGATTCGCGAGACGATCGAGAAGAACCAGCTGCGCGCCCTGCGCGAGCGTGGGGCCGACATGACGATCTTTTCCCCCCGCGCCGCCGGGATGGGGCACCATGTCGGGGACGAGGGCGTGTCGCAGGCCTGGACGCGCGCTTCGAACGACCTGATCCATCGCGTCGTGACCCTGTTCCCCGAGAACTTCATCGGCGTCTGCCAGTTGCCGCAGTCCGTTGGCGTCCCGATCGCCCATTCGATTGCCGAGCTTGAACGCTGCGTGATGGAGTTGGGCTTCGTCGGCTGCAACCTGAACCCCGATCCCTCGGGCGGCCACTGGTCCGGCCCGCCCTTGACCGACCGCGCCTGGTATCCGTTCTTCGAGAAGCTGGTCGAACTGGACGTGCCCGCGATGATCCATGTCTCGGGCTCCTGCAACCCGAACTTCCATGCGACGGGCGCGCATTACATAAATGCCGACACGACCGCCTTCATGCAATTCCTGCAAGGCGACCTGTTTGCCGATTTCCCCGACCTGCGCCTCATCATCCCGCATGGCGGGGGTGCAGTGCCCTATCACTGGGGGCGGTATCGGGGACTGGCCGACATGCTGGGCAAGCCGCATCTGCGGGACCACATCATGCGCAACGTCTATTTCGACACTTGCGTCTATCATCAGGCGGGGATCGACCTGCTGTTCCGCGTGATCGACATCGAAAACATCCTGTTCGCGTCCGAGATGATGGGGGCCGTGAAGGGGATCGACCCCGAGACGGGGCATCATTTCGACGACACGAAACGCTATGTCGATGCGCTGCCCCTGTCGGATGTGGATCGGGCAAAGGTATATGAGGGGAACGCGCGGCGTGTCTATCCGCGTCTGGACAAGGCGCTGAAGGCGCGGGGGCTGTAGCGGCCACCGGTCACAGGTGGCGCGAGTTCTCCCCGATGGCGAGGTTCAGGCGGTCCACGATCCCGTCGATCAGCCCTTCGAAGCGCGCGACGTTCAGCCCGGCAATGGCCTGATTGCGCCGCACCAGGAACAGCGTCCGCGTGACCCGGGGCCGTTCCACCAGCCGGTCCACGATCAGGCCGCGGCGCAACTCCTCGACCATCGCGCCGCGGGGCAGGATGCTGGTGGCGACGCCCTTGGCCACCAGGTTCTTGATCGCGCGGACGGACTGCACTTCATAGGCGACGTTCACCGGCAGCCCTAGCCTTGCCGCCTCGTCCTGCACAAGGCGATAGACCACGTCCTGACGGCTGGCGAGGGCCAGGTCGGTCTGGATCGCTTCGGCAAAGGTGATGGGTCCGGTGCCGCTGGCCTGATCGGGGCTGGAGACGAACATCAGGTCCTCTTCCAGCAGGGGCGTCCGGACAAACCAAGGCTCGTTCGGGGTGTTGTAGGTCAGCGCGTAATGCAACTCGTCCCGTTCAAGACGTTGCTGCAACACAAAGCTGAAATCCTCGACGATGCTCAGCGCCACCTCGGGCATCTCGTTGCGCACAGCGACGACAAGGTCGGCGCCGACCAGACGCATGATGCTGGGGGTGACGCCGAAGTTCACCGGGATGCGGCTGGCGCTGCCTGCGGCCTTGACCTCGTGGCTGGCGGCCTCGACCCGGGCGAGGATGTCGATGGCGTGGCGCTGCAGGATTTCTCCTGCAGGTGTCGGCGTCACCCCGCGCGAGTGGCGGTGAAGGAGCGAGACGCCCAACTCCTCCTCCAGATTGCGGATCTGGATGCCCAGGGCGGTCTGCGCGATGCGCAGCTTTTCGGCGGCATGGGTGATGTTGCCGATCTCGACGGCGCGGATGAAGTATTTCAGCTGCTTGAGGTTCATGGCCTGTCCCGCCTGTCGCGAACGTGAGCGCCACCGCCCCACCTTTCCTGCGGAAATCAGTAGCATCGCACAAGGTGGCACAGTCAAGAGTGTTCCTTTATACAGAATGACGTTCTCTTGTTGATTGTCCGACGTGTCTGTGCGGATATGATGGCAAACAAGGCGGGAACCCGCCGGACCGGTTCAAACACAGGGAGACGCAGATGAAGACGACAGTTTCGGTCCTGGCCGCAACGCTGATTGCCACCCCGGCGCTGGCGCACGTTGACCCCGCAGCACATGGGTCGGTGGCCGCAGGCATGCTGCACCCCATGCTGGGGGCCGACCATTTGGCCGCCATGCTGGCCGTGGGCATCCTTGCAACCACGGCACCGTCGCGGACGCAATGGGCCATGCCGGTCGCCTTTGTCGGTGCGATGGCCGTGGGCTTTGCGCTGGCTGTTGCAGGCGTCCAGGTGCCGCTGGTCGAGCCTGCGATCCTTGCCTCGGTCATCGTTCTGGGCGGGTTGCTGGCCTTGTCGGCGCGCGTTCCCGTCGGCGGACTGGTGGCGCTTGGCGCGGGCTTTGGCATGGTTCACGGCGCGGCGCACGGGATGGAGACGGGCGGCGCCGGGATCATTGGCTTTGCCGCCGGGATGCTGGTTGCCACCGCGCTCTTGCATGCGGCGGGCACGCTCTTCGCCTATCTGACGCTGTCCAAACTGAAGACGGGATGGGTGCTGCGCGGGGCGGGCCTTGGTCTTGCGCTTTTCGGTGTCGGATCGGCCCTTGCCTGAACAGCCTGCGCGGCAAGAGAAAGGCCCCCGCCGTGCGGGGGCCTTTGTTATTTCGGGTCAGCGGTGGTTCGTGATGATGTCCACCAGCGCGGGCTTGCCGGATTTCACGACCTCCAGCGCGCGACGCAGGGCGGGGCCCACATCCTCGGGCCGGTCGATCGGCCCTTCGCCCCAGACGCCCATGCTGCGCGCGGCGGCGGCGAAGTCGGGTTCGGGATCGAAGATGTCCATGCCGATATGCGCCTTGCTCTCATCCGTGCCCCGGGCCCTCGCCATGCGGATCTGGTGGTGCCAGTCGTTGTAGTAGGCGCGGTTGTTGAACATCACGATCAGGATGGGCAGGCGGTGCTTGGCCGCCGTCCACAGGGCGCCCACGTCATACATCAGGTCGCCATCGGGGTTTAGAGCCACCACGATCTTGCCCGACCCCTTGTGCGCCAGCGCCACGCCAAGCGACATGCCGATCTGGGTCGAGGTGCCCATCGACTTGCCGGGATGCTGGTATGGCTTGTCGAAGGTCCAAAGCTTGCGCGTCCATTCGCGCAGGGTGCCGACCGACAGCACCCAGTCTTCATCCTTGATGACCTCCCACACTTCCTCGGCAAGGCGGGGCAGGGTGAGGGGGCTCGAGTCCCGGTCCACCTGCGCCTCGGCCTTCCAGCGGGAGACGTTCTCGGCGTGGCGGTTGGCGATGGCGACGGTGCGGTCGGCGACCTTGGCGCGCAGCGCGGGGTCCGCAGCGAGCTTCGCCTTCGCAATCTCGGTCATCTGCGGCATGGCAAGGCGTGGGTCGCCAAGCGCCGACAGGCTTTTCGGCAGATAGCGCCCATGGTCCAGCGCCCAGGACTTCAGCCCCGTCTCGTGAAAGCCCAGTTCCATCCACAGGATATCGTCGGCGAGATAGCTGTCCAGCGTCCGCACCGTCGAGTCGAGCTTGGCCGTCGCCTTCTCCCACTCGCGCGCGTCGAGCGACAGGATCACGTCCGCCTGCTTCAGGCTGGCGGTGTCCATCGACAGGTTGAGGGGGTGCCGGTTCGGAAAGCACAGTGCCGCGTTCACGTCCCAGACGGCGACGCCAAGGGTTTCGGCCAGCTCCACCAGCTTCTCGAAGTTGCCCGGGTGCCGTCCGGTGTATTCGGTCATGATGTAGGGCCGCTCGGCCGCCAGCAGCGCGTCCACCATCCGCTCCAGCATAGCGGGGTCGGCCTGCATGGGCGAGGGCGCCTTCATCATGTCGGGGGGCGGCAGGGGGACAGCCTTGGTCAGCGGCGCCTCTTGCAACATGGCGTCATAGCACATGTAGATCGGCCCTGCGGGTTCCGTCACCATCGCGGAATAGGCCCGCATGAAGCTGTCGGGGACGCCCTCAATCGACGTGGGCTGGTAGTCGTACTTGGTGTAGTCACGCACCGCGTTGCCCTGCACCAGCGCGGTGTGGTGCCAGTCGCTGCGCGGGCGGCGCTTGCCTTCGTCCATCGGGCCGGTGGCGCCCATGATGAACACGGGCGCGCGGTCGGTGAAGGCGTAGTAGATCGCCATGGTGCCGTGCAGCAGGCCGACAAGGTCGTGCAGGATCACCGCCATCGGTTCCCCCGTCGCGCGGGCATAGCCGTGGGCGATCTGCACCGCCGTCTCCTCATGCTGGCAGACCAGCATCTGGGGCGAGTTGTTGCCGTAGTTGATAAGGCTGTCGTGCAGGCCGCGAAAGCTGGCCCCCGGATTGATCGCGACGTACTTGAAGCCGTAGGACTGCAGCAGGTCCACGATCACGTCGGACTGGTACTTGGTGTAGGCAGGGGTGCCGTCATCGGCCATGGTCGTGTCCTTCTGCAAAAGCGTGCCGGTCGGGCCGAATGCACGGTCAGGGCAGGCGCGATGATCGGGGGCAGAGGCATGCGCCGCCCCGGGGACGGGACGGCGCGACGGCAGGGGATCAGCCCTTGCAGTCCATCTTCTTCGGCTCGTTGCCTTCCTTGGCGGGGTCGTAGTCGATGACACACTCCATCCCCACGACAAGGTCGCCACGCTTGGCCGCGGCCCCGTTGATGAGGATCTCGGTCCGCGAACCCGAGGGTTCGACCACGATCTCGCCGTCCTTGCCGTTGATCGTGACTTCCTTGTTCTCGTCCGCAAGGCCGAGGATCGCCGAGGTCACCTGCGTCAGCGGTGCCTGCTCGGTCAGCGCGGCCTTGACGATCTCGACCGTCTCGGGGCTTTGCGCCAGCGCGCCCTTGACCAAACCTTCGACGGCAGCCCCATCGGCCGGGTCGATCGGGATGCCCAGGGCCTCGGCCTCGGCCAGCAGTTCGGGGTCGGAAAGGGCGGCCATGTAGGCGGTGCGCAGTTCCGCAAGAACGGCGGGATCCACACCCGGAGGGGCGGCGGTCAGGCGCCCGATGATCGAGTTCGCGGCGATCAGGTTGACGATTCCCTTGCCATCCTCGTTCACCGCCTTGTCCACTGCCTGCGGCTGTCCTTCGCCGCCGATGGACAGGACCACGACGCCGTTGCCGCCTTCGACAAAGGGGGTGATCGACGACAGCGACGCGATCTGCCCGATCACCTCGCCCCGCATCATCGCGAGTTCGCCTTCGTTCCCGTTGAAGCCGGACACCACCTTGATGTCCAGGTCCAGGGCGCCGGCCAGCAGGTTCGTCTCGTTGTAGGAGGCCGAGCCGACGCCAGCGGCGGCAAAGAGATGCGGACCGGGGGCGGCCTTCAGTGCATCGTAGTCGGTGAAGCCGGACTGCGTGGACATCACCATGACTCGCGGGTCCGATGCCGCCTTGCCGATCCAGCTCATGGTGTTGAGGTCGAACTGCACGCCCTCGGCCCCCAGGAGCTGCGAATAGATCAGCCCGGTGTTGAAGGTGCCGATGGTCAGCCCGTCAGGCTCGGACGCATTCAGCGTGTTGGCCCCGATCAGGTGCCCTGCGCCCGGCATGTTCTTGAAGACCACCTGATCGGCCTTCAGGTGCTTGCCGAGATACTTGCCCACCAGACGCCCATAGGTGTCATAGCCGCCGCCGGGTTCGGTGGCGATGATGTAGTCTATGCTTTTGCCTTCGTAGTAGCCCTGCGCATGGGCCCCGCCCGCAAGCAGCGCCAGTGCGGCGGCGACGATCAGATGTTTCATTCCCGTTCTCCTCCCTGAATGACGAATGGGGCCACCGCGTCTGGTGCGCGG
>CAZVIS010000086.1:0-10379 GCA_964627355.1 uncultured Rhodobacterales bacterium
TGACCGTCAGGCCGCCGTGGCCGAACAGGTGCCAGCAGGCAATCTCGTGGCAGAATATGCCCCAGGCTTCCCGTTCGTCGAACGGGCCACCCATTCCGGCTGACCGGGGAGAGGCCATCAGCGCCGCGTAGGCCGGGAAGTCGGTCGCAACCGGGGGTCGCAAGGTCAGGCGTGCTGTGGTGAGGGTGGGGGCGATCATGCCAGTGCCTCCGGCCCCGGATGGCGCCAGATGTCCAGCAAGCCATAAGTTGCATGTGGGTACTGACCTTCAACCTTGGCCCCCATGCGCCTCGCCAGCGCGGCGGAACGGGTGTTGTCCGTGGCAATCAGGCTCGCGGCTGGAGGCCAGCCGAGAACACGGTAGGCATAGTCGCGTGCGGCAAGTGCTGCCTCATGGGCGATGCCCTTACCCTCGGCCTCGTCAAAGACCGACCACGCGATCTCCGGCTCGGGCCAGCCTTCGGGGTGGTATGGGCCGACCACACCCACTGGCAGATCGGTTTCGCGGTCGGCCACCATCCAGCGACCGAACCCGCGCAAGCTCCAGTGGCCAATCAAGGCCGAAAGCTGGTGAAAGGCCTCGTCGCGCGAAAAGGGGCCACCCAGAACGCGCGTTCGCTGTGACGCGCGAAACGCGGCGTAGAGGTCGAGGTCCGACAGCCGTGGCGCGCGAAGGCGCAGGCGGGCGGTCTCGACCGTCGGGATATGGGCAGTCGCGCCGGTCATTTCTTCTTCATCAGCCCCGACAGGCCCGAGGGCAGCGTCAGCCCGCCGCGGCCCATGCCGCCCATGCCGGGCATCCCGCCGCCCATGCCTCCCAAACCTTGCTTCATGCCGCGCGCGGCCTCTTCCAGTTCGGCTGCGCTCATCTTGGACGGGTCAGGCATCCCGCCCTTGCCGAGCATCTGCTTCAGCATCTGCTTCATGCCGCCGCCCTTGCCCATCTTCTTCATCATGTCCGCCATCTGGCGGTGCTGCTTCAGAAGCTTGTTCAGTTCGGCCACGTCGAGGCCTGCGCCCGTGGCGATCCGGCGCTTGCGGCTGGCCTGCAGAAGGTCAGGGTTCGCGCGTTCCTTCTTGGTCATCGACTGGATCAGCGCGATCTGGCGTTTCAGCATCCGGTCATCCAGACCCGCCGCTGCCGCCTTTTCCTGCATCTTGCCCATGCCGGGCATCATCCCCATCAGGCCCTGCATGCCGCCCATCTTCTGCATCTGTTCCAGCTGCATCCGCAGGTCGTTCATGTTGAAGAGGCCCTTGGCGAAGCGCTTGGCCATCCGTTCGGCCTGTTCAGCCTCGAACGTCTCCTGCGCCTTTTCGACGAGGGCCACGATATCGCCCATGCCAAGGATGCGGCCCGCGACGCGATCCGCCTCGAAGGTTTCCAGCGCGTCCATCTTTTCGCCAAGACCGACAAAGCGGATGGGCTTGCCGGTGACGGCGCGCATCGACAGGGCCGCACCGCCGCGACCGTCGCCGTCCATGCGCGTCAGGACGACGCCCGAGATGCCGACATGGGCCTCAAACTCCTGCGCGACCTCGACGGCGACCTGACCGGTGAGGCCATCGACGACCAGCAGGGTCTCGCGCGGCTGTGCCACGTCGCGCACCTCGGCCACCTCGGCCATCAGCACCTCGTCGATCTGCAACCGGCCGGCGGTGTCGAGCATCAGGACGTCGTAGCCGCCCATGGCCGCCTGTGTTTTCGCACGCTTGGCGATCTGGACCGCCGTCTCGCCCTTGACGATCGGCAGGGTATCGACGCCGACCTGCGCGCCAAGGATCGCCAGCTGCTCCATCGCCGCGGGGCGGTTCGTGTCGAGGCTGGCCATCAGGACGCGCTTGCCCTGCCGGTCCTTGAGCCGCTTGGCGAGTTTCGCGGTGGTGGTGGTTTTTCCCGAGCCCTGCAGACCCACCATCAGCATCGCGGCCGGGGGATTGTCGATCTTCAGCGCATCGGCGGGGCCTTCGCCCGCCAGCACCTTGATGAGTTCGTCATGCACGATCTTGACGACCATCTGGCCCGGCGTGACCGACTTCGTCACCGCCGCCCCGGTCGCCTTGTCCTGCACCCGCTTGATGAAATCGCGCGCGACAGACAGGGAAACGTCCGCCTCCAGCAGGGCCGTCCGCACCTCGCGCAGGGCGGCGACGACGTCCGCTTCGGACAAGGCGCCGGATTTGGTCAGCCGGTCGAAGACGCCGCCAAGGCGCTGCGAGAGGGATTCGAACATCGGCTTCTCCTCAGGTCATTTCGGTCCCGATATGGGATCCGGCGGCGGCGGGCCCAAGGGCAATGCGGAACAGCACCTGCGGGCGCAACGCGCTGGCAGGTGGCGATCCCGGGCATGGCCCAAGGGACCGGAAGCGTGGGGCTTCCGGGGATTGGGGCGGCGATTACGCCTGCAAGCCCCGCGAGTCAAGCCGCCGACCGGCTGAAGGACTCGTTGACCTGCAGGTCCGCAGGGCCAACACTCGCCTTTGGGGCGAGCAGGCCCCCCGCGCGGGGAGGCGCGGATCACCCATGGGAGGACTGACATGCCGCATCGGATGCGTTTCGGAATTTTCCTTGCCCCGTTCCACAAGCCGGGGATCAACCCCACGCTTGCCCTGCAGAACGACCTCGAACTGATCCAGCACCTTGACCGCCTTGGCTATGACGAGGCGTGGATCGGCGAACATCATTCGGCGGGGTCCGAGATCATCGCGAGCCCCGAAATCTTCATCGCCGCCGCCGCCGAGCGGACGCGGCACATCAAGCTGGGCACCGGCGTCACCAGCCTGTCCTATCACAACCCCCTTTGGGTCGCCGAGCGGATCGTGCTGCTGGATCACCTCACGCGGGGGCGGGTGATGCTGGGGGTGGGGCCGGGCGCGCTGCCGACGGACGCACGGATGATCGGGATCGACCCGAGCCAGACACGGGGCCTGCTGGAGGACAGCCTTGGCGTCATCATGCAGCTTCTTACAAGTGAGGAGCCGGTGACCTTCAAGAACGACCGCTGGGACCTGCGCGACGCACGGCTGCACCTGCGGCCCTATTCCAATCCGCTGTTCGACATCTCGACCGCTGCCGTCGCCTCTCCCGCAGGGCCGCGGCTGGCGGGGCGGCACGGGGTGGGGATGCTGTCCATTGGGGCGACCACGGCGGCGGGGTTCGATGCGCTGGCCCTGCACTGGAACGTGGTCGAGGCCGAGGCGGCGCTGCATGGCAAGACGGTGGACCGGGGCAAGTGGCGGCTGGTGGGCCTCGTGCATATCGCCGACACGATGGAGCAGGCCTACCGCGACGTCGAATACGGGATGGAGCAGTGGTTCCACTATTTCCAGGCGGTCGCGGCCTTTCCGCAGATGGCGGTGCCGGGCAACAACGTGAAGGAAATGATCCAGTTCGTGAACGAAAGCGGCTTTGGCGCGATCGGCACACCCGACATGGCGGTGGCACAGATCAATCGGTTGCAGGCGCAGTCGAACGGCGGCTTCGGCGCCTACCTGATGCTCGCCCACAACTGGGCGGACCCGGCGGCGACGCACAAGTCCTATGAGCTGATCGCGCGCCACGTCATGCCACAGGTGCAGGGCCACTACCTGCCGACAATGGACGCCGCTGCACGGGCCGAAAAGCTGCGTCCTGAACTGGCGGCAAAACATGCGCAGGCGGTCGAGGACATGCAGAGCCGCTATGCCGCCGAAGTCGCGGCGCGGGTGCACTAGGGCGTCAGGCGCGGCCGAGCCAGCGGTTGATCGAGGCCGCAACCTCGGCCGCGCCACCACCGGCCACATAGGTCTGCATCAGCGGGTGCGGTTCCACCGCGCCCGCAAGCTCCAGCACGGGGCGGGACATTTTGGTCCGCTTCCGCCCCGGCCCGGCAACCGTGCTGAGATAGGTCTGAACGTCAGCCCGCCGCAGGTCGGTCAGGGGCAGCGTCTCGCGCGTCCGGCGGCGCAGGGAATTCGTCTCGATCGTCACCAGCCCTGCCATGCGGTCAAAGGTCGCCTGCACGCGCACCACGAACACGAAGAAGGCCAACGCAAAGCCCACCGGCGCAAGCGAGAGCCAGAGGCCCGTCCAGTCCCCCTCGGCCAGGAGCCACAGCGCAATCGCTGAGGTCACGACGATCATGCCGACAAGGATCCACGCCAGCACGATGGGGCGATCCTCGATCACCAGCCGGTCGGGCGTATCGTGCAGGATCTTCATCTGGTACTCCGTTCGGGGAAAAGCTGTTGCGCCGAGCCCTGTTGGGCAACCTTGTGTCGGAGCCGCCAGACGTCAAGGCCGCAGCGGCGGACAATCCGATGGATGCGGCAGACGCGAAATCTGGTCGCACCCTTTTCGCTTGGAAGACTGGCGCAGTCCGGGCATTCCTTAACGTCAAGAAGCGACAGGGAAGGCGCGGATGGGGTTCGACAACTGGGACGAGGTCCGTACCGCCTTTGAGGTGGCACGGCAAGGGACGGTATCGGGCGCGGCCGAAGCGCTTGGCGTGCATCATGCCACGGTGATCCGTCACATCGACGCGCTGGAAAAGCGGCTGGGGGCGCGCCTGTTCCAGCGCCATGCCCGTGGTTACACACCGACCGAGGCCGGACGCGACCTGCTGTCGGTCGCGCAGGTCACCGAGGAACAATTCGCGCAGCTGTCGGGGCGGATCCGAGGTCTGGGCGAATCGGTGGGCGGCGAACTGGTGGTCACCTCGATCGTCGGCATGTCGCGGCTGCTGGTGCCCGCGATGACAAGCTTCCAGGCGACGCACCCGGGGCTGGTGCTGCGCTATCTGACCGACATGCGGTTGTTCCGGCTGGATTTCGGCGAGGCGCACGTGGCGGTGCGCGCGGGCGCCGTGCCGTCCGAGCCTGACAACGTGGTGCAGCCTTTTGTCCGGATGCGGTGGGGCCTTTATGCGGCACGGTCCTATGCCGCAGCACACGGCTTGCCCGCGTCCGAGGCCGAATTCGCCGACCACAGCTTTGTCATCAGCGACGATGCGCAAAGCCGTGCGCCCTTCAACATCTGGCTGCGCGCGCGGCTGCCTTCATCGGCCATGGCCTTCCGGTCGACCGAGTTGGCGGCGCTCGATTGCGCAATCCGTACTGGCGCAGGCATCGGGTTTGTCCCGGTGTTCGACGCCGCCAACGACCCTGATCTGGTCGAGGTCATGCCACACCGCAGCGAATGGGAATCGCCGCTGTGGCTGGTCACCCATGTAGATCTGCACCGGACACTGAAGGTGCAGCGTTTCCTTGCACATCTGAAGGCCTCGGCGCAGGGCTGGACCGGGATCTAGGGGCGAAGAAGCTTGGGCCGGACGTGCGTCAACCGACCGTCAAGATCGTGCAACCCCCGGTTTCGCGCGAGAGATTCCGGGCGACGCCCGGGAAACTTGTGTTATTTTCCGCCCCGCAATGTCCGGTAAAGACCGGCACCGGGCAAATGAGAGACGAAAGGGACATTCCATGGGCGCGATCGAAAGACTTGTGAACAACAGCCGGTTTCAATGGTTCATCATCACCCTCATCCTTGTGAATGCGGCCATCCTCGGCCTCATGACACTCGATCTGCCCCCGGGCGTCCTGGCCACGCTCGACTTTCTGGACAACGTCTGTCTTGCAATTTTCTGCCTCGAGATCGCGATGAAGCTGGTCGTGATGCGCGAGAAGTTCTTCTACGATGGCTGGAACATCTTCGACGTCGTCGTTGTGGGCATCGCTCTTCTGCCCAATACGGGTGCCCTGTCGGTACTGCGCGCATTGCGGGTGCTGCGACTGCTGCGCCTGGCCACGGCGATCCCGTCGATGCGGCGCGTGATCAACGGGATGTTCGGCGCGCTGCCCGGCGGGGCCTCGGTCGCGGGTGTGCTGTTCATCATGTACTACGTCGGCGCGATCATCGGCGTCACGCTGTTCAAGGACACCGTCCCGCAGCACTTTGGCGACATCGGGACGACCTTCTTCACGCTGTTCAAGATGATGACGCTGGAAG
Organism: uncultured Rhodobacterales bacterium; assembly: GCA_964627355.1. GTDB lineage: Bacteria > Pseudomonadota > Alphaproteobacteria > Rhodobacterales > Rhodobacteraceae > JBBQXK01. The sequence continues at coordinate 5,984 of CAZVIS010000086.1, forward strand.
GCTGGCCCGACATCGCGACCGTCGTGATGGAGCAGCACCCGCGCGCCTGGATCTTCTTTGTGGTGTTCATCATCTTCACCACCTTCACCACGCTGAACCTGCTGTTCGGTATCATCGTGGATGCGATGGAGAAGGCCAAGGAAGAGGAAGTGCGCGAGGAGATGGCCGAACAGGGTGTCGTCGTCGAAGAGGTCTCGGACGGCATCCGTCTGGCAAAGATCGAAGAGGACATCCGGCACATCCGGGCGCTGCTGACGGAACTGAAGGCCAATGCGGGGCGTTCTACGTGAGTTCCGCCCGGATCGGTGCCGCATCAAAGGTTCAGCCTTGACCATGACGTCCGTCTCGGACCTGCCGGGGTGCAGGCAGATCAGCCTGCCATGCCATAGCGACGCGCGCGGGCGGTTGTATCCGCTGGACCTTCGCGGGCTTGCGGGGTTCGACGCGTCGCGCCTGTTCATCATCACGGTCCCCGACGATCCGACGGGGATACGGCGCGCAGGCCACGCCAACTCGACCCCCGAGGTGCTGATCGTGATGGCAGGCCGGGTCACCGTCGATCTGGATTCGGGCGCGGATCTGGTGACGCAGATGCTCGACCGCCCCGGCATTGCGCTGCTGGTCGGGCCCGGCGTGCTGATCCATCTGCGCGAGTTCGCGCCGGGCACGGTGCTTCTGGGCCTGGCCGAGACGCCCTATGCCGAGTCGCGGCAGTTTTCCGCGCCGGAGCCCGCCCTTTTTGCGGTCCAGGCAGCCTCGGCATGACGGCGATGCTCCCGCAGGCGGCGCCGATGCGGCGCATCGCGCGCTATCGCGCCGAGGTCGATGCCGCCATGGCGCGGGTGCTGGACGGCGGAACTGCGATCGGTGGCGAGGCGGTGGCGGCCTTCGAGACCGCGTTTGCAGCGTTCTGCGGCGTCAGCCACGCCATCGGCTGCGGCAACGGGACCGACGCGCTGGTCCTGGCACTGCGGGCGGCGGGGATCGGGCCGGGGGATGAGGTTATCACCGTCGCGCTGACCGCCCACGGGACCGCGCAGGCGATCCGCCTGGTCGGCGCCACCCCGGTCTTTGTCGAGATCGATGCGGCCACCTGCACGATGGACCCGGCCGCGGCCGCAGCGGCCGTCACGACGCGCACCGCCGCGATCGTGCCGGTGCACCTGTATGGCCGGATGGCCGACATTCCCGCGCTGACCGCATTGGCGGCCCGGAACGGCCTGTTCCTGCTGGAGGATTGCGCGCAGGCGCATGGGGCGCGGGTGGCGGGACGGCAGGCGGGAAGCTGGGGGCATGCGGCCGCATTCTCGTTCTATCCGACGAAGAACCTCGGCGGCGTCGGCGACGGGGGTGCAGTCGTCACCTCGGACGCGGGACTTGCCGCACGGCTGCGGGCGCAGACCAGCTATGGCTGGACCGACGCACAGCGGATCAGCACGGTCGTGGCCGGGAACTCGCGGCTCGACAGTCTGCAGGCGGCGATCCTGTTGGCGCTGCTGCCGTACCTGAAGGAGGGCAATGCCGAACGGCAGGCGATCGCGGCGGCGCTGCACGCGGGGATCGGCGCGGCGGTTTCCTTGCCGCCCTGGGATGACGGCGCGGTCTGGCACCAGTTCGTCATCGCGCATCCGGCGCGCGACCGGCTGGCCGAAAGCCTCGCCCGCCGCGGCATTGGCACCGCGATCCACTACACCCCGCCGCTGCACCTGCAGCCCGCGTTCCGCCGGGATGGCCAGACGCCGCTGCCGGTGACCGAACGCCTGTCGGCCGAAGTGCTGAGCCTGCCGATCCAGCCCGAGGTTGCGGGCCCCGCCACCCGGGCCATCATCGACGCCGTCCTTGAAGGAGCCGCCGAATGCGCGCGGTGATCTACGCCACCGGATCGAGCCTGGTGGTCGAGGTCGAGGAAAGCCTGCACCGCGCCCGGATCACCCTGACCGCAGGCATCCGCAACCACCCTGGCCCCTGCTTTCTGAGTGATCCGGCCCTGGCCCGACCGCTGGCCGAGGCCGATGCCGCCACGCGAGAGGAGCCGTTCATCGTGCCCCTGTTCACGCCCGCCAACCGGCGCGCGGCGGTGGCCGAGGCGCGGGCGCAGGGCTTTGCCACGCCGCTGACGCTGATCGACCCTACGGCGATCGTGCCGCGCGGACTGGAGCATGGTCCGGGCCTTTACATCAACGCGGGGGCCATCGTCGGGGCGGGAACGCGGATGGGGGACTTCGTTCTGGTGAACCGGGGGGCGGTCCTCGGGCACCACCTGACCTGCGGGGACTATGTGTCGATCGGGCCGGGGGCGGTACTCGCCGGGATGATCACCCTGGGTGACGGCGCGGTGATCGGGGCCGGCGCGGTGATCCTGCCCGAGGTGACGGTTGGTGCAGGCGCGCTGGTTGCGGCGGGATCGGTCGTCGGGCGCGACGTGCCCGCCGGGGCGACCGTCGCGGGGAATCCCGCCCGCGTCGTCCGGCAGGGCGGCGAATGACGGTCCACCTCTATACCCTGTGCTGGAACGAAGCGGACATCCTGCCCTTCTTCTTTCGCCACTACGACCCGGTGGTGGACCGCTATGTGGTTGCCGACGACGGGTCGACCGATGGGTCACTCGACATCCTGCGGGCGCATCCAAAGGTCGAGGTGCGGCGGTTCCAGCGGGTGGTGACCGACAGCTTTGTGCTGTCGCAGCAGCGGTTCCAGAACGAGGTCTGGACGGAAAGCCGGGGCCGCGCCGACTGGGTCATCATCACCGCCATCGACGAGCATCTGACGGTGGCGGGCGGTCTTGGTCCCTATTTAGCGCGCTGCAAGGCCGAGGGCGTTACTCTGATGGTGGCGCTTGGCTACCAGATGGTCAGCGAGGCCTTCCCCGAACCCCACGAGTGCCTTGTCGAGACACGGCGGCGCGGGGCGCCTTTTGGCGTGATGAACAAGCTTGGCATCTTCAACCCCGATGCCCTCACCGATACAGGCTTTGAACCCGGCCGCCACATGGCGCGGCCGAAAGGGCGACTGGTCTTTCCCCGCCGCGACGAGCTGATGCTGTTTCACTACAAGCTGATGGGCAAGGCGCGCATGCTCGCCCGGCATCGGGAACAGGCGACTGGCCTTGGGCCCTTGGACCAGCTCCGCGGCCTTGGTCTTCACTACAGTCATTCCGAGGCAGCGCTGCTGCAGGAGTGGGAGGCGTTTGACCGCAGTGCGATCGACCTCGGCGGAACAGGCTTTGACCCGGCCCGCGAAGGCTGCCACGCGGGCAAGCGGTGGTGGCGCAGAAGTTCCGCCCGACGCGCTGCGAGCGAACTGTGGCGTTCCCTTCGCCACCGGCTTGGCCGACGTGCCTGACTGGCGCTCCAGGCCTAGGCCTGCCCGGTCGGCTTCTTGCGAAACAGGCGGCCGATGGCCAGAAGCGGCACCGCCAGCAGGAACCACGCCTTCTTGAGGACCAGCGCCGCGATGGCAAGGAAGCCGGCAAAGGCCGTCTTGCCGTACTTCACCCCCACCAACGTCGCCAGCACTCCCACGGCCCCGACCGCCGCCACCTTGTCACCCGTGACAAAGGCGGAATAGGCCTCGGTCGGGGTGGACTGGTAGGTCTGCAGCACCGCCTTGGTCAGTGCGAGGATCGTCTCGGACGACGCCGCCCCGTCGATCGGCACATAGCTGAGCGTCACATAGCCCCGCCGGTCAAAGACCACCGCCTTGACGTTGGTCTGCATCTCGCCGTCCCAGGACAGGTCGGTCGCGTAGTAGAGGAACTTGCCCTCTTGATCGAGGGTCGGATAGACGCGCCAGCCCTTGAACTCGATCTTCTGGCCGGTCGCCTCGCTTTGGGCAACAAGCCCCTCGGCCATCGCGGCCTCGATCTCGCGAATGGCGTCGTCGCGGCCCTGATCCTGCCAGTCGTCGAGCTGGACATAGCCGTCCGTCGTCGGCTTTTCGATCAGGGTGGTGTCCACGCCGTCGATCTGGTTGATGATCAGCGCGTCCAGTGTGGTGCAGTCCCCCCAGCCCCATTCCTGCGTCACAAGGCGGCAGCGGTCACTCTCGGTCAGGTAGATCGCGTCGCCGGAGACCGGCGAAACACTTCCGCGCGACAAACTCAGCGTGTCGGTAAAAGGGACCGGGTTGTAGTCGCCCCCCTGCGCATGAACGATGGCAGGTTCGACCGAGAAACACGTGAATGACAGGGCCAGAAAGGCGATATTCTCGCGCAGCAGGGTTCTGAAAGACGGCATCGGAAATCTCCTTGGTGCAAATGTGCATCAAGGCTAGCGCGAATCGGGTCACGCGCCAAAGGGAATCGCGGGTCAGGCGACGTCCCAGTCGTCCTCGTCCCGGACGGGGCCGATGGCCATCCAGTCGGCGCGGATGCGGGCGACGCGGGTGTCGCCCCAGG
>CAZVIS010000087.1:0-10365 GCA_964627355.1 uncultured Rhodobacterales bacterium
TTGCGCACACACGCCCTAGCGCGCCATCCCATGGTACTCCGCGTTCGGCTCCATCCCCACAGCCGAGGCCATGCGGTTTGACATGTTGAAGAACGAGGCAACGGCGGCAATGTCCCAGATGTCGCGGTCGGTGAAGCCTGTGGCGCGGAGGGTCTCGCGGTCGGGTTCCTCGATGCTCGCCGAGGCGAGGGTGACCTTGACGGCGAAGGCCAGCATGGCGCGCTGCCGTTCGGGCAGCGCCGCAGCACGCCAGTTCTGGGCGATGGTTTCGGCCAGCGCGGGGTCGCCGGTGAGTTGGCGCAGGGCGGCGCCGTGGGCGGTGAGGCAGTAGGGGCAGCGATTCTCGGCCGAGACGGCGACGGCGATCATCTCGCGCTCGGCCTTGGTCAGGCCCGAGGGGGCGAGCATCAGGTCGTTGTAGAAGGCGGCGAAGGCTCGGAGTTTGGGCTGGTCGAAGGCGTAAGCGACAAGGACATTGGGGATCAGGCCCAGCTTTTCCTGACACTTGTCGAAATAGGCCTGCATGTCGGCGTCCATCGGCTCGGCGGGGGGCAGGTTGAGGGCGGTCACCATGGGGGGCCTCTTGCAGGTGCGGGGGGCCGGGGGCATCGTCGCCCGGCTGACATGGAGACCACGATGCACCCGAACCCCGCGTTCCGCCAGACACCCGAGGCCGAGGCGCTGGCCATCGCCCGCGCGCGCGGCTTTGGCGTGTTGAGTGTGAACGGGCCGGAGGGGCCCTTGGTTGCGCATGTGCCCTTTGAGGTGGGGGAAGGCGTGGTGGGGCTGCATCTGGCGCGCTCGAACCCCATCGTGCGGGCGGGGTTGCCCTGTCCCGCGGTGATGATCGTGTCGGGGCCGGATGCCTATGTCTCGCCCGACTGGTACGGGGTGCCGGATCAGGTGCCGACGTGGAACTATGTGGCGGTGCATCTGCGGGGGGTGCTGGAGGCCCTGCCGGAAGAGGCGCTGCGGCCGCATCTGGACCGCGTGTCGGCGGACTTCGAGGGGCGGCTGCTGCCGAAGAAGCCATGGGTCGCCGACAAGATGAGCGACGGCGTGATGGAGCGGATGATGCGGGGGATCCTGCCGTTCCGGCTGGTGGTGTCGAAGATCGACAGCACGATGAAACTGAACCAGAACAAGACGGATGAGGCACGGGCGGGGGCGGCGCGGGGGATCGCCGGGGCGCCGGTCGGGCTGAACGCGGCAGAGATTGCCCGGCTAATGGGCGGCTGAGCGGGATTTACAGGGGTGGCGCGCTGGCCCTAGTCTTGGCACGGGCGAGGGGGAGTTTCCCGATGATCGGATCCGAAATCGATGCCGTGCGCGCCGTGGCCGTGGAATACCTTGAAGGGATGATCTGGGGCCAGGCCGAGCGGGTCGAGCGCGTCTTTCACCCCAAGGCCATCCAGGTCGGCCATTTCGCCGGAGAGTATGAATTCTTCTCGCGCCAGGAATTCATCGACTGGCTGAAATCGGCGGATGCAGAGCCTGTCGGATCGCCCTACTCCGCCGAGTTCCTGTCCATCGAGATCACCGGCGATGTGGCGGTGGTGAAGGTCAGCGATACCTGCTTCGGGACAGAGTTCACCGACTACCTTGTGATGGTGAAGCACGAGGGGACATGGCAGATCGTGACCAAGGCCTATTTCGCCCATGCGGGCGTCGGGGCATCCTAGCCGGACGCCAGTCCCGAAATCCGGAGGTTCCACGCCATGCCGCTGCCCCTTGCCCCGATTGCCGTCTTTGCGCTGCGCGCCGGGGCCGTGGCCGCCGCCGCCTGGGCGGTGAAGCGCGCCCTGACACCGAACCCGGGCCGCACCGACCAGCGGGCCGAGGATGCGCTGGACGATCTGGGTGAGGGGCTTTCGGCGCATGCGCCTGCGGATCGCGAGGGGCAGCGGAACGCGGCCCTGCGGGTGAAGCGCGTGGTGGGATGGGGCAAGCGGCGGGTCGAAGTGGATCTGGGGCTGATGGCGCGGCTCCGGGTGCGGGGGGTTCCGGAATGAGGCTTTATCACTCACCCACCTCGCCTTACGTCCGTAAGGTGATGATCCTTTTGATGGAGGCGGGGCGGGCCGATGCCGTGACGCTGGTCCCTGCGACGGGCACGCCGGTCGATCCGGCGACGATGCCCGTGGCGCAGAACCCCTTGGGCAAGATCCCTTGTCTGGAGCGGGAGGATGGCCCCTCGCTCTACGACAGCCGGGTGATCTGCCGGTATCTGGACGATGTCCTGAAGGCGGGGATGTACCCCGAGGGCGCGCGGCTGTGGGATACGCTGGTGCTGGAGGCGACGGGGGACGGGATCCTCGATGCCGCGATCCTGATGCGCTACGAGACGCATGTCCGGCCCGGAGAGCGGCAGTTCGAGCCGTGGCTTGAGGGGCAGTGGGCCAAGGTGGACCGGGCGCTTGACGCGCTGGAGGGGCGGTGGATGGCGCATCTGCACGGGCCCCTGGACATGGGGCAGGTGGCGGTGGCCTGCGCGCTTGGCTATCTCGATTTCCGGCATGGGGGGCGGGACTGGCGGACGGGGCGGCCCGCGCTTGCGGCATGGGAGACGAAGATGGCGGCGCGGGACAGTCTGCGCGCGACGGTTCCGCCTGCGTGACCCTGCCGCTGAGCGAGTTTCTGGCGGTCTGGGGGTTTCTGGCCGTGAACATCCTGTCGCCGGGGCCGAATGTCATCAACACGATTGCGACGGCCATGGGGGGCGGCGCGCGGGCGGGGATCGCCTCGGCGCTTGGCGTTGGGCTGGGGATTGGCGGGTGGTGCCTGGGGATGTCGCTGGGGATGGCGGCGGTGTTTGCGGCGGTGCCCGGGGCGCAGGTGGCGCTGACGGTGGTGGCGGTGGGGCTGCTGTTGTGGTTCGCCAGCCGCTATCTGCGGGCGGCCTGGGCGGGGTGGAAGGGGCAGCGGCGCGGGCTGCCTGCCGCCTTGCCGCAGGACGGGTTCCGGTCGGCCTTCCTGCGGTCCTTGACGGTGAACGCGCTGAACCCCAAGGCGCTGACCAGTTGGCTGGCGGTCCTGTCGATCTTTCCGGTGGCGCGGGCGACGGGGGGGGACATCGCGCTGCTGTGGGCGGGGACCTCGGCGGTGGCGATGGCGATCCACACCGCCTATGCGCTGGCCTTCGCCACGCCTGCCGCCGCGCGGCTCTACCTGCGGGCCGGATGGGCGATCAGCGGCGCGGCGGGGATCTTCTTCACTGCCGTCGCCGTGGGCCTAGCCAAAAATCTTCTGGTCGGGGGGCTGGCTCAGAACTTGTAGGTGACGCCGATGTTCAGCGCATTGGTGACGATGTCCGTCTCAAGTTCCCCACCACCCTCAAGGTCGAGGGTGTTGCTGGAGTAGCTGCCCTTGTATTCACCGAAGAGCGACCAGCGGTCGTTCAGCGAATAGGCGGCCCCGGCCACGACGATGACCGCCGGACCGGTCACCTGGTATTCGAAGGTGCGGCCCGAGGGCGTGGTGACATCGACATGCGGCACGGCAAAGCCGATGCCTGCCCCGACATAGGGGGTCAGCCGCTTGTCGGTCTGCCAGCGGCGCATCACGTTGGCGGTGACGAGGTTCAGGCCGTCGGTCAGCTCCAGCCGCTCGAACCCGTTGTCGGCGCGGGTCTCGTCATCGGCATAGACCTTGGCGTGGTTGATCTCGACGCCGAAGCCCCAGCCGGTCGGCTGCCACCAGATCGCGCGGACGCCGTAGTAGGGCGGTGCCTCGAACGACCTGCCCTCCCATGCCGCGCGGAAGTCCAGCTCTCCCAGGGCGGGATCGTTGCCGGTGACCCCGCTGTGAGGCGCCGACTGGACGCCGGTGTAGAACGACAGTTCCAGATCGGCGGCGGCCACGGGCGAGGCAGCAGCAAGGACGGCAGCGACAAGGACAACACGCATGGATCGGTACCCCGGGTGAGTTCGGCCGCAGATTAGGCGCAGGTCCGGGCGACCGCAAGCAACGCGCGCGTGAAACCGGCAAGGGCGCGCGATGTTCCGCGCCTGTGCGACATTTCGGCGTTAAGCGCAAATTCGGTAGGGATTCCTGCACGATTGGCATGCGAAACCCCCGGATGCGCGGCTTTGTCCGCTGGACGACGCCGTGACCGCCCGCTAGATACGCGCTGAACGTTGCCGGGGTTCCGGCATGCATCGTTTCGGGCCGCCCCTGCCAAGCCGCGCGCCCATCGAAGGAGGAAGCCCTTTGTCCCACGCAGACGAACCCGCAGGCACCCGCCGCGATTTTCTTTACTACGCCACCGCCGGCGCCGGTGCGGTCGCGGTCGGCGCCGCTGTCTGGCCGCTGGTCAACCAGATGAACCCGTCGGCCGACGTGCAGGCGCTGGCCTCGATCTTCGTCGATATCTCGGCGGTCGAGCCGGGGACGCAGCTGACGGTGAAGTGGCTGGGCAAGCCCGTCTTCATCCGCCGCCGGACCGAGGACGAGATTGCCGCCGCGCGCGACACCGCACTGGCCGACTTGCCCGACCAGGGGGCCGAGAATGCCAACAAGCCGGGGCTCGATGCCAGCGACGCCAACCGCACGCTGGACGAGGCGGGCGAGTGGCTGGTGATGGTCGGCGTATGCACGCACCTCGGCTGCGTGCCGATCGGTGATGGCGCGGGCGAATTCGGCGGTTGGTTCTGCCCCTGCCACGGCTCGCACTACGACACGGCGGGCCGCATCCGAAAAGGGCCCGCGCCGCGCAACCTGCCGGTGCCGGTGGCGGTCTTCGAAGACGAATCAACGCTGAAACTGGGCTGAGGACAACACCATGGCTGGTATTCCGCACGACCATTACGAACCGAAGACCGGCGGCGAGAAGTGGCTGCACAGCCGCCTGCCGATCGTCGGGCTGCTGTACGACACGCTGATGATTCCCACGCCCAAGAACCTGAACTGGATGTGGATCTGGGGCATCGTGCTGACCTTCTGCCTTGCGCTGCAGATCATCACCGGGATCGTCCTTGTGATGCATTACACGCCGCATGTGGATTACGCCTTTGCGTCGGTCGAACACATCATGCGCAACGTGAACGGCGGGCATTTCATCCGCTACCTGCACCAGAACGGCGCGTCGCTGTTCTTCGTGGCAGTGTACCTGCACATCTTCCGCGGTCTCTACTACGGGTCATACAAGGCCCCGCGCGAGGTGACGTGGATCATCGGCATGCTGATCTACCTTGCGATGATGGCCACCGCGTTCATGGGTTACGTTCTGCCCTGGGGCCAGATGTCGTTCTGGGGTGCCACGGTGATCACCGGCCTGTTCGGCGCGATCCCCGGCATCGGCGGCGCGCTGCAGACCTGGCTTCTGGGCGGGCCTGCGGTAGACAACGCCACGCTGAACCGCTTCTTCTCGCTGCACTACCTGCTCCCGTTCGTCATCGCGGCGCTGGTGGCCCTGCACATCTGGGCCTTCCACACCACGGGCAACAACAACCCGACCGGGGTCGAGGTGCGGCGCACGTCCAAGGAAGAGGCGGCGAAAGACACAGTGCCGTTCTGGCCCTACTTCGTGATCAAGGACCTCTTCGCGCTGGCGGTCATCCTTCTGGTGTTCTTCGCCATCGTGGGCTTCATGCCCAACTACCTCGGTCACCCCGACAACTACATCGAGGCGAATCCGCTGAGCACGCCCGCGCATATCGTGCCGGAATGGTACTTCCTGCCGTTCTACGCGATCCTGCGCGCCTTCACGGCGGATGTCTGGGTGGTGCAGCTGACCACCTTCGTCACCTTCGGCATCGTTGACGCCAAGTTCTTTGGCGTGCTGGCGATGTTCGGCGCAATCGCGGTGATGGCGCTGGCGCCGTGGCTGGACACCTCGTCGGTGCGGTCGGGCCGGTATCGTCCGATGTTCAAGTGGTGGTTCGCGCTTCTGTGCGTGGACTTCATGGTGCTGATGTGGTGCGGCGCGATGCCGGCTGAGGAACCCTATGCCACGATCAGTCTGATCGCCTCGGCCTACTGGTTCGCCTACTTCCTGATCATCCTGCCGCTCTTGGGCGTGATCGAGAAGCCGCTGGCGCAGCCTGCGACGATCGAGGAAGACTTCAACGCCCATTACGCCAAGCCCACGCCCACCGGCGGTGGCGCGATGGCGCAGCCGGCGGAGTAAGGAAAATGACGATGATCCGTACCGCCACAATCCTTGGCGCTTCCGTCCTTGCCCTCTGGGCAGGGGCGGCGGTGGCCGAGAACGTAATCCACATCGAGGACGTGGCCTTTGCCCATGAGGGGCCGTTCGGCAGCTTTGACCAGAACCAGCTGCAGCGCGGCCTGCAGGTCTATACCGAGGTCTGCGCGTCCTGCCACGGCCTCAAATTCGTGCCGATCCGCACGCTGGCCGACGAAGGCGGGCCGCACCTGCCGGAAGACCAGGTCCGCGCCTATGCCGCCGCCTTCCCGATTAATGACGAGGCGGCGAACCCGCAGCTCCTGAACCCCGAGACGGGCGAATACAAGGTGCTGGAAGCGTCGGACCATTTCCCGGCGAACAACGCCCAGGCCGCCCCGGACCTGTCCCTGATGGCCAAGGCGCGCGCAGGGTTCCACGGGCCCTATGGCAGCGGGATCAACCAGCTGTTCAAGGGGACCGGCGGGGCGGAATACATGCATGCCTTGCTGACCGGCTATGAGGACCCGCCCTCCTGTGCCACTGGCGACGAAGACGGTTACTATAACAAACACTTCGCCAAGGGCGGTATTCCGGACAGCTGCAAGGATGAAGAGGGCCACTACATCATCGAGGGATCGTGGATTGCGATGCCACCGCCCCTGTCGGACGATCAGGTGACCTATGCCGACGGCACGCCCGCGACGGTCGAGCAGATGTCGATGGACGTCACGTCCTTCCTTATGTGGGCGGCAGAGCCGAAGATGATGGCACGCAAGCAGGCGGGTCTGACGGCGGTGATCTTCCTCGGTGTTCTCGCGACGCTTCTGTACCTGACGAACAAGCGCCTCTGGGCGGGCATCAAGGGCAAGAAGCAGCACGCCTGAAGGCCCTGACAGCATGGAAAGGCCCCGCTTCGGCGGGGCCTTTTGCGTTCAGACCGAGACGGTTGCCTTCAGCGCGTCATGGCCAAGCTCGGCCTTGGTGCCCGACATCGCGACCTGACCGCGTTTCAGCACGTAAAACCGGTCGCCGAGGCCATAGGCGAAATCGAAGTACTGCTCGACCAGCACGATCGCCATGCTGCCCTTGCCCTTGAGGTACTCGATCACCCGGCCGATCTGCTGGATGATGTTGGGCTGAATGCCCTCGGTCGGTTCGTCGAGGAGAAGGACGCGGGGCTTCATGATCATCGCCCGGGCGATGGCCAGCTGCTGCTGCTGCCCGCCAGACAGGTCCCCGCCCCGGCGGTGCAGGAAGTCCTTGAGGATGGGAAAGAGGTCAAAGATCTCGTCGGGGATGCGGTGCTCGGACTTGGGCAGCAGGGCAAAGGCCGTCTCCATGTTCTCGCGCACGGTGAGCAGGGGGAAGATCATCCGGCCCTGTGGCACCACGGCCAGGCCCTTTTGAGCCATCACCTGCGGGGGGACGCGGCCAACCTCCTCGCCGCCGATAGTGACGGTCCCGCCCGAGCGCGGATGCGTGCCCGCCAGCGCCTTGAGCAGCGAGGTCTTGCCTACGCCGTTGGTGCCCATGACGCAGGTCACCTCACCCGCCTTGGCCAGGAAATCGATCCCGTGCAGGATCTGCGCGCCGCCATAATGCAGGGTCAGCGCCTGAGTTTCGATCATCGCGCAATCCTTCCATTCGCCAAACGCTCATCCGCCCTTTCGGGCGTCCTCGCTGACCCAGCGATGAGCGCCCGCAAGGGAGCGAAGAGCGGCCGGTCGCGCCTATCGCCCGAGATAGACATCGATCACCTGCTGATTCTTCGTGACGTGGTCGAGCGTGCCTTCGGCCAGCACCGCGCCCTCATGCAGCACCGTCACCTTGCAGTTCAGGCGGCGCACGAAGTCCATGTCGTGCTCGACCACCACCACGGCGCGGGTCCGTGCGAGGTCCACCAGCAGCGCCGTCGTCTGCTCGCGTTCGGCCAGCGTCATCCCGGCCGCCGGCTCATCGACGAGAAGAAGGCGCGGCTCCTGCGCCAGAAGCATCCCGATTTCCAGCCATTGCTTCTGCCCGTGGCTGAGCTCGCCCGCCTTGCGCGGCAGCGCATCGGCGAGGCCCACCTGTGCGGCAAGCTCGCCCACACGCGCGTGGTCGGCCGGGCCGGGTCGCCAGGACAGCACGCGGAACGGGCTGCGGTCGGCCTTGAGCGCCAGCATCAGGTTCTCGGCGACGCTCTGGTCCTCGAACACCGTGGGGCGCTGGAACTTGCGGCCGATGCCCGCGCGGGCGATCTGCGCCTCGCTGAGCCGGAGCAAGTTCACCGCCCGCTCGCCCCAGGTCACCGTGCCGCTGTCGGGGCGTGTCTTGCCGGTGACGATGTCCATGAAGGTGGTCTTGCCCGCTCCGTTCGGGCCGATGATGGCGCGAAGCTCGGCCTCGCCGATGGCGAAGGACAGGTTGTTGATGGCGCGGAAGCCGTCGAAGGTCACAGAGATGCCCGAGACTTCGAGAAGGGCGTTCATTCGGTCGCCTCCTTCTCGCGAAAGCTGCCCTGGTCGGGGCCGAGGTCGGCCCCGTGGCGGTCGGGGCTGCGGCGGTGTGCGAGGCGGTCGAAGAGGCCGCCGATGCCCTTGGGCGCCAGCAGCGTGACGGCGACGAAGGCGAGGCCGAGGAGGACGGACCACCAGTCCACCCAGTCGATGGTGTAGAACCCGAGGGGGATCGAAGGCGCCCGGCCGCCGGTGAACCACGACGACAGAAGCGAGACGAAGGCCGCCCCGATCACCGCGCCATACAGCCGCCCGCGCCCGCCGATCGCCACCCAGACGGCAAGGTAGATGGACGCGATGGGCGCCAGTTCCGCGGGGTTGATGATACCCGCCTGCGGGTAATAGAGCGCGCCCGCAATGGCCGCGATGATGGCGGTGAGGGTGAAGAGGAAAAGCTTGTACGCCTCGACCGAATAGCCGAGGAAGCGCACCCGCGCCTCATCATCCCGGATGCCCCGGATGACGGACCCGAACTTGCCCGAGACGATGGCCGCGGCGAGCAGGTAGCCAAGGCCGAGCGCGGCGGCAGAAGCCCAGAGGAACCAGACGGAGAGGGTGGCCTGCGGCACGTCGGAGAGGCCGGGGATGTTCTGCAACCCCGACAGCCCGTTGTTGCCACGCAGCCCCGAATCGTTCTGGAAGAGATACAGCGCCAGCGCCAGCGTCATCGCCTGCGTCAGGATCGACAGGTACACCCCCGTCACCCGGCTGCGGAAGGCAAGCCAGCCGAACACGCCCGCAAGTACCCCCGGCACCAGCACCACCAGCGCGAGTTGCGCCGTCAGGCTGTGGGCGAAGGACCAGACCCAAGGGATCTCGGACCCGCCGACGACACCGAAGATCTGCGTGCCGATGCCGGTCCTTATCTCCTCGGGCGTCGGCGGCAGGGCCTGCCCCGCCAGCGAGGCGATCACGATCTCCTCGGTGCGGGCATACATCAGCCACATCCCGATCATGTAGCCGCCAAGCGCGAAGAAGGCGAAGTGGCCGAGGGAAAGCACCCCTGCATAGCCCCAGATCAGGTCCATCGCGATGGCGATGAGGCAGAGGCAGAGGGTCTTGCCGAGGGTCTTGATGAAGGAGGTGGAGATGAGGCCCAGGCCGAACCCTTCGGCCAGGACCGTGGCGGCGAGGGTGAAGACCGCGAGGCAGAGAAGGAAGATCAGGACCGAGGGGTTGCGGGCGATGAAACTGCGGCTCATGGCATCAATCCCCCGCCGCGCGGCCCTTGAGGGCGATGATCCCGCGTGGGCGGAACTGGATAAATAGAATGATGAAGAGGATCATGTAGGTTTGCGCTGCAAGGGTGTTCGAGGGGTTCAGGAACTCGATCCCCTTCTGCAGCCCGCCGATCATCACCGCCCCCGCGAGGGTGCCCCAGATGTTGCCGACACCGCCCACCACCACGGTCATGAAGGACTGCACGATGTAGTCGTTGCCAAGCTCGGACGTGACCTTGGCGAAAAGGCCGATGGCTACGCCCGCCAGCCCCGCGATGCCGGACCCGAGGCCAAAGGTCAGCATGTTGATGCGGTCGGGGTTGATGCCCATGGAGGCTGCCATCGAGGGGTTCTGCTGGACGGCGCGCACTTCGAGCCCCAGCCGTGTCCGCTTCATGATGAAGAGGATCACCATCAGGAACACCGCGGCGAGGACGAAGATCGCGATGCGGATGTAGCTGATCGAGACCACGTCGTTGAAGGTCAGCGCCCCGTCGAGCCAGGCGGGAGAGGTGAGGGG
>CAZVIS010000088.1:0-5011 GCA_964627355.1 uncultured Rhodobacterales bacterium
CCCCTTCTTCTGTTCACAAATATCCCACGGGGGTGCGGGGGTGTGAAACCCCCGCTCTGCGCGCGACACAGGCGCTACTTTTCGGGGATCAGCCCGCGCGGACTGAACCGCAAGACCAGCAGTAGAATAGCCCCCATCGTCACCAGCCGCATATGCGCCGCGGCGTCCTGCAGGTGCCCCTTCAGGAACGACCCATCCGGCAGCCCCGCCGTGATCGTGGCAAAGAACCACAGCCCGATCGGTTCCGACATCACCCACAGCCACCAGATCAGGAACGCCCCCAGCACCGCTCCGATGTTGTTCCCCGACCCGCCCACGATCACCATCACCCAGACGAGAAAAGTGAACCGCAACGGCGTATATGCGTTCGGCGTCAGTTGCCCGTCGAGCGTCGTCATCATCGCGCCGGCCAGCCCAAGGATCGCCGATCCGAGGATGAACACCTGCAAGTGCCGCCGCGTCACGTCCTTGCCCATTGCCTCGGACGAGACCTCGTTGTCGCGGATGGCGCGCATCATCCGGCCCCAAGGCGAGTTCAGCGCGCGCTCCGACAGCCAGACGACGAACAGAAGCACCGTCAGGAAAAGCCCTGCATAGCAGAGCTTCACGATGATGGACGAGGTGGTCATCGGCTCGAACCCCCACCGCATTGCCCAATCGACGAAGGCGGGGTTGGCCTGCAAGTCCACCTCATAGGGCACCGGGCGGGGCAGCGAGATGATGTTCTTCACCCCCCGCGCCAGCCAATCCTCGTTCTTCATGACCGAGATGATGATCTCGGCGATGCCAAGCGTCGCGATGGCAAGGTAGTCCGACCGCAGGCCAAGGGCCGTCTTGCCGATCGCCCAGGCCGCACAGGCCGCGAGTAAGGCCCCGGCAGGCCAGGCCAGCAGCGCGGGCAGGCCGAGGCCGCCGATGTTCCCGGCCGTCGCTGGATCGTTCGCCTCGACCGCCACCACCGCCGGATCGAGCAGCCAGCGATAGACGAAGAACCCCGCGATCAGGAACCCGATCAGCGTCACCGACCGCAGCCGCCCGGGCCGCATCCGCTGATACAGAACCACCGCCCCCGCAATCGTCGCAGCGCCCATGACCAGCGCGAACAGAATCCCCGGCCCCCCCGCCTGCCACCCCGCCGTTACGGGTGCCGAGGACACCAGCACCACCGCCAACCCCCCAAGCGCCACGAACCCCATGACGCCCACGTTGAACAGCCCGGCGTACCCCCACTGCATGTTGAGGCCCAAGGCCATGATCGCCGAGACCAGCGCCATGTTCATGATCGCCAGCGACAGGTTCCAGCTCTGGAACACACCCGTCAGCACGAACAGCAGCGCCACGGCGGCGAACAGGGGCAGGGGCTTGGCGGTCACGTCGATTTCCCCTTGAAGATACCCGTCGGCAGGAACAGCAGCACGATGATGAGGATCGTGAAGCTGACCGCGAACTTGTAGTCGGTGGACATCAGCTGCACGAGGCCGTCAGGCGCCCACCCCTCGGGCGCGAGATACCCCAGCACCTTCTTCCAGGCATAGGTCACCATCACTTCGGAGAACGCGATCAGGAACCCGCCTGCGATGGCTCCCAATGGCGAGCCGAGGCCGCCCACGATGGCCGCCGCAAAGATCGGCAGCAGAAGCTGGAAATAGGTGAAGGGCTTGAAGGTCTTGTCCAACCCGTAGAGCGTGCCCGCAATCGTCGCAAGTGCCGCGCAGAGGATCCACGTCACCGCCACCACCCGCTCGGGGCTGATGCCGGATAGCAGCGCCAGATCCTCGTTGTCCGAAAACGCCCGCATCGACTTGCCCGTCCGCGTGCGGTTCAAGAACCAGAAGAGGAAGGCCACCGTGACGACCGCCGTCCCCAATGTCACCACCTGCGACGTCCGGATCGCCAGCCCCTCGGCCAGCCCCGTCGCCGCCTTGAAATCCCCCGCCGAAATGACAAACCGCGCGCCATCCGCAAAGTCCCGGTCATCCACCCCGATGACGAAGCGCACGACTCCGTTCATGATGAGCATCACACCCAAGGAGACGATGACCAGAATCGCCGGCGCCGCCTTCTGCTTGCGGTAGAAGCGATAGACCACCCGGTCCGTCCCCAAGACAAACAACGCCGTCACCGCGATCCCCACGGGCAGCGCCAGCAGCGCCGTCGGCAGCGGCCCAAAGCTCACCCCCGCCGCCTGCAAGGCCCAGGTGCACAAGATCACCGTCATCGTCCCCATGGCCATCGTGTCGCCATGGGCAAAGTTGGAAAACCGCAGGATCCCGTAGATCAACGTCACCCCAAGCGCCCCAAGCGCAAGCTGCGCGCCATAGGAGGTGGCGGGGATGAACACGAAGTTCAGGAAGGCGACGATGGCGTTGAGGAGGTCCATCAGCGCGCCTCTTCGCATTTCAGGAAATGAATGACGGATGTCGGGCCGTCCGTGATCCGCATTTGCTGCCAAATCATGGTGGAATGGCCCGTTCCGCTCAGCGTCTGCACGTCGGACTTTCCTTCTGTCCAGACCATCGGGCCGAAGGGGGAATACTGCACCATTTCCGCCGTGACCGCGTCATGGCGAAGAACATATGTCCCATCGCCATGAAGCCCCACCTCGACCGGCTCGAGGGTAAAGGTGACGCGCAGATCGCCTGCGGGACCGCAGGCCCCGTCCTGATCGCATGTCGTGACAAAATCGCAGTCCAACACCGTTTGATCGGCTGCAGCAAAGCCCGCCGTCGCTGCCGCGCCGAGCCCGAGAGTCAGAAGAATTGTACGCATCCTCATCCCCCCAGAAAACTCCGGCGCACCTCGGGGTCGGCGAGCAGTGCCGCCCCCGTGTCGGTGAAGCGATTAGACCCCTGCACCAGCACATAGCCCTTGTCGGCGATCTCCAGCGCCTGCCGCGCGTTCTGCTCGACCATCAGGATCGAGATCCCCGTCCGCGCCACCTCGATGATGCGGTCGAAAAGCTCGTCCATCACGATGGGGCTGACGCCCGCCGTGGGCTCGTCCAGCATCAGGACCTGCGGCTGCGTCATCAGCGCGCGGCCCACGGCGACCTGCTGGCGCTGCCCGCCGGACAGTTCCCCGGCTGCCTGACGGCGCTTGTCCTTTAGGATGGGGAACAGGGTATAGACCTGCTCCATCGTCGCCTTGATGTCATCGCGGCGCAGGAAGGCCCCCATCTCCAGGTTCTCCTCCACCGTCATCGAGGTGAAGATGTTCTGCGTCTGGGGGACGAAGGCCATGCCCTTGGCGACGCGGGCCTGCGGCGACAGCGCCGTGATATCCTCGCCCTTCAGCCGCACCTGCCCCTGACGCAAGCGAAGCATCCCGAACACCGCCTTCATCGCGGTGGACTTCCCCGCCCCGTTCGGCCCCACGATGACGGCAATCTCGCCCGGGTTCACCGCGATGGTGCACCCGTTGAGGATATCCGCCCCGCCATAGCCGCCGGTCATGGCATCGCCGATGAGGAAGGGTTCAGTACCCATTGCCGAAGGTCCTCTCATAAAGAGGAATGTTCATGGTGATCCCAGCGACCAATTGGTTGATGTTCTGGAGGTCATCACTCGTGAACTCTGTCCGCGTCGACGTTACCTTGATGATAACCTCGGTAAGTACCAATGGGACAACCATCAGAAGGGTTTGCGATCCGCCGGAGTCCGCGATTACCGAAACGGTTCGTCCGCAGAAGTCGCACGCCGCCTTGGAAATATACGGCTGTACTCGACCCGTCACCTTGGCTTCGCGTTGTACGCTTTCAAATTGCGCTGGCGAAACCACCAGCGGACCTGCGTCTGCCAACGACGTCGAGGGCAGGTCTTGATTGCGAACTTCGGCCAGCAGACCATCGGTGACGTAAACATTGATGGGGCTCGTTGAATCCGGGTTCGGAATCTCAGACCAGATTGACGGCAGGCAAAGCTCGAGGCCCGCATCCAACTCGGAGCACCACGCCTTCTCAGATTCTTCCTGCGACAGTGCAGGACCGCCCGAGATCACGCCGGTCACGAAGCACAGCGCCAACATCCTCACGCCGCGCCCTCCTTCAGCTTGTTCTTCAGGCCGCGCCCCAGATAGGCCTCGATCACCCGCTCGTCCGCGCGGACCTCGTCGGGGTGGCCCTGCGCGAGCACCTTGCCCTCGGCCATCACGATCACCGGGTCGCAGAGGCGGCCGATGAAGTCCATGTCGTGCTCGATCACGCAGAAGGTGTAGCCGCGCTCCTTGTTCAGCCGCACGATGGCGTCGCCGATGGTGTTGAGGAGGGTGCGGTTCACGCCCGCGCCGACCTCGTCCAGAAAGACGATCTTGGCATCGACCATCATGGTGCGGCCCAGTTCCAGCAGCTTCTTCTGTCCGCCGGAAATCTGGCTTGCCCGCTGGTCGGCAAGGTGGCTGATCGTCAGGAAGTCCAGCACCTCGTCCGCCTTGGCGCGGATCGCCCGCTCTTCAGCCGCCACGGCGCCCCGCCGGAACCAGGCGTTCCACAGCGTCTCGCCCTTCTGCCCCGCGGGCACCATCATCAGGTTCTCGCGCACGGTCATGCTGCCGAACTCATGTGCGATCTGGAAGGTGCGCAGCAGGCCCTTGTGGAACAGGTCATGCGGCGGCAGGCCCGTGATATCCTCGCCATCCATCAGGACGCGCCCCGAGGTCGGCTTGTAGCGGCCCGCGATAACGTTGAAGAGGGTCGTCTTGCCCGCCCCGTTCGGCCCGATCAGACCGGTGATCGAGCCCTTCGCAATCTCCAGCGAGGCACCATCGACGGCGTGAAAACCGCCGAAATGCTTGTGCAGGTCGTCAACGACGATCATGGGCAGCGTTTCCCCTGTGGACCCCCGTCTGGCGCGGGGTGTGCATAGTGCAGCGGCCCGGGGGATGCCCGGGCCGCGCGGGTGTTGTCAAGCGGTGGAGCCGATCACCGGAAGCCGACCGTCTCGTTCTTGCCGCCCTTGACCTCGAACTGGCGATAGCGGCCTGCGCTTTCACCGGGTCCGATCAATTCGACGGCAGT
>CAZVIS010000088.1:5111-10333 GCA_964627355.1 uncultured Rhodobacterales bacterium
TTGATCGTCACGGTGCCGCCAAGCGCGGTGAAGGACGTCGCGATCGCCTCGGCCAGACCCTTGCCGTAGTCGTTGTTGGTGTAGGTCAGGGCAATCGACTTGACGCCCTTTTCCATCAGGATGTCGGCCATCACCTGGCCTTCGCGGGCGTCGGACGGGGCGGTGCGGAAGAACAGGCCGTCGTCTTCAGCCGTCGAGAGCGCGGGCGAGGTGGCCGAGGGCGAGATCATCACGATGCCGTTCGGGCGCGCGATGTTCTGCAGGACTGCGCCGGTCACGCCCGAGCAGTCGCCGCCGACGATGCCCTTGACGCCATCGGCCGTCACCAGACGCTCGGCCGCAGCCGAGCCCGCCGTTGCGTCGCCGCAGGTCGAGTCCGCGCGCACCGGGACCAGCTTCGAGCCGTCCACGACGCCGCCGGCATCGTTCACTTCCTTCATCGCCAGTTCCGCCGCCGCCGCCATGTCGGGCGTCAGCGATTCGATGGGGCCGGTAAAGCCGATCAGGATGCCGATCTTGACATCCTCGGCCATCGCACCGCCGGCGGCGAGCGCCGTCACAGCGGTGGCAAGAAGCAGTTTTTTCATTGGTCACTCCCATGTTGGATCGAGATCCTGCAGGCGACCCTAGTGCGGCCCTTTGCAAAAGAAAAGTGCCGATGCCCCGGGTGCAGGCCCGTCGCGCGCCGCCCGCAACCTACGCGAGTGTGATCCGCCCGCCTGCCCGCCGGTCTTGCCGAAGTCCGGGGTGCAGCCCAGTTTTCAAGCGGTGCTGCAACCCGGAGAGGCCTTGGATGACGACACGCCGCCACACCCTGACCCTGCTTGGCGCGGCCCTAGCTGTGCCCGCCCTTTCCTTGCGCGCGCGTGCCGCGACCGGCGTGCGGATCGACCCGGTGGCGACCGGTCTGGACGAGCCGTGGGGGCTGGCGTTTCTGCCGGATGGCCGCTTCCTGGTGACCGAGCGGCCGGGGCGGCTGACCGTGTTCCCGGGCGACGGCGAGCGGGGCCAGCGGGTGTCGGGTGTTCCCGAGGTGGCCGAAGTGGGGCAGGGTGGGCTTCTCGACGTGATGGTCCCACGCGACTTCGCCACCAGCCGCCGGATTTGGCTCAGCTATGCCGAAGCGGCGGGGGGCGGGGCCTCGACGGCGATGGGATATGGGCGGTTGACCGAGGGTGGGGTGCTGGAAGGCTTCACCCGCGTCCACAATGGGCCCGCGACGGGCGGGGGGCGACACTTTGGGGCTCGGATCGTCGAGGGGGCGGAAGGGACGGTGTTCCTGACGACCGGGGATCGGGGAGAGGGCGAGCGGTCGCAGGATGCGGCACGGCCCGAGGGCAAGGTGCTGGCCTTTGCCCCCGACGGCACCCCCCGCACCTTCCCCGGCTTCGGCCCCGGCGCGCAGCCCGGGCTGTGGTCGATGGGGCACCGGAATATCCAGGGGGCGGCGCTGGACTTGCAGGGGCGGCTCTGGACGGTCGAGCATGGGGCGCAGGGCGGGGACGAACTCAACCGGCCCGAGGCGGGGCGGAACTATGGCTGGCCAGTCATCACCTATGGGCGGGACTATGATGACAGCCCGATCGGCGAGGGGACGGCGAAGGCGGGGATGGAGCAGCCGGTCCACTACTGGGACCCCTCGATCGCGCCTTCGGGGCTGCTGATCCACTCGGGCCGGATGTTCGCCGACTGGAAGGGCCATGTCCTGACCGGCAGCCTGAAGTTCGACCTGATCTCGCGGCTCGATCCCGGACAGGGCTATGCCGAGACCCGCTTCGAGGCGCCCGAGACGGCCCGGGTGCGGGACGTGCGCGAGGGGCCGGACGGGGCGGTCTGGTTCCTGTCGGTGGGCGAGGGCGCGGCCTTCCGGATGACCCCGGCGTGAGACGCGGGGGTGTGTGTCGCACGTGTGGACACGCTACCACATCAACGATATCAAGGGGTTGACGGGGTCACCTTCACACTCGGTTAACCTTTGCCGCCACCGCGCGCGCCCGTCGTCCTGCGGCCGGGCGTCCGGCGGCAGCCGAAACATTCCCTTTTGCGACCTGCGATGTTGTGTCACACTTCGGTCATTGATCGAAACGGGTTTCAGCATCGAAAGGACGCAGTATGGGCAAGCCCAAGGCAGAGGACGTCGTCAAGGAAGTCGGCGCCAATCTGGACTCCTGGTACAGCAAGCACGGCCAGCGCATCAGGCTGATGGGCGAATACGCACTCGATTGCCAAGCCTGCAAGACCTACGACGCGCAGCAGGCCATCGAGAAGATGATGAAAGAGGTGGCAAAGTCGCTGACGGTCACCCTCGACAGCGTCAACAAGCAGAACAAGAAAACCGTCGAAGAGCTGGAGAAGCCCGAGCGGAAGAGCATCGACAAGCAGATACAGGAGATCGTGGACAAGAAGATGACGATCTTCAACAAGTACGGGACTGCTGTGCGCGTGAAGCCCAGCTTCAAGGACGGGATCCCGTGGCTGACGCTTGAAGGGGAATTCTGAGGGCTGAAGTCCAAGGGTTGAGGGCGGGGCGCCTACAACCTGTCAGTATTCGCCACTCCATAACTCAGGACAAGCGCTGGATTGGGCGGATCAGGAAACGCATTGTGTTTCCCCGCCCGCCTCGCAGCGTCGCCACCTGACCCCCTCCCCAAGCGCGACGGAGGCCAGCGCCTGTGTGGGCGGGCGCGGAATTGCGCCTGCCAGGGAGCAGGCAGGCGCGGGCCGGGGGCTTTGCCCCCCCCCGACCGGTCCACCGGGGGGCGTCCCGCGTGGCCCCGGCGATGGCCCGGGGCATGGAAAGCTGCGGTGTCCAGAGCTTCTTGGCGTCAGATCGACAGGCGCGGCACCGCCACTTGCCCTTGTGTTCCCCGCTCGCGGTACGGCGTCGTGTTGTAATGCGCGCGGTAGCATTTCGAGAAATGCGAGGGGCTGGCAAAGCCGCAGGCGAGGGCGACGTTGATGACGCTCATGTCCGTCTGCATCAGCAGGTTCCGCGCCTTTTGCAGCCGCAGTTCCATGTAATAGCGCTTCGGGCTGCGGTTCAGATACCGGCGGAAGAGGCGCTCAAGCTGCCGTGTGCTCATCCCCACGTCGTCGGCGAGGTCGGCGGGGGAGACGGGCTCTTCAATCGCCGCCTCCATCATCTGGATGACCTGAGACAGTTTGGGGTGGCGCACGCCGATGCGGGTGGGGATCGACAGGCGCTGGGTGTCCTGGTCGGTGCGGATGGCGGAATAGATCAACTGGTCGGCCACGGTGTTGGCGATATCCTCGCCATGATCGCCCGCGATGATCTTGAGCATCAGGTCCAGCGAGGCGGTGCCGCCTGCGGTGGACAGGCGGTTGCCATCCATCACGAAGACGGACTTGGTCAGGCGGACCTCTTCGAATTCCTCGGCGAAACCGTCCTGGTTCTCCCAGTGAATGGTCGCCTTTTTCCCGTCCAGCAGCCCCGCCTTGGCCAGCGCAAAGGCCCCGGTACACAGGCCGCCGACGGTGACGCCGCGCCGCGCCTCGCGCCGCAGCCAGTTGACGATGCCCTTTGTCGTCGCGCGCTGCACATCGATGCCGCCGCAGACAAGGACGGTATCCTCGCGGTCGATCTCGTCGAGGCCCATGTCCAGCCGAAATTCGGCGCCGTTCGAACAGGCGATGGAGCCGCCGCCCTCGCCCGCCAGCGCCCAAGTGTAGAGTGTGCGGCCCGAGACGCGGTTGGCGATGCGCAGGGGTTCGATGGCGCTGGCAAAGGACAGCATGGTGAAGCGGTCCAAGAGCAAAAAGACGAAGCGGCGCGGGGTGGTGGCGCGCGGGCTGGATGTCGCCTTTTGCGGCGCGGTGGACATCGTGCGACCTGTATGTGTCGTTTTCCGGCGCAGGACACCAGATATCCTTCGCACCCGCAAGGGCCGATCTTGTGGGGACCGCGCGGTCGGGCACAAGAGCGGCGCCCTTCGGGCACATCGGTCCGGGGCAAGGCCGCCTGTCAGAACACCGACTGGCGCGCGCGCGACAGGAAGAAGCCGCGCCCGTCGCCGTTGCGGCATTCAAAGCCGGATTGCGACGACTGGCAGGTGATCTCGCCGAAGCGGGCCGTCACGCCGTACTGCGCGACCGGGGCGCCGGTCATTCGGCGGGGCAGATCCTCGCAGGGCATCTGGACCTCGCCACGGTCGAACAGGATGAAGTGGTGGCCGTAGTTCGACATGCAGCCCTGCGTGTCGGGTCGGGCCAGCGGACCGGAGCGTTCGAAGATGGTGCAGGAGACGTCGGCCGGACCTTCGCCGGTCCCTGCCGAACACTGGATGTTTCCGGAGGGCGTCACGAACACCGCCACATCCGCCATAGACGGAGTGGCGAAAAAGACGAGGGCTGCTGCGATCCGCATCGTCACTTTACCCCGGCTCATGGCAGTCTCCCGTGTTGCGCAAACCTTGCCGATATCAGCGCGGAATGACAGGTCCATGTCATTCCCGCATCATCGGCGCCGTGTCTTTCAATTCGGACAGCCTTGTCCTATACGCGGTCCGCGAAGAGCTAACCCCGGAGACGACCCATGACCAAGGGATGGATGAAATCGGACTGGCGCGCGAAGCCGCGTGTGCAGATGCCCGATTATGCGGACGCAGCGGCGCTGAACGCGGTCGAGGCGCAGCTGGCCAAGTATCCCCCGCTGGTCTTTGCGGGCGAGGCGCGCAAGCTGAAGAAGCAGCTGGCGCTGGCGGCGGAGGGAAAGGCGTTCCTGCTGCAAGGCGGCGACTGCGCCGAAAGCTTTGCCGAGTTCAGCGCCGACAACATCCGCGACACGTTCCGCGTGATGCTGCAGATGGCGGTGGTGCTGACCTATGGCGCCAAGGTGCCGGTCATCAAGGTGGGCCGGATGGCGGGGCAGTTCGCCAAGCCGCGTTCTGCGCCGACCGAAGTCATCGGCGGCGTGGAATACCCGTCCTACCGGGGCGACATCATCAACGGTTTCGACGCGACGGTCGAGGCGCGGCGGCCGGATCCGGCGCGGATGTTGCAGGCCTATACGCAGGCGGCGGCGAGCCTGAACCTGCTGCGCGCGTTTTCAACGGGTGGTTTCGCGGATATCCATCGGGTGCATTCCTGGACGCTTGGCTTTGCCGAGCATGACAAGGCGGAACGCTACCGCGAGCTGTCGAACCGGATCTCGGATGCCTTGGACTTCATGACGGCGGCGGGGGTGAACGGGGATACGGCGCATA
>CAZVIS010000089.1:0-4574 GCA_964627355.1 uncultured Rhodobacterales bacterium
CGGCTCTGGCTCGCTGCGCAATCCCCAGTCGTAGAGGGACATGTTCATCGGGTAGCTGAGGGCGGCCGGCATCTGGATGAAAGGGCCAGCATCTGTGCCGCCATGCTCGATGACAGTGACGGTCCGCCCGGCCTCGGCCAGCCGGTAGGCCATGGCGCAGCCGGCAGAGCCTGCGCCGACGATGACGTAATCGGCGGTCATCGGGCGGCCAGATGCGCCGCAAGGCAGGCGCGCGTGGTGGCGATTGCAGTGCCTGCGTCGGGCGCACGACCCGACAGCGCCTCCCGCAGGTAAAGGCCGTCGATCAGCGCCCCCAGGGTATCGGCCAGCGCCGGGGCCTCCTGCCTTGCCAGATCGCGCAGCGCATGCGTCAGGTTGGACCGCAGCCGCCGTTGATAGACCCCCAGCAAGCGACGCGCCGCAGGAACCGTCTGCGCCAGGACATAGAAATTCAGCCAAGCCCCGACGACCTCGCGCCGGAAGTTGGTTGGGCTGAAGGAAGCCACAAGGATCGCGTCGATCCGCGCCTCGGGCGTGCGCGCAAGGGCCAGCGCGCCCCGAACCTCGGCCCCATAAAGCGTCAGGATATGCCGCATCGCGGCAAGGAACATGTCCTCCTTGCTGCCGAAGTAGTGATGTGCCAGCGCCGTGGACATGCCCGCCCGCCGCGCGATCTGCCCCACGGTCACGTCCAGCGACCCCGCCTGCCCAATCTCGGTGATCGTGGCTTTGACGAGGGCGGCCTTTCGGATAGGCTCCATGCCAAGCTTGGGCATTGTGCGGGTCCTGTCGGGGAAAAAAGACTTGCCAGCCCCGGTTTGTGTGAAGTTTATTGACTCGTCAATCAAGAAAAACGGGGAGCCTCAAGATGAAACCACTTCGTACATTCCTGCTCGCCAGCGCGGCGATGCTGGCGGCCGCGCCGGTGCTGGCCGAAGGCTGCGACAAGGTCACCTTCAGCGACGTCGGCTGGACCGACATCACGGCGACGACGGCGACCGCCTCGCTGATCCTCAACGCGCTTGGCTATGAGACCGAGACGAAAGTGCTGTCGGTGCCGGTCACCTATACCTCGATGGCCGAAGGTGACATCGACGTGTTCCTCGGCAACTGGATGCCCACGATGGAGGCCGATATTGCGCCTTATCGTGACGCTGGCACCGTGGACGTGGTGCGCGAGAACCTGAAGGGCACGCAGTACACGCTGGCCACCAACGCCAAGGGCGCCGAGCTTGGGATCAAGACCTTCGCCGACATCGCCACACAGAAGGACGCGCTCGACGGCAAGATCTACGGGATCGAGGCCGGGAACGACGGCAACCGCATCATCCTGGACCGGATCGCGGCGAACGATGCCGGGATGGGCGCGATGGAGCTGGTTGAAAGCTCGGAACAGGGGATGCTGGCGCAGGTCGCCCGCGCGGAAGAGCGGGGCGAGCCGGTGGTGTTCCTTGGCTGGGCACCGCACCCGATGAATGCGGCCTTCCCGATGACCTATCTGACCGGTGGCGAGGAGTGGTTCGGGTCCGAAGGCAGCGTCTTCACCAACACCCGTGCAGGCTATGTCGCGGAATGCCCGAACGTGGGTAAGTTCCTGCAGAACCTCGAGTTCACGCTGGCCATGGAAAACGAGATCATGGGCGCGATCCTGAACGACGGGGCGGAGGCATCCGACGCGGCGAAGGCGTGGCTTGCGGCCAATCAGGGCGTCCTTCCGGCCTGGCTGGATGGCGTCACGACCAAGGATGGCGGCGATGCCGTCGCGGCCGTGACGGCGGCGCTGCAGTAAGCCCGGCGCGGGCCCCCGAGGCGGGGCCCGCCTTCTCTCCTCCATCGACAGCGGGGCAGGATGGACTGGCCAACGATTCCGAAGATCCCCGTAGGCGACACCGCCGAAATGGGGTTCGACTGGCTGAAGTCGAACGCGCGCTGGTTCTTCGATGCCCTGTCCGCCGCGATGGACTGGCTGATCGCAGGCGTCCTGTGGCTGCTCCAGGCGCCCCCGGCAATTGTCGTCATCGCGGCCTTCGTCCTGCTGACATGGGGTCTGCAGCGATCGTGGAAGACCTGCCTTCTGGTGCTGGTCGGGTTCCTGTTCATCCTAAACCAGGGCTATTGGGAGGAGACGACCGAAAGCCTCGCCCTTGTCCTGTCGGCCTGTGTGGTCTGCATGGGCCTGGGTGTTCCAATGGGGATCTGGCTCGCGCACCGGCCGCGCGCCTATCTGGCCATCAGCCCCATCCTCGACCTGATGCAGACGCTGCCGACCTTTGTCTACCTGATCCCGGCGATCATCTTCTTTGGTCTCGGCATGGTGCCGGGCCTGATCGCCACCGTGATCTTCGTGCTGCCCGCACCGATCCGGCTGACCTACCTCGGCATTTCGACGACCCCCATGGCGCTGATGGAGGCCGCGACCGCCTTTGGTGCCACGCCCCGGCAACGCCTGTGGAAGGTGGAACTGCCCTACGCCCTGCCGCAGATCATGGCGGGGCTGAACCAGACGATCATGCTGTCGCTGTCGATGGTGGTGATCGCGGCCTATGTGGGCGCCGACGGCCTTGGCAAGCCCGTGGTGCAGGCCTTGTCCCGCGTGGACACGGCGCTTGGGTTCGAGAGCGGCTTTGTCATCGTGGTGGTGGCCATCTGCCTCGACCGAATGCTGCGGGTGGTGCGGAAATGAGCGAACCTGCGGTCACCTTCGACAAGGTCTCGATCGTCTTTGGCGACAACCCGGGCCGCGCGCTGCCCCTGATGGATCAGGGCCAAAGCCGGGCCGAGGTGCAGCAGGCCACGGGGCAGGTCCTCGGCGTCCACGACTGCTCGCTGACTGTGGGCGAGGGAGAGATCCTCGTGCTCATGGGGCTGTCCGGGTCGGGGAAGTCCACGCTTCTGCGCGCGGTCAACGGGCTGAACCCGGTGGTGCGGGGCCGTGTCATCGTGCGCGACGGCGACTGGTCCTGCGATGTGGCGTCGTGCTCGACCGAGGACCTGCTGCGGGTTCGGCGCAAGACCATCGCGATGGTGTTCCAGCAGTTCGGCCTGCTGCCGTGGCGAAGCGTGCGCGAGAATGTGGGACTGGGGCTGGAACTGGCCGGGATCGGGCCCGAGGGGCGGAAGGGTCCGGTGGACGACCAGCTTGCGCTGGTGAACCTGACGCAATGGGCCGAGCGGCGGGTGGGCGAGTTGTCGGGGGGCATGCAACAGCGCGTCGGCCTCGCCCGCGCTTTCGTCACCGACGCGCCGATCCTGCTGATGGACGAGCCCTTCTCGGCGCTCGATCCCTTGATCCGCTCGCGCCTGCAGGACGAACTTCTCGACCTTCAGGCCAAGCTCAAGCGCACCATCGTCTTCGTCAGCCATGACCTCGACGAGGCGTTCAAGATCGGCAACCGTATCGCGCTGATGGAGGGGGGCCGCATTGTCCAATGCGGCACCGCGCGCGAGATCATCGCGAACCCGGTGAGCGACTACGTGGCCGATTTCGTGGCCCACATGAACCCGCTGAGCGTTCTGACCGCTCGCGATGTCATGGCCGAGGGGGTCGCCGAGGGGCCTGAGGTCGGCCCCGACATGCCCGTGCGCGAGGTAATGACGATGTTCGCCGAGGGCGCCACGGCGGTGACCGTGGCCGAGGCGGGGCGCGCTTTGGGCGTCATCCATGCGGATGGGGTGATGGCGCGTCTCGTCAACCCGCGGGGCTGAGGCTTGCGTCGCAGCGGGGGTTTCACACCCCCGCACCCCGTGGGATATTTCTGAACAGAAGAAGGGGTTAAGGGCTATTCGGCCGCCTTCGCCTTGGGTTTTGCAGGCGCTTTCTTGGCCGCCGGTTTCTTGGCGGCGGGTTTCTTCGCAGCCGCTTTCGCCGGGGCTTTCGCGGCAGCCTTCGGGGCTGCAGCCTTGCTCGGGGCCTTGGCAGGTTTGCCCTTGCCCGCCTTTTCGGCCACCAGCGCCAGCGCCTCGTCCAGCGTCACCACCTCGGGGGGAAGCTCCTTGGGCAGCGTCGCGTTGACCTTTCCCCACTTGATGTAGGGGCCATAGCGGCCCGGCATGACCGAAACGATGCCGCCCGACGGATGCTCGCCGAGTTCGCGCAGCGCCGTGGTGGCGGCACTGGCGGGGCGGCCGCCTCGCGCGGCCTTCTGGGCCAGCACCTCGACCGCGCGGTTCATGCCGATGGTGAAGACCTCTTCGACATCGGGAAGGTTCGCATAGGTCGTGCCGTGCTTGACGAAGGGGCCAAAGCGGCCAAGCCCCGCCTCGATCATCCCACCTTCAGGGTGTAGGCCCACTTCGCGCGGCAGATCAAGGAGTTGCAGGGCGCGTTCCAGGGTCAGCGCCTGCGGCGACCAGCCTTTGGGCAGGCTCGAACGCGGAGGCTTCGGCGTCTCGGCCGTCGCCTCGCCCTTCTGGACATAGGGGCCGAAGCGGCCTGTGCGGAGGGAGACGGGCTGCCCGTCGGGCGCGTCGCCGAGGATGCGGTCGCCTGCGGTGCCTTCTTCGTCGCCCGAGACGGAAATGGGCCGCGTGTAGCGGCATTCGGGATAGTTGCCGCAGCCGATGAAGGCGCCGCC
>CAZVIS010000089.1:4674-10248 GCA_964627355.1 uncultured Rhodobacterales bacterium
AAGTCGTATTCGACGTAGCGGTGGAAGAAATTGGACAGGAACGCGGTCACCAGACGCCCCTTGTCCTCGGGGAAAAGGCGGTTCTTGTCCTTGCGCACATATTCGCGGTCCACGATCGTGGTCAGGATCGAGGCATAGGTCGAGGGGCGGCCGATGCCGAGCTCCTCCATCCGCTTCACCAGCGTCGCCTCGGTATAGCGGGGCGGGGGCTGGGTGAAACTCTGGCTCGCCAGCACCCCCTGATCGGGGCTGATGACGGCACTCGGGGTGCGGGTGTCGCTGTCGATCACGGCATCCGGGTCGCGGGCCTTGCCGAAAGCGTCCTTGTAGGCGCCTTTGCGTGGCGTCGCGGGTTCGCCCTGCATGATCTGCGGCAGGCGGCCATCATCCTCACCCTCGTCATCGCGGCCCTCGTCATAGACGGCGAGGAAGCCATCGAAGAGCACCACTTGCCCCGTCGCGCGCAGCCCGACCTGGCCATCGGGGCTGACGATATCGACCGTGGTGCGTTCCAGACGCGCGGCGGCCATCTGGCTGGCAAGGGTCCGCTTCCAGATGAGGTCATAAAGGCGCGACTGGTCCTTGTCGGTCAAACGCAGGCTGGCGGTGTCGGCGGCCATGTCGGTGGGGCGAATGCACTCGTGCGCTTCCTGCGCGTTCTTGGCCTTGTTCTTGTACATGCGGGGGCTGTCGGGGACGTATTTCGCCCCGAAGCGCGCCTTGATTGCATCGCGCGCGGCCATCACCGCCTCGGGCGCCATGTCGATGCCGTCGGTCCGCATGTAGGTGATGTGCCCCGCCTCATAAAGGCGCTGTGCCGCGTTCATGCACTGCTTGGCGCCCATCCCGAGCTTGCGGCTGGCCTCTTGCTGAAGGGTCGAGGTCATGAAGGGTGGGAAGGGGTTGCGGGAGGCGGGCTTGGATTCCACCGCCTGGACAGTCAAGGTTCGGGAAGTGACAGCGTGGACCGCGATTTCCGCAGTCTCGACCGTCGGAATGTCGAATTTGTCTAGCTTCTTCCCAGCCAAAGTCACCAGCCGCGCCTCGAAATCCTGCCCGCGCGGGGTGGTGAGCATGGCTGAGATGCCCCAGAACTCGCGGGGGCGGAAGGCCTCGATCTCCATCTCGCGCTCGACGATCAGGCGGAGGCAGACGGATTGGACCCGACCGGCGGACTTCGCCCCTGGCAGCTTGCGCCAGAGGACAGGGGAGAGGGTGAAGCCGACGAGGTAGTCCAATGCGCGGCGGGCGAGGTAGGCCTCGACCAGGGGGGTATCCACGTCGCGGGGGTGCGCCATCGCCTCGGTCACCGCCGTCTTGGTGATCGCGTTGAAGGTGACGCGGCTGACTTTTTTGCCTTTCTTGAGGCTGCTTTGCAGGGCCTCCTTCAGATGCCAGCTGATCGCCTCGCCCTCACGATCCGGGTCGGTGGCAAGGATCAGCGTGTCGTCGGTCTTCAGCGCATCGGCAATCGCGCGGACGTGCTTTTTCGACTCGGGCGCCACCTCCCAGAGCATGGCAAAGCCGTCCTCGGGATCGACCGAGCCGTCCTTGGCGGGCAGGTCGCGGACATGGCCGTAGGACGCGAGGACGGTATAGCCCGGACCGAGATACTTGTTGATTGTCTTGGCCTTGGCCGGAGATTCGACGACGACGACAGCCATGTGGACCTCTTTGCCGGGGGCCGGGACGGGCGCCCGGGGGGCGGCCTTGCGGCGGCGCGGCACCATGTGGGGGAAGCGGCAGCCTTGTCAAGGAAGGGGGGCGGGCCTCACTCCACCCGCGACAGAAGACCGCCGGCCTGCCGCAACACGCGCCCCTCTAGTTCGAGCGACAAAAGGCCCGCCGCCACGGTCGCGGGCGGCAAGGCAAGGTCACGGATCAGCATGTCTTCGGGCATCGGACTGGGACCTAGCCTTGTCAGGATCAGGGCGTCGAGGCCCTCCACCTCGACCGGCGCAGCCACCGATATCGCAGCCTCGGCCCGGCGGGGGCGAGGCACAGCGGACACCGGGCCGAGGGCCGCCATGACGTCCGAAGGCCCCCGCACAAGCGTCGCCCCGTCGCGGATCAGAAGGTTGCAGCCTGCGGCCCGCGCGTCGAAGGGGTGGCCGGGCACCGCCAGCACCTCGCGCCCCTGATCGAGCGCCGTGCGCGCCGTAATGAGGCTGCCCGATTTCTCCGCCGCCTCGACCACGACCACGGCCCGCGAGAGGCCCGAGATCAGGCGGTTGCGCTGCGGGAAGTGGCGGGTCTGGGGTTGCAGGCCAATGGGCTGTTCAGAAATCCGGCAGCCTTTTGTGGCAATCGCCTCGGCGATCCCGGCATTCTCGGGCGGATAGATCACGTCCACACCCCCCGCCATCACCGCCACGGTCCCGGTCGGCAGCGCGGCCTGATGCGCCTCGGCGTCGATCCCGCGCGCCAGGCCCGAGACGACGGTAAAGCCCGCCTCGCCCAGCCCCTCGGCCAGCCTGCGCGCCATCCGGAGCCCGAGGGACGAGGCGTTGCGCGCGCCCACCAGCGCGACGGCGGGCCGGTTCAGCAGCCCGGGGTCACCGATCACCCAGAGGACGGGCGGGGCGTCCGGCACCATGGCAAGCGCAGCCGGATAGGCCTCTTCGCCCCGGCAAAGCAACCGCGCCCCGACGGCACGCGCCGCTGCAGCCTCGGCCCGGACGACGCCTTCCGGACAGGGCTGATAATCCGATATCCCCGAGGTGGCCGCGATGCCGGGCAGTGCCTCTAGCGCCGCTGCCGCCGACCCATGTTCCGCCATCAGCCGATGAAAGGTCTGCGGGCCCACCCGACGCGAGCGAATGAGCCGCAGCCAGTCGATCCGCTGGCCGCCCGTCGAAGGCGGGTCGTAAACGGCGGCGGGTTCATCGAAGGCGAATTCCATTCGAGGGGCTTCCGGTCAGGCGATGCCTTCCTTCTCGCGAAACGGGGTTAACGGAAGGTGAACGAAACCATGGCCACAGACGTTGGCCTTGGGCGCGAAAGCAAATATAGGGGTCGGCATGTTCGATGCCCTTCTTCGCCGCTTGACGGCTCCGTCACCGTCCCGTCTGCCCGAACCCGACGAGAGGCTCGCGCTGGCCGCGCTACTGGTGCGCCTCGCGCGGAGCGATGGCCACTATGCAGAGGCCGAGGTCGCGCGGATCGACCGCATCCTTGTGGCGCGGTTTGGCCTTGCCCCCTTTGCGGCCGCAACGTTGCGCGCCAAGGCCGAAGTGCTTGAGTCCGAGGCACCGGACACCGTCCGGTTCACGCGCGCCCTGAAGGACGTGGTGCCGCTGGAGGAACGCGCAGGCCTGATGGAGGCGCTGTGGTCCGTGGCTCTGGCCGACGCTGCGCGCGACGACAGCGAGGATACGATGATGCGGATGGTGGCCAGCCTTCTGGGCCTCACCGACCGCGAGTCGGCGCTGGCGCGGCAGAGGGCGGAGCGGACATGATCGCAAGCCTTGGGATGTATGACCCGGCGCCTCTGCAGGGCGCGAATGACCGGTTCTGGGCGCTGATTCGCGAGGGGCTGCGGGCGCGCGGGGTAGAGGCGCCCGAAGCGCTGACGCGGGGCGAGGGGGCCTATTGGCCTGCGTGGCAGGCCCCGGACCTCGTGTTCAGCCAGACCTGCGGATTTCCCTTCCGTGCAAGGCTTTGTGGGCAGGTTTCGCTGGTCGGCACGCCAGATTATGGGGTCGAGGGTTGCGCGCCCGGGTACTATTGCAGCGTCTTTGTCGTGCGGTCGGACGATCCGCGCGAGGGGCTGGAGGCGTTCGACGGGGCCACGATGGCCTACAACGAGGCGCTCTCGCAGTCCGGCTACGCCGCGCCGCTGGCCGAGGTCGCGCGGCGGGGCATCCGCCTGCGCCTTGGGCCTGCAACCGAGGCGCACGCGCTGTCCGCGCTGGCGGTGGCCGAGGGACGGGCCGACATTGCGGCGCTGGACGCGGTGACATGGGCGGTTCTGACGGAGAACGGCCTTTCCCCCCAAGGCCTGCGCGTCATCGACCGCACGACGCCCACCCCCGCCCTACCCTACATTGCGGCACAAGGCGCCGATGTCGAGGCGACTTTTGCCGCCGTAGCCGAAGCCATCGCGGCCCTGCCCGCAACTGACCGTGACCGACTGCAACTGCGCGGCCTGATCCGCATCCCGGCCGAAGACTATCTCGCCATTCCAACCCCGCCCCCGCCCGAGCATTTCGGCTGATCCGGCTGCCCGGAAAGGCAGCATCGGGCGCCCTGCTGCCCGATTGTGCGTTGCAATGGTGCGGAAAGTGACCCCTAAATTCATGACGCCAACAGGGAACCGGCCCAGATCGTGAACCAGAGCACACATGCCCCGCTTGCTGCGGACCGGTTGGCCCCTGCACCGCCGGTCATCGAGATCCGCAACCTGCACAAAAGCTATGGCGAGCTTGAGGTGCTCAAGGGCATCGACCTGACCGCGCCCCGGGGGCAGGTGATTTCGCTGATCGGGTCTTCAGGGTCGGGCAAGTCGACCCTTCTGCGGTGCTGCAACCTTCTGGAGGACAGCCAGCAGGGCGAGATCCAGTTCGAGGGCGAGGCGGTGAAGTGGAAGGGCGAGGGGCATCGTCGCCACCCTGCCGACCGTGCGCAGGTCACACGCATTCGCACCAACCTGTCGATGGTGTTCCAGCAGTTCAACCTCTGGTCCCACCTGACCATCCTGCAGAACGTGATGGAGGCTCCGGTGACGGTGCTGAAGCGCGATCCGCGCGAGGTCGAGGAGAAGGCCCGCCACTACCTTGCCAAGGTCGGCATCGTCGAGAAATGCGACGCCTGGCCCGCGCAATTGTCCGGCGGCCAGCAGCAGCGCGCGGCGATTGCGCGGGCGCTGTGCATGGAGCCGCGCGCGCTTTTGTTCGATGAGCCGACCTCGGCGCTCGACCCCGAGCTGGAGCAGGAGGTCGTGCGCGTCATCAAGGCCTTGGCCGAGGAGGGGCGCACGATGCTGTTGGTTACGCATGACATGAAGCTGGCGGCCGATGTGTCGGACCATGTGGTCTTCCTGCACCGCGGCCTTGTCGAAGAAGAGGGCCCGCCGCATTGCGTCTTCGGCGACCCCCAGACCGACCGCTTGCGCGGCTTTCTTTCCGCGACGGCGTGAGGCAAAGAACCCATCAGAAAAAACCAACCGGGAGACGACCAATGAAGAACCTGATCCTGACCGCCGCCCTTCTGGCGCTGACCGCCTGGGGTGCACTGGCCCAGACC
The DNA here is from genome assembly GCA_964627355.1 of uncultured Rhodobacterales bacterium. Taxonomy (GTDB): domain Bacteria; phylum Pseudomonadota; class Alphaproteobacteria; order Rhodobacterales; family Rhodobacteraceae; genus JBBQXK01. The sequence continues at coordinate 9,919 of CAZVIS010000089.1, forward strand.
GTCCGCATGGGGACCGAGGGCGCCTACCCGCCCTACAACTTCATCAACGACAAGGGCGAGGTCGATGGCTTCGAGCGCGAGCTTGGGGACGAGCTTTGCAAGCGCGCGGGCCTGACCTGCGAGTGGGTGCAGAATGACTGGGACTCGATCATCCCGAACCTGCAGTCGGGCAATTACGACACGATCATCGCGGGCATGAGCATCACCGAAGAGCGTGAGAAGGTCATCGACTTCACCCAGAACTACATCCCCCCGGCCTCCAGCGCCTACATGGCGCTGACGCCCGATGCCGACATCAAGGGTGGTGTCGTGGCGGCACAGGTCGGCACG
>CAZVIS010000090.1:0-10234 GCA_964627355.1 uncultured Rhodobacterales bacterium
CGTCCTCCTGATCCTGCTCGTCGCCGGCGCTGTCGGGTTGGTCCTGATCCTCTTCCGCCTCGTCGCCCGCCTGATCGTCCTCGGGCGCGTCCGGGTCGTCGCCCAACTGGTCGCCGTAGCCGAGGTCCGAGATCACCTTGCGCGTCATGCGCGCAAAGGCCGCCTGATCGGCCAGCACATGGTCGAGGTTCTCAAGGGTCCCGCCCGCCTGCCCCTCGATGAAGCTGCGCCAGAGGTCCATGACATTGGCCGCCCCGCGCGGCATCTCGCGCCCGGTTGCCAGATGGCGCACGAGATAACCCGCCGCCGTCGCCAGCGGCGCATCCGCCGCCTGGGTGATCTGAGCATAGCCCTTGCGGTCCGCCTCATGCCCGATCTTGGCGTCGATGTTGCCCGCCGTCCCGGGCATCGCCCGCGCCCCCACGGCCTCGCACCGCGCCGTCTCCATCGCGTCATAGATGTCGCGCGCAAGCTGCCCGGTGGGCGAATAGCGGGCCGACACGCCCTCGTCGTGATACCGCCGCCGCAGCGCAAAGGCATCTGCCGTCCCACGCGCCAGCAGCACCTCGTCCCGCGTCATCCTGCGGCTGACCTGCGGCAGGCGCATGCCGTCCTTTGTCATCCCCGCAGGATCGACCGAGTAGGTCACCGTCATGTCAGGATCATCCGCCATGGTGCGCGTGGCCTCGGCCAAGGCCTTCTTGAACGGATCGGCGGGGTTGTCGGTGGGTTTGGACATGCCCCAGATAAACCATTCCGCCCCGGACAGGGCAAGGGCATCCAGCCCTTTGCAGGAATGCACATCGCTTCTTCCCAACTGCGCAATTGATTGTGATCGGGCAAAGCGCAACCTTCTGCGCACCCCCACCGCCACCCCGGCGGCGTGCAAGGAGAAACGAACATGGCCAAGACCCCCCGTATCGCCGTCATCATCGGCTCGACCCGCGCAGCCCGTTGGGCTGACAAGCCCGCGGCCTGGATCCTCAAGCAGGTGCAGGCCCGCACCGACATGGAAGGCGCGCTGGTCGATCTGCGCGACTTCGACCTGCCGCTATACGACGAGCCCGCCCCCGTGGCGATGAAGCCGTCCGAGAACCCCAAGATCGTGAAGTTCGCCGAGACGATCTCGGGCTTTGACGGGTTCATCTTCGTGACGCCGGAATACAACCGCTCAATCCCCGCCTCGCTCAAGAACGCGCTGGATTCGATCTATGCCCCCTGGGTGCGCAAGCCCTTCGGCGTGTTCGGCTATGGCTCGATGGGGGCGGCCTTCGCGATCCAGCACCTACGCAATGTCGGCACCGCCGTGCAGATGGTGCCGGTCAGCAGCATGGTGATGCTTGGCGGCGCCGACTTCTTCCGCGTCGGCCCCTGGGGGTCCGAACCGCTGGAGAATGCCGAGGGCGCGCTGCTTCCGGCAACGGCCACGATGCTTGACGATCTTCTGTGGTGGACCAAGGCGACGATGGCCGCCAAAGCCTGATCGGCTGACCCGCGGCCTTCAGCGAAGGCCGCGGGTTTCCGCTTGCGTGGCCGCATAGGCCCCGCAGGTTTCCAGAAGGCGGTCATGCAGGTCGCGGCTGGTGTCGTCGCCGCTGTAGACATAGGCCTCGACAAGCCGCGCCATCGCCCGCCGCTCCTTCCGCAGGAAGTCGTCGATGGGGCCAGCCTCTCCGTTCAGCCGTACCGCCACCGCCCGGAACGCCGCCGCCCGCGCCGCATCCGTCGGGTCCGCATCAAGGAAGGTGGACGCCCGCGCATAGTCGTCGCGCCCCAGCCCGAAGGCCGCGCATTGCGCTGCCGGGTAGTAGAGGTCGTCGGCGGCAAGAGCCGGTCCTGCTTCGGCGACGGCCAGTACCATTGTGAGGGATGCCAAGCATCGCCTCATCCCACCTTGCCCTTTGCCGGTACACATCAACGCAACTGCTTCAGGTCAGGCAAGCAGTCGTCGACTGTCTCCGGCATCGGGGCTTGGACCGTCTCATTCAGCCCTTGAGCAAACGTCCCGGAGAACCCCTCGGCGCTTTTCTCATACAGCTTTGCGGTACTCAGAAGCTTGTCCCGTTGCGGTTCATCCGCCGACTTCGCGGCCTCGCGAAGCATTTCGGCGCAAGCCTTCATTCGGGCAGATTCGTCGTCCCCTGCAATTGCACCAAGCGGGATCAGGGCAAGCGCAGCAGCCGCCAGCGCGCCCCGTATCACTTCATCGCCATGCTCGCAGCACTCTCCGGCAGTTCCTCGTTGAAGCAGCGCTGGTAGAATTCGGCGACTGTCTGCCGCTCCAGCTCGTCGCATTTGTTGAGGAAGGTCAGCCGGAAGGCGTAGCCCACGTTGCGGAAGATCTCGGCGTTCTGGGCCCAGGTGATGACGGTGCGCGGGCTCATCACGGTGGAGAGGTCCCCGTTCATGAAGGCGGTGCGGGTCAGGTCGGCCACGGTCACCATCTGGCTGATCGTGCGGCGGCCCTTCTCGGTGTTGTAGTGGGGCGACTTGGCCAGCACGATGGCCGTCTCGGCATCGTGGGACAGGTAGTTCAGCGTGGCGACCAGGCTCCAGCGGTCCATCTGCGCCTGGTTGATCTGCTGGACCCCGTGATAGAGGCCCGTCGTATCCCCCAGACCGACCGTGTTCGAGGTGGCGAACAGACGGAAGGACGGATGCGGCGTGATGATCTCGTTCTGGTCGAGAAGCGTCAGCTTGCCGTCATGTTCCAGCACCCGCTGGATCACGAACATCACGTCCGGGCGGCCCGCGTCATATTCGTCGAACACGATGGCGACGGGGTTGCGCAGCGCCCAGGGCAGGATCCCCTCGTGGAATTCCGTCACCTGCTTGCCGTCGCGCAGCTTGATCGCGTCCTTGCCGATCAGGTCGATCCGGCTGATGTGGCTGTCGAGGTTCACCCGCACGCAGGGCCAGTTGAGCCGCGCCGCGATCTGCTCGATATGCGTGGATTTCCCGGTGCCGTGATAGCCCTGGATCATCACGCGCCGGTTGTAGGCAAAGCCTGCAAGGATGGCGAGACTGGTATCCGGATCGAACTTGTAGGTGGGGTCAATGACCGGCACGCGGTCGGTCGGCTCGGCGAAGCCCTTGACCTTCATCTCGGTGTCGATGCCGAACACCTCGCGGACAGAGATTTCCTCGGTGGGTTTCGCGGGCGTGTCGAGCATCGTGCGGTCCAATCAGGGGGTGCAATCGGGGGAGGCGGGGTGCGGGTCCCTGCATGGAACATATCGCAGGGGCGTGCAAGGGGAAGGGACGGCCCCTTGGCTTTGCGGCAAAGCCGCGCCAGAAGGGGCCGCATGGACCGCTTCTCCTTTACCGTCGCCGCCACGGACGGCCGCGCCCGCACCGGCGCCATATCGACACCACGGGGCGTGGTGCGCACCCCCGCTTTCATGCCGGTGGGCACCGCAGGCACCGTCAAGGCGATGCTGCCCGACAGTGTGGCCGCGACCGGGGCCGACATCCTGCTTGGCAACACCTATCACCTGATGCTGCGCCCCACGGCGGAACGGGTGGCGCGCCTTGGCGGCCTTCACCGTTTCATGAACTGGGACAGGCCGATCCTCACCGACTCGGGCGGGTTCCAGGTGATGAGCCTTGCGGGGCTGCGGAAGCTGACTGAGGAGGGCGTCCGCTTCAAGTCGCACATCGACGGGTCGGAACACTGGCTGACGCCGGAACGCAGCATTGAGATCCAGCGCCTGCTCGGCTCGGACATCGTGATGTGCTTCGACGAATGCCCCGCCTTGCCCGCCGATGACGCCGAGGTGGCGCGCGCCATGCGCCTGTCGATGAGGTGGGCCGAGCGGTCTAGGGCCGCCTTCGGCGACCGTCCGGGCCATGCCCTATTCGGGATCATGCAGGGCGGCGTCACGCACGAATTGCGCGAGGAATCCGCGCAAGCGCTGATCGCCATCGGGTTCGACGGCTATGCCGTGGGGGGACTGGCGGTCGGTGAAGGGCAAGAGGCGATGTTCGGCGTTCTCGACTATGCGCCGGGTTTCCTGCCTGCGGACAAGCCCCGTTACCTGATGGGCGTGGGCAAGCCCGACGACATCGTGGGCGCCGTGCATCGCGGCATCGACATGATGGATTGCGTGCTGCCCTCACGCTCCGGCCGCACAGGGCAAGCCTGGACACGGCGCGGTCAGGTCAACATCAAGAATGCCCGCCACCAGGACGACCCGCGCCCGCTGGACGAATCCTGCACCTGTCCCGCCTGCCGCAGCTATTCCCGCGCCTACCTGCACCATGTCTTCCGGGCGGGGGAGATGATCTCGGGCATGCTGCTGACCTGGCATAACCTGCAATATTATCAAGAGCTTATGAAGAGCCTTCGCGATGCTATTGCGGTTGGGCGGCTGGATGCCTTCGTGGCGGGCTTCCATGCCTTGCGCGCCGAGGGTGATATCGAGCCTTTGTGACCGTCACGCGGCCAATTGCGCCGCGCATCAATGTGACAGCAGGACCGGCAGCCTGAGATCGTCGAGGATGCCCTTGGTGGCGCCTCCCATCACGAAGTCGCGCATGCGGGAGTGGCCGAAGGCCCCCATGACCAGCACGTCGGCGCCAATCTCGGTCGCGTGGCCTTGCAGCACGTCACCGATCGCGCGCCTTTGTCCCTGCACCAAAGAGATCGCCGCGCTGATGTCGTGATGCACGAGGTATTCGGCCAGCCGCTTTCCGGGACTGTCTTCAGGAAGCGCCTTCTCGTCGGTCACGGAGATGATCGTCACCCGCGTGGCGCGGCGCAGGAATTCATGGGCATCAGCCACCGCCCGTGTCGCCACCCGGCTGCCGTCCCAAGCGATCGTCACATGCGCAAAGGACGATGGCGCGCTGTCCTGCGGTACCAAAAGGGTCGGCCGGCCGGATCCGAAAATCAGGGTCTCGGCGGTTGCCTGCATCGACGCATCCTCTCGCGGCAGGGCCATCAGGATCAGATCACAGTAATGTGCGACGGCGACCTCGGCGCCGCCGACTGACCCCATCACGCCGTCGATGTGCGAGCTGCGGAAACCCGTGCCGACCGGACGCAAGGCCTCTTCCAGCGCCGTGACAAGCGCGACACCCCGCGCCTCGCAGCGGGCGGTTACTTCACGTGCCATGCCCGTCACGTCGATCAGTCCGCTGCCCGTCAGAGACGACGCGGGCGGAAAGGTAGGGTTCACGACCAGCGCGTGAACATCCGCGCCCAGATGGCGGGCAAGTGCTGCGGCGTGACCCGCGATCGCGGTTGAGTTCCCGTCGGGATAGGTGTGAAGCGGAGCCAGAAGCTGCAAGGTCACGGATCATCCTCCAGAAAAAGGCGGCACGCAGACCATTGGCCGCCAGAGTGTCGCCAAGGGTCGGGGCCATCACAAAGATGTGGTTGGCCGGGCGGTGCTGCAAGGGGAGGTGCTTTCTGACCGGCCAGCGTGATTGACAGCGAAATCGCCCCCTCCCTACATTGCACGCGGGAGAGGTTCCGGAGCAGGCATCAGGTTCGTTCGGCGTCGTCGCCCGACCGCCCTTCCGCGCCGGAACGAAAGCGGCAGCGATGGTCTTCTATACCTACAGCCCATGGCTGGTGGCCCTGTCAGTCGTCATCGCCCTGATGGCGACCTTTACCGGGCTCAGCCTGACACGGGGGCTGTCAGTGCGGGGGGTTGCCGAGCGGCAAATGCGCATCGCGATGGCCTCGGTGGCGCTTGGCGGGGGCATCTGGTCTATGCATTTCGTAGCGATGCTGGCTATGCGCTTTGGTGTGCCGGTATGGTACGAGGTCATCCCCACCATCGCCTCGGCCCTGATCGCGATCCTGCTGGCGGGGCTGTCCTTGCTGCTGATGCACTTCGGGCAGAGGACACCGGGGGCGATAGCGGTGTCGGGGGGGCTTCTGGGGGTCGGCATCGTCGCAATGCACTATGTGGGGCTTTCGGCGATCGAGGGGTGCTTGCCGCAGGTGTCTGTGCAGGGCGTGGTGCTGGCGGGGGTGCTTGCAGTCGGGATGGGGATTGCCGCCATCGCCATCGCATATGGCCAGCGGACCGAGCGCAACATCCTTGTGGCCACCGCCGTCTTCGGGGCGACCGTAGCGGTGGTCCATTTCACTGCAATGGCCCAGACGACATTCCTCGCAAGCGAGGCTCTCGACGCCGTCAGCCCCCGCCTGACCAACGAGCAGGTCGCGGTGGTGGTGATGCTGTCGGTCTTCTTGATTTCCGGCGGGTTCCTTCTGTCGGGGGCGAGTTTCCTGAACCGGCAGATGGTCGTGGCGGGGCTGCCTGCGCCCCTTGCCGCACCCCCGCCGCCCCCCGAGCCTGAGGCGTCTCGCCCGCCCCCCGCCCCCGAGGCCACGCCGCGCCTGCCCTATGAACGCGACGGCCGCACCCACCTTGTCCCCTTCGCCGCCGTTCATGCGATCCATGCCGAGGGGCACTACACGACCGCCTGGCTCGACAGCGGCCCCGTCTTCTGCCCCTGGTCGATTACCGAGGCGGAACGCCGGCTGCCCCCAGGTTTCATGCGGGTGCACCGAAGCTGGCTCATCAACCTCGATCACGTCACCGCCTATGAACGCGCCAAAGACCATGGCTGGTGCCTGTTCGAGCCTGCGACCGGCGTGCCCCGCGTGCCGGTTGCCCGCAGCCGCATCGGCTCGGTGCGCGAGGCGCTTGGCCTCTAGGCCAGGCGCATTTCGTGCAAACTTGGCGCATTTCGTGAAATGAAGGGCCCCGTTCGTGACAACCGGGGCGCGATTCCAGCGCGCTAGCCTAGCTTCGCGTCATACGGAATTCAGCCAGTTGGGGAGGACGGGATGATTTCGGCAGCCTTCGAATACCATCGGCCAAAAGGGGTGGCCGATGCGGTCCGCCTTCTATCCGATCACGGCGACGAGGCCCGCGTGATCGCGGGCGGGCACAGTCTGATCCCGATGATGAAGCTGCGGCTTGCCGCACCGGCGCATCTGGTGGACTTGCAGGATCTAGCGGACCTCAAGGGCATCACCGTGGGCGACCGCATCCGCATCGGTGCGCTGACGACGCAGGCGGAACTGATCTCGCACGCCGGTCTGGCAGGTGCGGCCCCGATCATCCGCGAGGCGGCGTTGCAGATCGCCGACCCGCAGGTAAGGAACCTCGGCACCATCGGCGGGAATGTCGCGAACGGCGATCCGGGCAACGACATGCCGGGGTTGATGCAGTGCCTCGATGCGACCTACACGCTGGAAGGCCCCGCAGGTCGCCGCGACGTGCCCGCGCGCGGGTTCTACCAGAGCGCCTTCTTCACCGAGCGGGCCGAGGATGAGGTCCTCGTCGCGATCAGCTTTGCTGCGCCAAAGGGCGGGTACGCCTACGAGAAGCAGAAGCGGAAGATCGGCGACTATGCCACCGCCGCCGCCGCCGTCCAGATCGCGGCCTCGGGCGGCCGCGTCACCGCCGCTTCAATCGCGATGACCAACCTGTCCGATACACCCGTCTTCAGCGCCGCTGCCGGAGCGGCCCTCATCGGCACCGGCTGCGGGCCGGAGGCCGTCGCAGCCTCGGTCGCCGCCATGCTGGACGACATCAACCCCGGCGCCGACAACCGCGGCCCCGTCGAATTCAAGCGCCATGTGGCGGGCGTGATCCTTGGCCGGGCCATCGCCCGTGCCTTCTCGCGCGCCTGAGGAGGGACCCCATGAAGAAGATGCATCTGGAACTGACGGTCAACGGCAGCGCGGTGGACGCGCTGGTGGAACCCCGCGAACTCCTCATCCACGTCCTGCGCGAACGCCTCGGCCTCACCGGCCCGCACATCGGCTGCGAGACGTCGCATTGCGGCGTCTGCACGGTGGACATGAACGGGAAGTCCGTGAAGTCCTGCACCGTCTTTGCTGCGCAGGCGCAGGGTGCCACGATCACCACCATCGAGGGGATCGCAGGCCCCGACGGGATGCACGTCCTGCAGTCCTCGTTCCGCGAGCATCACGGGCTGCAATGCGGCTACTGCACTCCCGGCATGATTACCCGCGCCTGGCGCCTGCTGCAGGAGAACCCGAACCCGACCGAGGAAGAGGTCCGCTTCGGCATGGCCGGAAACCTGTGCCGCTGCACGGGATACCAGAATATCGTCAAGGCGATCCTGCACGCCGCATCCGAACTCTCCGCCAAGGAGGCCGCCGAATGAACGACCTGACCCCCGACCAGACCGCCCGCGTCGCGAACCTCAAGGGCATGGGCTCCAGCCGGAAACGGGTGGAGGATGCGCGGTTTACCCAAGGCAAAGGGAACTACGTCGACGACATCAAGATGACCGGCATGATCTACGGCGACTTCGTGCGCAGCCAGTACGCGCATGCCCGGATCAAGTCGGTGAACACCGAGGCCGCGAAGGCCGTGCCGGGTGTGATCGCGGTGCTGCTGGCGGCCGATCTGGCGCCTTTGGGCCTACACTGGATGCCGACGCTGGCGGGCGACAAGCAGATGGTGCTGGCCGACGGCAAGGTCCTGTTCCAGGGGCAGGAAATCGCCTTTGTCGTGGCCGAGAACCGCTATGCGATGGCCGACGCGATCGAACTGGTCGAGGTGGAATACGAGGAACTTCCCGTCGTCGTGGACCCCTTCAAGGCGTTGGCCGAAGGCGCCCCGGTCCTTCGCGAGGATCTGGCAGGCCAGACCACCGGTCCCCACGGCCCCCGCCGCCACCACAACCACATCTTCCGCTGGGAAGTGGGCGACGAGGCCGCGACGGATGCCGTGATCGCCGGCGGCGATGTGGTGGCCGAGGAGATGGTCTATTACCACCGCACCCACCCCTGCCCCTTGGAGACCTGCGGCTGCGTGGCCAGCATGGACAAGATCAACGGCAAGCTGACCGTCTGGGGCACCTTTCAGGCCCCGCACGTCGTGCGAACCGTGGCCTCGCTGCTGTCCGGCATCCCCGAAAGCGCGATCCGCATCGTCTCGCCCGATATCGGCGGAGGGTTCGGCAACAAGGTTGGGGTCTATCCCGGCTATGTCTGTTCCATCGTCGCCTCCATCGTCACCGGCCGTCCGGTGAAGTGGATCGAGGACCGGATGGACAACCTGATGGCCACCGCATTCGCCCGCGACTACTGGATGCATGGCAAGATCGCGGCGACGAAAGAGGGCAAGATCACCGGCCTCTGGTGCCACACGACCGCCGACCACGGGGCGTTCGACGCCTGCGCGGACCCGACCAAATACCCGGCGGGGTTCATGTCGATCTGCACCGGCAGCTACGACATTCCCGTGGCCTGGCTGGGGGTGGACGGGGTCTATACCAACAAGGCACCCGGCGGCGTGGCCTATCGCTGTTCCTTCCGCGTGACCGAGGCCGCCTACTTCATCGAGCGGATGATCGAGATCCTGGCGATCAAGCTGAACATGGATGCGGCGGAACTGCGGCGGATCAACTTCATCCGGAAGGAGCAGTTCCCCTACCAGTCCGCCCTCGGCTGGGAATACGACTCGGGCGACTATCATGCCGCTTGGGACAAGGCTTTGCTGGCGGTGGACTACAAGGGGCTGCGGGCCGAGCAGGCCGCGCGGCTGGCGGATTTCAAGGCGGGCAAGACGCGCAAGCTGATGGGGATTGGCCTGTCGTTCTTCACCGAGATCGTGGGCGCGGGTCCGGTGAAGAACTGCGACATCCTCGGCATGGGGATGTTCGATTCATGTGAAATCAGGATCCATCCGACGGGTTCGGCGTTGGCGCGACTGGGGACGATTTCGCAGGGTCAGGGCCATGCCACGACCTTCGCCCAGATCCTCGCGACCGAAACCGGCATCCCGGCGGACCAGATCACCATCGAAGAAGGCGACACCGATACCGCGCCCTATGGCCTTGGCACCTATGGGTCGCGGTCCACTCCGGTCGCGGGGGCGGCGACGGCGTTGGCGGGGCGGAAGATCCGGGCCAAGGCGCAGATGATCGCGGCCTACCTTCTGGAAGTCCACGACAACGACCTCGAATGGGATGTGGACCGCTTTGTCGTCAAGGGCGTGCCCGAACGCTTCAAGACGATGAAGGAAATCGCCTATGCCGCCTACAATCAGGCGATCCCGGGGCTGGAGCCGGGGCTGGAGGCGGTCAGCTATTACGACCCGCCGAACATGACCTATCCCTTCGGCGCCTATATCTGCGTGATGGACATCGACGCGGATACCGGTGTCGCTGATATCCGCAGCTTCTATGCGCTCGACGATTGCGGGACGCGGATCAACCCGATGATCATCGA
>CAZVIS010000091.1:0-10098 GCA_964627355.1 uncultured Rhodobacterales bacterium
CATCGTCTTTGTTGATGTGGTCTATGGCAAGTTTCAGGTCCACTCCGATCCCGCCCGCGCCAACCAGGCCGTGGGCGGCGGACCCCCGCACGGATTTCTCCAGCGCAAACAGTGATGTGGCGGTGAAGGAGGGCATGCAGGCCGGGAAGACGGCAGAGAAGATGATGCCCATGCGGCTGGCCCCTATGGCGCGCAGGGCGTCTTGCGGACCTGTGTCGGCCTCTTCCATCGCCTCGGCGAAGAAGCGGCCCGCGAAACCGATCTTGTCGATCATCAGGGCGAGTACCCCTGCGGCGGGGCCAAGGCCCACGACGATGATGAAGAAGATCGCCCAGACAAGATCGGGCACGGTGCGGAAAAAGGCGATGAGGCCGCGCGCGATGATCTTGACCACGGGATGCGGCGAGAGGCGGTCGGTGGCGAGGATGGCGAAGGGCACCGCGAAGATCAGACCAAGCGCGGCCCCCGCGACAGCCATCTGCAACGTCTCGACCAGTTTCCACGCGATATGGTCCACGCGGGACAGATCCGGCGGGAACATCTGCATCAGGAAGCCCGAAGGCGCGAACAGCCGCGCCACGCCGCGCTGCAGCTTGTCGAGCGCCGGTGCCGTGTTCGCGATGCTGGTGACCACGAGGGCAATCACCACGATGATCCCAATGTATTCGGTGAGAGAGCGATGCTGGAATCGCGGCGGGGCGGGAATGTCGGCCATGGCTCAGGTCCCCTGCGGCTTGTCGAAGAACCGGCGCAGCATGCCGGGATCCGCCTCGGCCGTCGGCACGTCGAGCGCGATCTGGCCTTGGGACAGACCGATGATGCGGTCGGAGAACTCGATGGTATGCTCCAGCCGGTGCGAGATGACGATCAGCGTCAGGCCGTCAGCCCGTGCAAGGTCGGACAGCAACCGCATCACATCCTCGCCAGACTGGGGGTCGAGGCTGGCGTCCGGTTCATCCGCCAAGACGATTTCGGGGCGCTGCATCAGCATCCGGGCGATGGCCACGCGCTGCTGCTGGCCGCCGGACAGGCTGTCCACCCGTTGCAAGGCCTTGTCGGCAAGGCCCACGCGGGCGAGGCACTCCATCGCCTCGGCCCGCACAGGCGCGGGTGCCGCCCATTGCCACCAGCTGCACGGCCCGCTCATCCGCGCCTGCACGCCATGCAGCACGTTCGACAGGGCCGAGATGCGCGGGACAAGGTTGTGCTTCTGCCAGACCACGCCGATGCGCGAGCGAAACCGCCGCAGCGCGCGGGGGGGCAGCGACCCCACATCCTGCCCCAGCATCTCGATCCGGCCTGCCGTGGGATCGGTCAGCCGTATCAGGCACTTGAGCAGCGTCGATTTCCCCGACCCGTTCGCTCCGATCACGGCCAGCGACACCCCCGCAAAGGCCATGAAACTGACCCCGTTCAGGATCACCGGCCCGGCCCCGTAGGATTTCACCAGATCCGACACATGCAGAACAGGCCCCACGACGGTGGGGCCTGCCGTGTTCGTGCCCGCAAGGTGCGGTGCGTTCATCCGCAGATCATTCGAGGAACTGCGAGAACTCGGTCACGCCGACGTTTTCGTACATCTTGCGGACCTGATCGTAATCCGCGTCGGTCACCGTTGCGGTAAAGCCGCCGCCGATGAACTTGGCGTTCGCCTCGGTCGCCGTGACGGCGGCCAGAAGCTCGTCGCCATGCTCGAGGAAGGCCTTGCGCACCGTCTCGACGACCTCGGGCTTGACCTTGGACGAGGCGAGCAGCAGATCGTTCGGCAGGCCGGGGCCCTTGACCAGCACGCGCAGCTTCTGGTCGGGGAACTTCTCCGAGATCTGCCCGATGTGGGTCTTGTTCACCCCGATCGCGGAAATCTCGCCTGCGATCAACGCTTCCATCGCGACATTGCGCTTGAGGAAAACGGGCTCGTAATCCGTGCCATAGACGAGGCCACCTTCGGCCAGCAGCGTCGCCGGAGCGAGGTGCTGCGAGGTGGACCCGATCTCGCCGAACGAGATCTTCTTGCCCTTCAGGTCGGCCACGGTCTGCTCGGGCGAACCTTCAAGGACCACGACGTTGGAGTAGTAGTCGGGGCGGTTCCAGGTCACCACCGGAACGGCATCAAGCCGAGCGTTGAACACGACATACTCGGCCGGGCCGGTCAGCACGAAGTCCACCTGATCGGCGGCCATCGCCTCGACCGCGACGGTACGGCCCGAGACGGCGAAGAATTCGACCTTGAGGCCCGAGACCTTCTCGAAGACCTCCTTGAAGGGGCCCATCTCCTGTTGCAGCGCCTCGAGCCCGTCGATGTCGGTCACGGCGAAGCGGATGGTGTCCTGTGCGGCAGCGACCAGAGCTGTGACCGAGCCGGCGACGAGCGAGGCGGCGAAAACGCCCGCCTTGAGCAGTTTGTTCATGTGAAGGCACCCCAGATTGACAATCCCCTGACGCGCTTACGGGGCCATCGTCACAGTCTGATGACAGGGGTGCAGGTCCCTCAGGGTTCCAGCGCGCTGAGCATCACCGGCGCGATCTCGCGGGCGAGCTTGCGTTCGATGGCCCCGGCAAAGCTGTCAAAGCTTTCCACCTGCATGACGAACGACCCGGGACCGGTGATAAGGCGCTTCTCATACCAATCGGCGAGGTCGGGCTCATCCGTCAGGATCGCAAGGGCGTTGATCGTGATGCCCAGATCCTCGGCCCGCTTGCGTGCCACCACCAAGGGCACGTGTCGGCGCGGGTCTGGAAACGGGTCGAGCGATTCGCGTCCGTCGCCCGAGACGTTGATGATCTGCCTCACGTCGCATCGGCCTGGCGCCTGCAGAAGGTCGACGGCGGCCGCAACACCAAGCCCGATGCCTGTACTGCCCGTGACTTGCCGGTCTATGGAAGCAATCCGCTGCGACAGGACATTGGCATCATCGGCGTTGCGGATGCGCTGCATGGGCATGACCTGCGGAGCGAACGCGGTATCACCCCACAGGACCACCCCCACATCCACCATCCCCGCTGCCGCCAGCGCCGACTGCACCTGCGGGTCGCGGAAGGCCTGCGCGTAGCCCTGCTGCTGCAGTGTGAACTCGGGCGCCACGATGCTGCCCGAAGCGTCGATGGCCAGCACCAGCGCCAGATCCGCACATTCGGCACGGGGCGACGAGGCGCCGAGCATCAGGGCAGTGGCCGAGAGCCAGAGGATGGCCAGACCGCTGACCGGACGGGTTGCGTGCTCAGTATTCATCGCTTGCCCATCCCTGTGGCGCACTGGCGGTCAGGGAAGGGTAAGCGTGCGTTGATGCGGTGTACTGAAAGTGCCGTGAAAGAAAAGTGATTTTCAGGTCAGCGCGAGGCGTTCGGGCCGGTCTGCCGCGTTGCGGCACGTTCGCGCCAGATGCTAACCTGATCCGGCGCAGGAACTCCGGCAGTGGCGGTTCTGTATGAATGACGCAGAATCAGCAACGTTCGCCATCGGCCGGTTCACCCTGGACCTGCAGCGCGGTCGCCTGTTCGGCCCCAAAGGAGAGGTGGTGCTGCGGCCGAAGTCCTTCCTGCTCCTTTCGTATCTCGCGCGGCAAGCGGGCCGCGTGGTGCCGAAGGACGAGTTGATGGGTGCGCTCTGGCCCGACGTGACGGTGACCGAGGAGTCGCTGACCCAATGTGTGCGCGACGTGCGCCGTGCCCTCACGGACGAGGGGGCGCAGCTCTTGCGGACCCTGCCGCGTCGGGGATACCTGCTGGAGGCCCGACAGGGACGGCCCGCCGAGGTGCGGGCCGAGGCGCCCGCGCCCGTCCCCCTCCGGCCCGATGGCATTGCCGTCCTGCCGTTTCGCGTTACCTCGGGCCTGATGGCCGAGGCGCATATTTTCGACGGCCTGGCGCATGACCTCATCAGCCGCCTTGCCCGGCTGCGCAGCTTTCATGTGATCGCGCGGGGCAGCACCTTTGCATTGCGGCATCTGGACGGGGACCCCTGTGCCGCCGGGCGGGCGCTTGGCGTCGGCCATGTCGTCGCCGGAACCACCGAGGCGCGGGGCGCAGAGGTGGTCCTGCGGGTCGAACTGGTGCGGGTGGCAGATGGCGCGATCCTTTGGACCGAGGATCTGGTGACAGCGCGATCCGAGGTGCAGTCGCTGATCGACCGGATGGCCGAACGGATCGTGCAGAACGTGCAGATGCAGGTGACGATGGCCGAGACGCGGCGGGCGCTGGCGCTGCCCCTTTCGTCGCTGGATGCCTGGGGGGCCTATCACGCGGGCTTGCACGACTGCTTTCGCTTCGATCCTGGGTCGATGTCCCGGGCGCTGGCCCGACTGGACCAGGCGACGCGGCTGGATCCCGGCTTTGCCCGCGCCCACGCCGCGACCTCGTTCTGCCACTACTTCCTTGCCTTCTCGGGCAGCGGCGCGGACAGCGCGGTCGAGATCGCCGCCGCCCGTCACAGTGCCGAAGCCGCGATGCTGGCGGATGAGGGCAACCCCTCGTCGCATTGGGCCTATGGCCGGGTGCTGTGGCTGGAGGGGGACGCCGAGGGCTGCATGCAGCATTCACGCCGCGCGGTCGAAATCAGTCCGGGCTATGCCCAGGCGCAATACATGGTGGGGTTTCTTGAGGCGCATGTGGGCGATGCCGGCCGCGCGGTGGCGCAGATGGACCTTGTCCTGTCGCTGAGCCCTTTTGACCCCTTCCTCTCCTCGGTCCAGATCACCCGGGCCATCGCGATGGTCCGTCTGGGAGAGGTTGAGGGCGCTGCCGACTGGGCGCGCGATGCTGCCCGCCAGCCGACCGCCTATCCCACGCTCCTCGCCCCCGCCGCGCTGATCCTGGCCGAGGCGGGGCGTGTCGAAGAGGCCCGGCAGGTCCGCGGGATGATCCGGCAGCAGGCGCCCACTTACGGGATCGACGACCTGTCCCGGTCGCTTCGCCGCACTTCGCCGGAGATGGCGGCGCTGATGCGCCGGAACGCCTCGATCATCGGGCTTTAGGTCGCCTCGCCAAGGATCTCCTTGGCGATTTTCATCGCGTGGTTGGCGCGCGGGATGCCCGCATAGATCGCCACATGCAGCAGAGCCTCGGCCACGTCGGCGGGGGTGGCGCCGGTGTTCTGCGTGGCGCGCAGATGCAGGCGCAGCTCCTCGTCATTGCCAAGCGCGGCCAGCAGCGCGATCGTCAGCATCGAGCGTTCGCGCAACGGGATCGTGTCCCGCGACCAGACGTGGCCCCAGGCGGCATCGGTCAGCAGCGCCTGAAAGTCGTAGTCAAGGTCGGTCGCCGTCGCCTCGGCCCGCGCGACATGCGCCTCGCCCAGAACGCGCCGCCGGGTTGCCTGTCCGTCCTTTGTCATCCTGTCCCCCCGCTTTGGCGCAGGATCACCCTCGTCGCGCGCGGGGGCAAGTCCGCTTGACAGGGGCCCCGCCGATCCCATGACTGGGCGAACCCCTTGGAGGATGCCATGCCCGACCTCTGGACCCTGACCGCAACCGAGCTTGCCCCTCTGATCGCCCGGCGAGAGGTGTCGGCCCGAGAGGTCGTGGCCTCGGTCCTCGCGCGGATGGACGCGGCGAACCCCGCGCTGAACGCCGTGGTGCAGCGCGACGATGCGGCGGCGCTGGCGGCGGCGGATGTGGTGGATGTCGCGGTGAAGCGGGGAGAGGCGGGGCCGTTGGCGGGCGTGCCGGTGACGGTGAAGGTGAACACTGATCAGGCAGGGATGGCGACAACAAACGGGTTGAGGATTCAGGCGGGGTTGATCGCTGCCGAGGACAGCCCGGTGGTGAGCAACCTGCGCCGGGCGGGGGCGGTGATCGTGGGGCGGACGAACACGCCCGCCTTTTCGTTGCGCTGGTTCACTCGGAATGGCCTGCACGGGGCGACGCGCAACCCGCGGGACCCGGGGCTGACGCCGGGGGGATCGTCGGGCGGGGCGGGGGCGGCAGTGGCCTCTGGCATCGGTCCGCTGGCGCATGGGACGGATATCGCGGGGTCCATCCGCTATCCCGCCTTTGCCTGCGGGGTGCACGGGTTGCGCCCGTCGCTCGGCCGGGTGGCCGCGTTCAATGCGACCACTGGGGACCGGCTGATCGGGGGGCAGCTGATGGCGGTGAGCGGGCCCCTGGCACGCTCGATCCCGGACCTGAGGCTGGCGCTGCAGGCGTTGGCCGCGCCGGATGCGCGTGACCCGTGGTGGCAGGCGATGCCCTTCGAGGGCGCACCCGTGGCGCCGCGCGTGGCGGTGATCGAGGCGCCGGACGGGATGGCGGTGGCCGAGCCTGTGCGCGCCGCGATCCGGTCAGCGGCGGCGCGGCTGACTGACGCGGGCTATACCGTAGATGCCGTCCCGCATCCGCCGCTGGCCGAGGCGATGGCGCTGCAACTGCGCCTGTGGCTCGCCGAGTTCCGCCATACCGGAGGGGCGGCCCTGAAGGCCGAGGGCGATCCGGATGCCGATTTCGTCTATGCCCAGATCACACGCCACTGTCCCGAGATCGACCTTGCGGGCCTGATGACCACGCTGCAATCTCGCGCCCGCCTGACGCGCCTCTGGCGCGGGTTTCTGGCGGAATGGCCGCTGGTCCTGATGCCGGTGTCGGGCGAGTTGCCCTTCGCCGACCATCGCGACGTGGCCTCTGCGGCCGATTTCGACGCGGTACTGGCGGCGCAACTGCCAATGATCGCCACGCCCTTCATGGGGCTGCCGGGGCTGACGGTGACCACTGGTACCCACGGGACGGTGCCCGTGGGGGTGCAGCTTGTGGCCGACCAGTTCCGCGAGGACCTGCTCCTGACCGCTGGTCAGGTGCTGGCGCCCGCGCCTGTCTCGCTCGCCTCCATCGGCGGCTGAGCCTTCCGCCCGCCCAACAGGCGCCGGATCGTCACGTAGAACACCGGCGTCAGGAACAGGCCGAAGATCGTCACCCCGATCATGCCAGAGAACACCGCCGTCCCAAGCGCCTGCCGCATCTCGGCGCCGGGTCCGTGCGAGATGACCAGTGGCACGACGCCCAGGATGAAGGCGAAGGCCGTCATCAGGATGGGCCGCAGCCGCTGTTGGCAGGCGTCGATGGCGGCCTCGACCGGGGACAGGCCCTTTTCCTCTTCGCCCTGCTTGGCGAACTCGACGATCAGGATGGCGTTCTTGGCCGCCAGCCCCACCAGCACGATCAATCCGATCTGCGTCAGCACGTTGTTGTCCATCCCCCTTATGCTGACCCCGATCAGCGCCGCAAGGATCGACAGCGGCACGATCAGGACGATGGCAAATGGCAGGGACCAGCTTTCGTACAGCGCCGCCAGCACAAGGAATGCGAACAGGATCGACAGGCCGAAGACATAGATCGATGTGTTGCCCTGCTGCTTTTCTTGCAAGGCAAGCTCGGTCCATTCGAAGGTGACGCCGGGGGGTGCGGCCTGCGCCAGCATCCCCTCCATCGCCGCCAGTGCCTGACCGGTGGACCGCCCGGGTGCGGGGTTGCCTTGCAAGGGCACCGACACCAGCATGTTGTAACGCTGAACAAGCTGCGGCCCGGTGGTGTCGCGGATCGTGACCAGCGTGCCAAGCGGCACCAGCGCCCCCGTCGCCGCCCGCACCTTGAGCTTCGAGATCGCCTCCTGATCCACGCGGAACCGCTCGTCTGCCTGCGCGCGCACCTGGTAAAGCCGCCCGAAGGCGTTGAAATCGTTGACGTAGGTGGACCCGAGGTTGATTGCCAACGTCTCGAAGATGTTCCCGATCGGCACGTTCAGCATTTGCGCGCGGACCCGGTCGATATCGAGGTAAATCTGCCGCCCGCCCGCCGAGAAGGTGGTGAAGACACCCGCCACATCCGGGTTCTGCTGTGCCATTCCCATCATCTGATAGGCCACGCCCAGAACCCGGCGCATGTCTTCGGTCTCCAGATCCTGCAGCTGCATCTTGAAGCCGCCGCCGCTGCCCACCCCGGGAACCGAAGGCGGCGGGATTGCGATGATGAACGCCTCGCGCAAGCTTTGCAGGCGGCCGTAAAGCTGGCCGATGATCGCGCCCGCGGGCAGGTGGGCGGCCTCACGTTCATCGAAACTCTTGAACGCGGCAAAGATCACGCCCTGGTTCGAAGCGTTGGTGAAGGTGGCACCCGAGAAACCAGCAAAGGCCACGGCGTTGGCCACGCCGGGCGTCTGCATCACGATCTCGGACGCCTGCCGGATCACCGCGTCGGTCCGGTCCAACGCGGCACTGTCGGGAAGCTGCACGACAATGATCGCATAGCCCTGATCCATCGTCGGGATGAAGCCGGTCGGCACGCGCTGCAGCATGTAGGCCGTACCCGCCAGCAACCCCGCAAAGACCACGATCATGCCGAACAGGGCCGCACCGGTGCTGACCAGCTTGCGCACCACGGCGGCATAGCCGCGCGACATCGCATCGAAGCCACGGTTGAAGCCCCGTGCCGCCGCCTGGCCGATCCGCGCAAGGAACCAGCGGCCTCCGCCCTCGTGCTTGTGCTGCAACAGCAGGGCCGCCAGCGCCGGTGAAAGGGACAGGGAGTTGAGCGCCGAGATTGCCGTGGCGACGGATATCGTCACCGCAAACTGCGAATAGAATGTCCCCGTGATGCCGGGCACAAAGATCGTGGGCAAAAACACCGCGATCAGCACCAGCGAAATGCCGATGACCGCCGCCGACACCTCGTCCATCGTGACAAGGGCAGCCTCGCGGGGAGATTTCCCCTCCTCTATGTTTCGCTCAACGTTCTCGACCACCACAATGGCGTCATCGACCACGATCCCGATGGCAAGGATCAGGCCAAAGAGGGTCAGAAGGTTCAGCGAGTAATCCAGCGCCAGCATCACGGCAAAGGTGCCCACCAGCGAGACGGGGATGGCCACCAGCGGAATGATCGCCGCGCGCCACGATTGCAGGAACACGATGACGACGATCACGACCAGAAGCACCGCTTCGAAGATCGTCTTGTAGACCTCGTCCACCGAAGCGCGGATGAATTCCGTGGGATTGTAGACCACCCGATATTCCAGGCCTGGCGGGAAGAGGGTCTTCAACTCCTCCATCGTCGCGATGATCTGGTCGGCGCCCGCCAGCGCGTTCGACCCGGGCCGCTGAAAGATTCCCAAGGCCACCGCAGGCTTGTTGTCGAGGTAGGAGTTGTTGGAGTAACTCCGCGCACCGATCTCCACCCGCGCCACGTCGGCCACGCGGACGATGCGACCGTCGCCGGTGGCGCGCACGATGATGCTGCCAAATTCGCGGGGCGACTGCAGACGGCCCTGCGTGGTCACCGCCACCTCGAAGGCCGCGCCCTGATCGTTCGGGGCGGCCCCGAGCGTCCCGCCCGACACCTGCACATTCTGCTCGCGGATGGCCGCCACCACATCGCCCGCCGACAGGCCAAAGTTCGCCAGCCGGTCGGGGTCGATCCAGACCCGCGCCGCGAATTCACGCTCGCCGAAGATCGTGATGTCGCCCACCCCGTCCAGCCGGATCAGCCGGTCGCGGATGCGCGAGCGGGCGTAGTTGGACACATAAAGCTGGTCAAAACTGTCGTCGGGCGACAGGACGTGCACGACCATCATCAGGTTGGGAGAGCTTTTCGTCGTGGTCAGGCCCAGACGGCGCACCTCGTCCGGCAACCGCGCCTCGGCAATCGCAACCCGGTTCTGCACCAGAACCTGCGCCGCATCGACATCGGTGCCCAGCTCGAACGTGATGGTCAGCGCCATCGACCCGTCGGCGGTGGAATACGAGGACATGTAGAGCATGTTCTCGATGCCGTTGATCTCCTGCTCCAAGGGCGTCGCCACCGTCGCCGCAACGGTTTCGGCATCCGCCCCCGGATAGGCCGCGCGCACCACGATCGAGGGGGGCGCGATCTCGGGGTACTGCTCGACCGGCAGGGCAAAGTAGGAGATGCCGCCGACCAGCGTCAGCAGGATCGACAGGACGGCGGCAAAGATCGGGCGGTCGACGAAAAAGCGGCCCATGCGCTACTGCTCCGCGACGGGGGGCAGTTCGACGCGCACGGGCGTCACCGTGGCGCCGGGGCGGGCGCGGATGATCCCCTCGATCACCAGGGTCTCGCTGCCGTCCAGCCCCTCGCGGATCACGCGGTAGCCGTCGAT
>CAZVIS010000092.1:0-10081 GCA_964627355.1 uncultured Rhodobacterales bacterium
GGGGAGAGCCGCTGTTCTACCTGCAGTTCGAGGCGCAGGGTCCGGACCGCCCGGTACAGGTCGTCGAGGCGGAGCGCACGCCCGCCTTGATCGAATACATGGAGCGGATTTCGGGCGTGGTGAACTACGTCAACCAGACTTTCAGCCTGATGAAGGCGGCCGAGGCTGCGCGGCCCGCGCGCCTTTTGACCCCGAAGTCCTGACTTCTTCAGTCCGCAAATATCCTCGGTGGGGTGAGCCGCCGCGGCGGCGAGGGGGGCGGAAGGCCCCCCTGCGAGGGTCACGCAAAGGCTGCCGTAAGCGCAATCTCGACCATGTCGCCAAAGGATTTCTCGCGCTGGTCCGAGGGCAGCGCCTCTCCGGTGAGAAGGTGGTCGCTGATCGTGAGGACCGACAGCGCGCGGCGCTTGTGGCGGGCGGCGAGGATGTAGAGTTCGGCCGTCTCCATCTCGACGCAAAGAGTGCCGTGGCGCTGCATCGCCTCGTTCAGGTCGGGGCGTTCGTCATAGAAGACGTCCGAGGAATAGATGCCGCCCGCGTGGATCGGGATCCCGCGCGCCACCGCTGCGGCATGGGCGGCGGCGAGAAGGGCAAAGTCGGCGCAGGGGGCGAAGGCGAGTTCCCGGAAGAATCCCCGCGACGGTGTTGACATCGTCGAGGCGGTCATCGCCAGCACGACGTCGCGGATGTTCACATGGCTCTGCATCGCCCCGGCCGAGCCGATGCGGATCAGCGTCTGCGCGCCATAGTCCCGGATCAGTTCGTTGACGTAGATCGAGAGCGACGGCATCCCCATGCCCGAGCCGTGGATCGTCACCCGATGGCCCTTCCAGGTGCCGGTAAAGCCCAGCATCCCCCTCACCTCGTTGATGCAGACGGCGTCCTGCAGGAAGGTCTGCGCGGCCCATCGAGCGCGGTAAGGGTCGCCGGGCAGAAGGACGGTTTCAGCGATGTCGCCGGGCTTGGCGCCGATGTGAACGGTCATGTGTCGTCTCCTTTTCGCCAAGGACTAGGGCAAGTCATGGCCGCGCGAAAGCCTGTCATGGGGCCGCTCATCCGCCCTCGCGGGCGTCTTCGCTGGGGCGCGGCGCAGCGAAGACGCCCGCGAGGGCGGATGAGCGGCCCGCTACCCCGTCAGGTGTCGCAACCCCTGGGTCACGTCCGTCCGGACCGCCAGCCGCAGCCCGGGTTCGTCGCCTGCGCGCAAGGCGGCGAGGATCATCCGGTGGTGCTGCGGCGGCTCTTTCCGTCGCAGGCGGGTATAGACGGCGCGCATCGTGGGTCCCAGTTGCAGCCACACCGTTTCGGTCAGCGCCAGCATCGCGGGGGCCTGGGCGCGGAGGTAGAGGGTGCGGTGAAATTCGAGGTTGGTGCGGATGTAGGCCACGGCATCGCCCTTCACCACCGCCTCGGCATTGGCGCCGTTGATCGCGGCCAGCCGGTCGATCAGCGCGAAATGGGCGCGCGGCAGGGCGCGGGCGGCCAGTTCGGGCTCGATCAGGGCGCGGATGGCGGCGAGTTCCTCGATCCGCTCGGGCGTCAGTTCCGGGGTGGCGACGCGGCCTGACGACGACAGCGAGAAGGCCCCCTCGGCAACCAGCCGCCGCACCGCCTCTCGCGCCGGGGTCATCGAGACGCCGAAGCTGCGGGCGATGCCGCGGAGGGTGAGGGGCTGGCCAGGGGCGAGTTCGCCGTGCATCACTTGCGTGCGCAGCGTCCGGTAGAGGCGTTCATGCGCGGCGGGGGCGGTGTCGGCGGGGCGGGGGGTGGTGGTCATCGCTCAGCCTGCCTCGAAGCGCCAGGCGTGGAGGGTCTGCCCCTCGGCCTTGAGCCAGCGGCGGGGGGCGGCGTAGCCCGGCATCAGGCTGGCGACGGTGGCCCAGAAGGCGGGTGAGTGGTCCATGCGAGCAAGATGCGCCACCTCGTGCGCGGCAACGTAGTCGAGGACCTGCGGGGGCGCGAGGATCAGGCGCCAGTTGAACATCAGCCGCCCGGAGGAGGTGCAGGAGCCCCAGCGGGACCGCGTGTCGCGGAGGGCGAGGGCGCTGTAGGGGCGGCCGAGGGCAGCGGCATGGGCATCGCAGGCGGCGGCGAGGCGGTCGCGCGCGAGGGTGCGCAGGTAGGCCTGCGCGCGGGCGGCGGTGCGTTCGGGTGCGCCGGGTAGGATCAGGAGGTCGCCGTCGATTCGGGGTGACCCACGCCCCGGCAGGGCGGTCAGGGTCAGCAGGCGCCCCTCGACCGGCAGGCGGGTGCCGGGGCCGATCGCCGTGACCACCGGGCGGGCCTGCAGCGCCCGCGCCACCCATCCGGCCTGTGCGGCGAGAAAGGCCTGCGCCTCTCGCAACGGGAGCCTCGCGGGAATCGTCAGGGTCACCGCCCCATCGATGCGCCCGACGCGCAGGGACAGCCGCCGCGCCCGGGATGACCGGCGCAAGCTGACCTCGACGCCCGGCAGCCCCGGCACGGGCAGGGCGGCGGGTGTGCGGGAGAAGAGGGATAGCTTCATCGGTCACTTTCGGGCGGGCGGTCAGGATAGGCCGGTCACGCCCTCGCGCCAAGGCCGCTTTACCGCTTGACACCCCCGGTCCCTTGCGGCAAGCGGCTGCAATTCTGCATCCGTCAGTCCAAAGGGATGAACCATGCCCAAGCAAGAATGGGGCACGAAGCGGATTTGCCCGACCACCGGCAAACGCTTCTATGACCTCAACCGCACCCCGGTCGTCAGCCCCTACACGGGCGAGGTCGTGGACATCGAGAGCGCGCGCCGCAAGGCCGTGGCCGCCGTCATCAGCCGTGTCGCCCCCGAGAAGGATGACGAGGTCCTGGTCGATGACCTTGATACCGATGACGAACTGCTGACCGCGACGGCGACCGACGATGCCGATCTGGACGATGATCTGCTGGAAGAGGACGCCGACGAGAACGTCTCGCTCGACGATCTGACCGACGTTCCGGGGTCCGACGAGGAGCCCTGATCCCCGCCGCCCCATCCCCTTCGTTTTCTGCTTGCAGGCGGGGGTGGGGCACACTAAGACGCGACCCACGCCGCCCGATGGGCGGCGGACCTCCGGTGGGGCCATAGCTCAGATGGGAGAGCGCTTGAATGGCATTCAAGAGGTCAGGGGTTCGATTCCCCTTGGCTCCACCAACATCCCCGAAGTGACCCCTGCTGCGGCGCGCGATCAGCGTTGACCGCAGCTTAAGCGTTTTGTCCGCATGCTGGCCCGGTGCGGGACGGTGCGCGGCCATGGGGGCTGGCGGCGGCCCGGCAGGTTGGGGATCGTGCCCATGTCCGCGCTGCGGTCGTTTCTGCTTGCCCTGGTCGAGGGGATGTCCCGCCGTCAGAAGGCGGGCATCCTGCTGGCCCTGGATGCGGGTCTGGCGCCCCTGGCCCTGGTAGGGCTGGGGATGGCGCGGGGGGTCTGGCTGGACTGGACGGTTGCGCTGGCGGTGGCGCTGGCTGCGCTGGCGGGGTCATGGGTCATGGGGCTGCACCGGATCAAGCTGAATGCCTTTGCCGGGCAGGCGCTTGGCCGCACGGCCGCGGTGGCGGCACTGGTGACGGGGGTGCTGTGGCTGATGACGCAGGGGCCCGCAACGCAGATGGTCGAGTTCGGGCTGGCGTTGTTCCTGATGGCGGCGGCGGCACGGGGGATCCTGCGGCAGGTGCTGATCGCGGTCCTGCGGATGGGGCAGCGGGGCACGCGGGTGATGATCTACGGCGCGGGCAGCACGGGTGTCCAGATGGCCACCGCGCTGCACGGGCATGCGCGCATCCGGGCGGTGGCCTTTGTCGATGACAGCCCCGCGCTGCAGGGGCTGACGATGGCAGGCCTGCGCGTCTATGCGCCGGAACGGATCGCCGGGCTGGCGCGGGATCTGCAGATCGACCGTGTGCTGATTGCGATGCCCTCGGCCGCGCCGGCACGGGTGGCGTTCCTGATGCGGCAGTTGCGCGATCTGGGCATCGAGGCGGTGGAGGTGCCGTCCTTTGCGCGGCTGGCGGGGGCGGGGGCGGTGACGGATGCGCCGGGGCGGTTCCTCGGGCGCCCTTCGGTCGAGGTCGTGCCTGCGGGCGCCGGGGCCTATGCCGGGCAGGTGGTGATGGTGACGGGGGCGGGCGGGTCCGTCGGGTCCGAGCTGTGCCGTCAGGTGCTGGCCATGGGCCCTGCCCGGCTGGTGCTGTTCGAGATGTGCGAGTTTGCGCTTTACGCCATCGATCAGGAGCTGCGCGAGATCAGGTCGGCGGTCGAGATCGTGCCGGTTCTGGGCTCGGTCGGCGACGGGAGGCTCTTGCGTGACGTGATGCGGGCGCAGGGGGTCGCGGTGGTCCTGCATGCCGCCGCCTACAAGCATGTGCCGCTGGTCGAGGCGAACCCGGTCGCGGGGCTGGCCAACAACGTGCTCGGCACGCGCACACTGGCCGAGGCGGCGGTCGAGTGCGGGGTGCGGCGGTTCGTGCTGGTGTCGAGCGACAAGGCGGTGCGGCCGACGAACGTGATGGGGGCGACGAAGCGGGCGGCGGAACTGGTGGTGCAGGACATCGCGGGGCGCGCGCCGGGGACCGCCTTTGCCATGGTGCGGTTCGGCAATGTGCTGGGGTCCTCCGGCTCGGTCATCCCGCTGTTCCGGGCGCAGATCGCGCGGGGGGGGCCGGTGACGCTGACCCATGCGGAGGTCACGCGGTACTTCATGACGATGGACGAGGCGGCGCGGCTGGTGCTGCTTGCCGGGTCCTTCGCGGGGGCCGAGGGGGCGAGGCGCTGCGATGTCTTCGTGCTCGACATGGGCAATCCGGTCCGCATCCGCGATCTTGCCGCGCAGATGATCGCGGCGGCGGGCTATACGCTGCGCGACGCGGCCAATCCGGACGGCGATATCGAGATCGTGGTGACCGGCCTTCGTCCGGGCGAGAAGCTGCATGAGGAATTGCTGATCGGCGACGGGCTTTTGCCCACGCCGCACCCGAAGATCCTGCGCGCGGCGGAACAGGGGCTGTCGGCGATGCAGGTCGCGTCCTTGCTGCGCGAGGTGCGGGCGGCGGTCGCCTCGGGCGACGGGACGGCGGCTCGGGCGGTCCTGTTCGATCATGTCGAGAGGGCGGGGCAGACGCATCCCGCCGTCGCCGCCGAATGACCGGCCTGCGGTAGCATTCGCGGCCGGGCCGCGCTAGATCTGGGAAACCGAGCAGGCAAGGGATCCAGGTCGATGCATCTCCTCCTGAAGTCGCGATTCGTGCGGCGGGTGTATGGCGTCTGGCTGCGGACGGCAGACCGCGAACTGTCGCTGATGGCGGCGGGTGTGGCATTCTTCGGCTTCCTTGCCCTGTTCCCGGCGCTGGCCGCGGTGATCGCGATCTGGGGCTTTGCCGCCGATCCGGGCGTGATCCGCGCCGAGGTCCAGCTTCTGGCCGATGTGCTGCCGGCGGATGCCTTCAGCCTGCTGTCGGGGCAGGTCGATGCCCTGCTGGCCACCAACAACCGTCAGCTGGGGTGGACGACGCTGGTGTCCACGGTGCTGGCGCTTTGGTCGGCGCGGGCGGGGGTCGATGCGCTGATCCGGGGGCTGAACGCGATCCACGGCCTGCCCGCGCGCAACGGCGTGCAGCACCTGCTGCAGGCACTGATCCTGACGCTGGCGCTGGTGGCGCTGGCGATGGCGGCGATGGGGCTGGGCATCGTGGTGCCGCTGGTGCTGACGCTGATGCGGCTGGACACCGGGCAGGTGGTGACGCTGGAGCTGTTGAACCTGGTGGTGGTGCTGGGGCTGGTGGTGCTGGCGGTCAGCGTGATCTATCGGCTGGGGCCCAATCACCATGCTGCGACACAGGTGCCGCTGTTCTCGCGCGGGTTGGTGCTGGCGCTGATCCTGTGGGGGGCGGTGTCGCGGGGGGCTGGTGATCTATCTGGCGAACTTTGGCAGCTACAACCAGATCTACGGGTCGATCGGGGCGGTGGTCGCGCTGATGCTGTGGTTCTACCTGTCGGCCTATGCGATTCTGCTGGGCGCCGCGGTGGATGCCGAGCGAGCGAACCGCCGGTCGGTCGTGCCGCCACCCCCTCCAGCGGCGAAGAAGGCCTAGTAGTCACGCTCCAGATACACGCCGATCCCTGCCCCGCCATCGTCGCCGAGGCTGCCACGCACCGTCACCCCGGGGTGGACGTCAAGGTTGAGGTTGATCTCGCTGCGCCCGTCGGGGGCAACCTCGATCTCGGAATAAAGGTTGTCGGACAGATACTTGCCCGCCCGGAAGGTGGTCCCTCCGGCGGCGTCGGTCTGCAGGTCGAGGTCGTCGAGCCCAAAGCCCTTGCGCAGCCGCCCGACGATCCCGTCGCCCCCCCGTCCCGCCAGTGTCGCCACGGCCCCGGCAAGCTGCGCCGCCTGAAACGCCGAGATGTTCTCGATCCCCTGACCGAAGAGAAGCTGTGCCAGCACCTCTTCCTCGGGCAGTTCTGGGGAAGAGGTAAAGCGCACCACAGGCGCATCCGCCCGCCCCTCGACCACCACCGAGGCGGTGACGTTCTCGCCGCTGGTCGAGGCCAGGACGTCGATGGTGGGGATCAGGTCGCCCTCGAAGGTCAGCGAGGCCGAGGTCAGGGTCAGGCGGCGGTCGAGGATATCCAGCCGCCCGCGGATCAGGTCGAACCCACCGACAGGCTGAATTGCACGGACCGGGCCGGTCAGCCGGATCTCGCCACCAAGTTCGGCATCAAGGCCGCGCCCGCGCAAGAACACGCGGGACGGGGCCGAGATGGTGACGTCCAGCCGGGCCGAGCTTGTCGTGCCCCCCGCGGCGGCAGCGGTACCGGTCAGGCCGGCGCGGGCGCGGGTGGCCTGCACCGCGGGCGGCTCGTTCACATGGCGCAAATCCTCGATCAGGCCGCCCGCGGTGCCGAGGGTCGAGGGCACGCGCAATTCTGTCTCGTCCAGCGCAAGGCGTCCGGCGATCAGGGGTCCGGCGGTCAGGGGGCCGGTCACCTGCAGGGTGCCGTCGATGGTGGTGCGGTAAAGGTCGGGATCGCGCAGGCCGACGCGCGTCAGCGTCACCGCAAGGTCGCCCGGATAGGGCCGGGTCAGGCCGACGCGGCCGGTGACGCCGATCTGGCCGCGGCTCGACACGCCCGCCGTCGCCTGCACCTGTGCCGAACCCCCGCCAAGGGTCGCCGTCACCGCGATGTCGGTCAGCGAGAAGGGCAGCGCGGGGTCCGAGAGGCGCCCGCCGGTCAGCCGCACCGGGCCGGAAAGCGAGGACAGTGCAAGCGGGCCGTTCAGGCCAAGGTCGAAGGAGAGGCCGCCTGAGATGGCCCGCTCTCCCAGAAAGGCGTTGGCGAGTCCGGCCTGCGCGGTGCCCCGGATGGCCAGTGCCGCGCTGCGGAAGTCCTTTGCCAGCCGCCCCGCCGCCGTGGCGTCGATCTGGCCCGGACCCTGCGCGCGCAGGTCAACGGCATAGCCCTGCCCGTCGTCCGTCAGGTTGCCGGTGACGGTCAGGGGGCCGGGGAATTCGGGGATCAGCAGGGACAGGTTGGCGAGGCGGGCGTCGATGGCGATCTGGCGACGGTCCTCGGTCAGGGTGCCGGTGGCGCTGGCGGTGATCTGCGGGGTGGTCAGACGGGCGTTCTGCACCTCGAGCCGCCGGTCGGTGACGCCAAGGCGCAGGGACAGGGTGCTGTCGCCGGACAGGATGCGGTCCGCCTCTGGCTGGCCGATGGCGATGTCGCGTGCGGTGCCGTCCAGCGTCACGAGGCCGTCGGCGGGCGTTCCGGCAAAGCGCGCGGTGGCGTCCAGTGCGCCGCGATAGCCGGGGCCGAGGACGGCCAGCGAGGGCAGCCGCGCGGTCAGCGTCAGGTCGCTGCCGGTCGGGGTATAGGTGCCGGTCAGCTGCGCGTCGGCCTGCGGGGTAATCACGAAGCCGCGCTCGACCGTCACGCGCCCGCCCTCCAGCGCCAGCGCGATGTCCAGCGTCGCCTCGCCCGCAAGGACGGCATCGAGGCGCGGTTCCGCAAGCCGCAGGTCGCGGCCCTGTCCGGCGAGGGACACGCGGCCCGCCTCGGCCGTGCCGTTCAGCGTCAGGTCCGCCGTCAGCCCGCCGCCAAAGCCCGCGCCGAGAACGCCGAGGTCGGGCAATTCAACCCGACCGGTCAGCGCGCTGCCGGTGGTGGCGATCTGGCCTTGCGCGGTCACGACACCGCCGCCCGCGTCGATGCGCAGGTCGCGCAAGGTGGTGCCCGTGGTGGTCCGCAGGACCGAGGCATCAACCCGCGCGGTGCCGCGCAGAAGGGTGTCCAGTTGCGGCTGGCCGATGGCGAGGTCGGTGCCAATGGCGCGCAGGGTCACGTCGAAATCGCCGCCGAGTGCGCTGCCCCCGCCGTTCGCGGTAAGCCGCGCGGCCCCCGACAGGGGCCGCCCGGCCAGCCCGGCAAAGCGCGCAAGGTCGCCTGCGGTCAGATCACCCCGGCCACTGACGCGAAAGCCCGAGGTCAGCCCCTCGACCCGCCCGGTGGCGTCCAGCGCATAGTCGGCGCCGGTCAGCGTCACCCGCTCGACCGTCAGGGCGTCGCCAGAGGGCACGATGGACAGCGTGGCCTGCCCTTCGATGCGGGGGCCGAGGGCCTGCGCAAGGGCGGGGTCGGTCGGGGCCAGACCTTCGGCGGCATAGGTGAAGGTGCCGCCGACGGCACGCCCCTCCGCACTGCGCCCGATGCGGCCAGAACCGGCAAGGGTCAGGCGATCGATGGCAAGGTCGGGGCGGGACAGGCCGTTGACCTGCGCGCTGGCCTGCCAGTCCTCGCCCTGCGCCGCATCGAAGGTCAGCGACAGATCGGCGTCCTGCACCTCGGTCGGCGTGCCGCCGAGGGGCAAGAGGACCGGCGCCCCGGTCGGGTCGGCAAGGCGTCCGATCAGGGACACGGCCTCGGGCAGGCCGTCCGCAGCCAGGGCCAGCGTGCCGTCGAGGGTCAGCGAGCGGGCGGTGACCTGCAGGCGCGACAGGTCCAGACGCCCGGCCGCATCGCGCGCCCCTTCGGCCAGCAAACGCACCTCGGGGCCGAAGAAGGCGGCATATTCCGGCAGGAACAGGGGGGCGAGATCGCCCCCGAAATCGACACGGAAGCGGCGTTCGCCCGGTGTAGGCTCGGTCAGCGCGACCTGACCGGTCAGGCGTTCGGTGCCGTCCGTTTCAAGCCGGGTCCTTGCGACAAAGGCCGACAACGGCCCCACCCCATCGACCGTCAGCCGCAGCGCGGGCGCGCCGGGGATGTTCAAGAGCGTGGCCGCGATGCCGCCCGCGCCTTCGGTCGCATCAAGGGCGAGGATCAGCTGGCGGCTGGCGTTCGAGTAGCTGGCCGTGAGGGCAATGCGGCCCTCCGGCCCCTCATCCTGCCGGTCGATGGACAGCTGTCCCTGCCCCTCGCCCCCCGAAAGCGTCATTGACGCTGCGAGCGTACCGGCCACGGGCTGCCCAAGGACGGTGGGTCCCAGGGTCACCCGGGCCGCCGCGATGCGCCCGATGCGCACGCCGACGGGAAGGTCGGGCAGCGCAAAGCCGCGCGCCTCGGGCGAGGGCAGGGTGTCATCGGTCTGCGGCAGGCGGTCGAGGATCACCTCGTCCGCCGTCAGTTCGTTGATCTCGATGTTGCCACGCAGGACGGCGACGCGGTTCCAGTCGAGCACGACATTCGTCAGGGTCAGCCAGACCCCAGAGTCGTCGGCGATGGTCAGCCGTTCGACCGTGGCGCGGGACGAGAGCGCGCCGCGAAAGCCGGTGACGGTGACGGTGCGGCCCGCGTCGGACAGGTTGTCTTCCAGGAACGCCGTAAGGGTGTCGCGGTCATCCTGCGCCTGGGCGACCAAGGGCAGAAGGCACATCAAAAGGATCATAAGAAACCGCATCAGAAGGCCTGCCCGATGCCGATGTAGACCTGCGCCCCCTCGCCCGTGTCGCCGGATACCGGGGCCGCGACATCCAGCCGGATCGGGCCAAAGCCCGTATCATAGCGAAAACCCACGCCCGCGCCTGCATGGCTGCCGCCGAGGTCGTCGAAGATGTCGAGACCGCCGACATGCCCCCAATCGACAAAGGCCA
>CAZVIS010000093.1:0-2836 GCA_964627355.1 uncultured Rhodobacterales bacterium
GCGCCGCCCTGGCGGGTCGTGCCGTTGTAGGTGGGCGTGGGGTCGAGGAGGCGCGCCTGCGGCAGGCTGGCCGTGGCCCAGGCACCGACCACGCCGTTGCCGTTGCCCGTGACGCAAGCAATCGGCAACTCCAGCGCGATGGTGGTCACGTTGAACTCGCCGATGATGTCGTCGTTCGCGCGGTCCTGCCGGATTCCGCCCGGGAAGGCATTGGCGTTGCCGACGTTGTATTGCGGGAACTCTGGATTGTCGACGCCCTGGATCGGCACGAGGTTCACGAGGTCGAAGATCTCGCCGATGTTGATGCCGAAGTTCTCGGCCCGCTGACCGACGAAGACGCGCCCGGGCGTGTTGCAGCCGGGAACGACGATGTTGTTGATGTGGGCGTCGGCATAGGCCGCGTAGTCGGGGATCGTCTTGTTCCCGATGTTGTCGATCGGCTTGACGAAAGTGGTCCCGCCGCCCTGTGCCGTCACCGGCGCCGACTGGCCGCGCCGGCGGTCACCGCGCACCACGTTGATGCGGTAGGTCTCGGTCTCGCCGATGGCACCCTGACCCACACCCGGCCCGATCTGGCCGCCCGCGCGCAGCGCGATGGCGACGTTCTGGCCGCCCACGTTCAGCTCGATCCCCCGGTTCGGGGCCTGTTGGGTGCCCGAAAGAGCCGAGTCAAAGCGGAATTGGAAGGTCAGGTCCTCGATTGCATCCCCATTGCTGTCGAAGTGCATCTCGTAAAGCGCATCGCGGTCCAGCGGGAAGAAGTTCGGACCGCCATAGGGAGCCTGCAACGGGATATAGTTGGCAAGCAGGGTGACGAAACCCTCGCGGCCAGGCTCATAGCTGCGGAAGAAGTACACGTCGGTGGAATCGACGCGGGGCAGGGCTCCGATTGCCGGAGCTTCCCGATGGCTGGACGCCAGCGACACGGTCGCTGCCATCCCCACCGAGGCCGTCATCAGTGCGCCCAAAACCAGGCGAGGCACAGATTTCATCCTTGTCTCCTGTTTCAAGACTCCGCATCCTTGCAGAGCGCAAACGAACATCGAGACAGTCGCAGAGCGGCCTGGAGGTTCACCGCTGCGACCTGTCTCACTTCAGGAACGATTGCTTCGCTTCGGAAGTTTCGCGCTATGCACGGAACTGGTGCCAGTTTTGCGGGGAATGGATGCTTGACCCGGCGATTGTTGCGGTCTCTGCCGGTCTGATTGCCGTATTGGCTTGGATCGCGTGGATCGACGCGCGGCAGTTGCGCATTCCCGATGGCCTGAGCCTGCCCCTGATCGGCGCCGGACTGGTCGTCGCGGTCCTGCTGCCTGGGCGGCCGCTGATCGATCATCTGGCAGGCGCTGCGGTCGGGTATGCCGTCTTTGCCTTGATCGGCGCCTGGTTCTTCCGGCAGCGAGGGGTTGAAGGGCTCGGGCTTGGCGACGCGAAGCTTCTTGCTGCTGCCGGGGCATGGCTTGGTTGGCAGGCGCTGCCGTGGGTGGTGGCGCTCGGTTCGCTTGGGGCTCTGGGCTTTGCCCTGGCGCGCCCTTCTGCAGGACGGGGCGATCCGGTTGCCTTCGGGCCTTGGCTGGCGCTGGCTTTCGCCCTGGTCTGGATCAAGACGCGGCTGATCGGATAGGGCGGCCAGTGCCGGCGCGGTTCCGCGTCACCGCCGGCTACACCTCTCGGGCGCTGTATGCGGCGCCGATCGATGGTGCAGGTGGTTGGTCGTAGGTCCGTCTTGCAGGATCCTCACGCTGCACCGGCGAATAGACTTCTGCCGCTGCCTGCCGACCAAAGCGGGGTCAGCTAGCCCATCCTGTGGCGCAGGCCGGAGACCAAGGGCAGCAACGACCGCGCGTCGTTCCGCCCCAGGCGGGCGAACCCGAACGAAGGCGCGCCTCGTGCCACAGCGCGCTCCGGGACCGATGTCCGCTGATTTGCGACCCGGAGCCGACAGGGTTCCATTCCAAGGACCCGCGTCTTGCACGAAGGGCGGCCAGCGGTAAGGTCAGCACCCTTCCGATCCGCTGGCGCCCGAGGGGCGGCTTTCGGCGGGTCGGCGCGAGAACAAAAGCCGGTCCACCCCCACGGCCATGACCTGCGCCACGCTGACATCGGGTGCCACCTTGGCATAGTCGCCGTCGATGGTCAGGCTTGCTGCGCCATGCACCATCGTCCAGAGCTGCACCGCGAACAGCCGCGCGTCCCCCTCGATGGCGTTGAGCGCGCAGAAGTCGATCACCTCCTGCAGGACAAAGCCAAAGCAGGTGGTGCCAGTGACCGTCACGATGTCGTCGACCTTCACGTTGTGCTTTTGCCCGAACATCAGGCGGAACAGGGCCGGTTCCTCGACCGCAAAGGTGAAATAGACCTGCCCAACCGCCTGAATCCGCTCGGGCGCGCCCGGCGGGAACGCCGCCACGGCGGCGCGCGAGCGTGCGGTCATGTCGATGAAGCCCTGCGCCACGACCTCGTCCACGATGGCCTGCTTGTCGGCGAAGTGGCGATAGGGGGCGGCGGTGGACACGCCGGCCAGACGGCAGGCATCCGCCAGGCTGAAGCCGTCCGCCCCCCGCTCGCCCACCAGCCGCCGCGCGGCGCCGATCAGCGCCTCGCGCAGTTCGCCGTGGTGATAGGCCGTCTTCATCGTCCCCGCAGCCCTCGTGGTCCCCGATCTGTTCCTAGTGATTTCCGCCTGCGCTGCCAATGAACAGATTCCGCCTTGCCAAGTTAGTTGCTCTAACATAAGTTAGAAGCACTAACTTGGCAAGAGTCGCATGGAGATGATGGCGATGGTGCGCAGGGTTGTCTGGGTGACGGGTGCGCTCGTCGTGGGATCGGCGGTCGC
>CAZVIS010000093.1:2936-9974 GCA_964627355.1 uncultured Rhodobacterales bacterium
GACCGCGTGACGGCAGGTCAGGTCATCGCCCGGCTCGACGACACCGACATCCGCCTGACGATGGAAGCGGCCGAGGCCGAGGTCCGCTCGGCCACCACCGACCTCGCGCGGGCCGAGGCGGACGAGGCACGGAACCGCGAACTTCTGGACCGGGGCTTTGTCGCGCAGGCGGTGCTGGATCGGTCCGTCAGTGGCGCAGCCGAGGCGCGATCCCGGCTGGACCGGGCGACAAGGACGCGCGATCAGGCGCAGAACCAGCTTGGCTATACCACGCTGCGCGCCGACGCTGACGGCGTCGTCACCGCCCGCGCCGTCGAGGCGGGAGAGGTCGTGCAGGCCGGGCAGCCCATCGCCACCATCGCCCGCACCGATACGCTCGAGGCCGAGATTGCCCTGCCCGAACAGCGCCGCGCGACGCTGGACGATGCGTCCTTTACGGCGACGATCTGGGGCGAGGAGGATACCGCGCATCCCCTGACCCTGCGCGAGGTCTCGCCCGACGTGGACCCCGTGGCACGGACCTACCGCGTGCGGCTGGCCTTTGCCGCGACCGATGACCGGATGGCGCTTGGCCGGACCGTCACCGTTTCGCTGATACCGGGCACGACCGAGGACAACGTGGTGCCCCTGCCCCTCGCCGCCGTTCTGGGCGACGGCACTGGCGCCGCCGTTTGGCGCATCACGGACAACAAGGCCGAACGGGTTCCGGTGACCCTTGTCACCCTGCGGGACGAGGTCGCGCTGGTGCGCGGGCCCTTGGCCGCGGGCGACCAGGTCGTGGCGCTCGGCGCGCAGAAGATCGATCCGGCGCGCCCGGTCCGGATCGTCGAACTCGCCCCCCCGCCCCAACCCTGAGGACCGTCCCATGCGCGCCCTGAACCTGTCGCTCTGGTCGGTGCGCAATCCGGCTGTCACCCTGTTCCTGATCCTTGTGTCCGTGGCGGCGGGGGCGCTGGCCTACCTTGACCTAGGGCGGGCTGAAGATCCGACCTTTACCATCAAGACGATGGTCGTGCAGGCTGTTTGGCCCGGCGCCACGGCGGACGAGATGCAGCGGCTGGTGGCCGAACCCATCGAAAAGCGCATCCAGGAGCTGCCGGAACTCGACTATGTCCGCACCTACTCGCGCCCCGGGGCGACGGTGATCCAGGTGCAGTTGCAGGATTGGGCGCGCGGAGAGGTGGTCAGGGAGGCGTGGTACCAGATCCGCAAGAAGGTGGGCGATCTTCGGCCCCAGTTACCGCAGGGCCTGATCGGGCCGTTCTTCGATGACGAATACGGCGACGTCTTTTCGGCGATCTACCTGCTGACCGGCGAGGGGGTCAGCCGTGCCGACCTGAAGGATTATGCCGAGGCGCTGCGGACGCGGCTTCTGAACGTGGGCGACGCGGCCAAGGTGGCCCTCATCGGGCAAGTGGACGAGAAGATCTTCGTCGAGATCAGCCACCGGCGGCTGGCGACGCTTGGCCTGTCGCCGCAGACGGTGTTCGACGCGATCACCCGGCAGAACGCGATGGCAGCCTCGGGCAGTTTCTCGACCGGCGCGGATTCCGTGCAGGTGCGGGTGACGGGCGGCCTGAACAGCATCGAGGCGCTGCGCGAGGTGACGATTGCGGCCGAGGGGCGCACGATCCGCCTCGGCGACATCGCCGAGATCCGGCGGGGATACGAGGACCCGCCTGACTACCTCGCCTTTCTCAACGGCCAGCCCACCGTGGGCGTGGGCGTCTCGATGGCGGCCGGGGCGAACGTGGTCCATCTGGGCGAGGAGCTGGCCAAGGAGATCGCCCTCTTCCGCGCCGAACTGCCGCTCGGAGTCGAAATCACGCAGGTCGCCGATCAAGCCGATGTCGTGACCCATGCCTTCGACGAGTTCATCCATACCTTTGTCGAGGCACTCATCATCGTTCTCGCCGTCTCCTTCGTCACGCTTGGTCTGCGGACGGGGATCGTCGTTGCGCTGTCGGTGCCGATCGTGCTGGCGGTGGTGTTCGTCATCATGGAGGTGATGGGCCTGAACTTCGACCGCATCACCCTGGGCGCCCTGATCGTGGCGCTTGGCCTCTTGGTCGATGACGCGATCATCGCAGTCGAGATGATGGTGGTGAAAATCTCCCAAGGCTACGACCGCATCGCCGCAGCCTCTGCCGCCTGGGAATCCACGGCCTTCCCGATGCTGACGGGCACGCTCGTGACAGCGGTAGGCTTCCTGCCCGTGGGCTTTGCGCGGTCCACCTCGGGCGAGTATGCGGGCAACATCTTCTGGGTCGTGGCCATCGCGCTGATCGTGTCGTGGTTCGTGGCGGTGATCGTGACGCCCTATCTGGGGATGAAACTTCTGCCCGCGCCCAAGGCCGGGGCGCATCATGACCAGTATGACGGGCGGCTCTATCGTGCCTTGCGGGCCGTGGTGAACGCCGCCTTGCGGTTCCGCTGGATGGTGATTGCGGTGACGCTTGGTGCACTGGTGGCCGCAGGCGTCGGCATGGGGTTCGTGCAGCAGCAGTTCTTCCCAACCTCGGCCCGGGCCGAATTGTTCATCGAGACGCGGATGCCTGAGGGGTCCTCCATCGAGGCGACCGCCGAGGCAGCCCTTGCCGCCGAGGCGCTGGTCAAGGGCGATCCGGACGTGCGCTATTCCTCGACCTATGTGGGCGCCGGTTCCCCCCGTTTCTTCTTTGCCCTGAACCCGGCGCTGCCGAACCCCTCCTTCGCGCTTACCGTTATCATGGCGCAGGACGCCGCCGCGCGGGACCGCTTGCGGGCCAAGATCGAGGCGGCGGTGGCAGCAGGTGCGGTGCCGCAGGCGCGGGTGCGGGTGGACCAGATCGTCTTCGGCCCCCCCGTCGGTTTCCCCGTGCAGTTCCGCGTGACCGGCCCCGACCCGGTCGAGGTGCGCCGGATCGCCGCCGACGTGCGCGATGTGATGGCCGCCAACCCCAACACCATCGAGCCGCAGTTCGACTGGAACGAACAGGCCAAGACGGTGAACCTGTCCCTGAACCAGGACCGCATCCGCGCCTTGGGCCTCAACACGCAGGACGTGGCGAACACGCTTCAGACCCTGCTTTCCGGCCTTACAGTCACGGAATACCGCGAGGGGACCGACCTCATCGATGTCGTGGTGCGGGCGCCAGAAGGTGAACGGTCCGACCCCGGTGCCATCGGTGACCTGACGATCCTGCTGCCCGGCGGCGCCGCCGTTCCGCTGGCGCAGGTCGCCGATGTGTCCTTCGGGCTGGAGGATCCGATCCTGTGGCGGCGCAACCGCGAGATGGCGCTGACCGTGCGCGCCGACATCGTGCCGGGCGTGCAGGCCCCCGACGTCTCGGCCCAGATCGTGCCTGCGCTGGCGCCGGTGATCGCAGGTCTGCCCGCAGGCTACCGAATCGAGACGGGCGGCGCGGTGGAGGAATCGAACAAGGCGAATGGTGCCCTCTTCAAGGTCTTCCCGCTGATGTTCGTGGCCATGCTGACCCTCCTGATGCTGCAGCTCCGCAGCTTCTCGAAGCTGTTCCTCGTGTTCCTGACGGCGCCCCTTGGCATCATCGGGGCGGTCGGGGCGCTCTTGGTGTTCGGTGCGCCCTTCGGGTTCGTGGCGCTGCTTGGGGTAATCGCGTTGGCGGGGATGATCATGCGGAATACGGTGATCCTGGTGGACCAGATCGACCATGACCTTGCCGCCGGAAGCGCCCCCTGGGACGCGATCGTGGAAAGCACGGTGCGGAGGGCGCGGCCCGTGGTGCTGACTGCATTGGCCGCGATCCTGGCCATGATCCCGCTCGCCCGGTCGGTCTTCTGGGGGCCTATGGCAATGTCGATCATGGGCGGCCTGATCGTGGCGACCGTGCTGACGCTGGTGTTTCTCCCTGCACTCTATGCCGCATGGTTCCGGGTCAGGCGGCCCCCTCTGGCGCAAGCCGCACCCCGCGCGCCCGCCGAACCGATGCCCCTGCGCCTTGCCGGCGAATGAAAGGACCTCAGCGATGACCAATGATCTCCTCCGCCGCTACGGCCCCGCCGCCGTCATCACCGGGGCCAGCGACGGCATCGGCCGCGCCTGCGCCGAGGCGCTGGCCGCCGCAGGGTTCGAGGTGGTCCTCGTCGCCCGCCGCGAGGCCGAGTTGCAGGCGCTGGCCCGCGATCTGACCGCGCGGCACGGTGTGCAGGCCCATGCCTTTACCGCCGACCTGTCGCTGCCCGGCGCGGTGGACCGCCTCCTGACGCGGACGCACGGCATGGAGGTTGGCCTTGTCGTCGCTGCCGCCGGTTTCGGCTCGATCGGGCAGTTTCTCGAGAAGGCGGTGGTCGAGGAGGCCAACATGGTCGACCTCAACTGTCGCTCTGTGGTGGAGCTTTCGCATGGCTTCGGGCGGCGGATGGCATCGGCGGGGCGCGGGGGACTGATGCTGTTTGGTTCGCTCGTGGGCTTTCAGGGCAGCCCGAACGCGGCGACTTATGCGGCGACGAAGGGCTTCGTTCAGGCCTTTGCCGAGGGGCTGGCGGTGGAGTTGCGGCCTGTGGGCGTGACGGTGCTGTCGGTGGCGCCGGGGCCGGTCGGAACCGGGTTCGCGGCACGGGCCGGGATGGTGATGGGGCAGGCGGCGACGCCCGCCTCGGTCGCGGCGGGGGCGCTGGCGGCGCTCGGGCGGCAGGGGACGGTGCGGCCGGGGCTTCTGGCCAAGTTTCTCGGCTGGTCGCTTGGCACCCTGCCGCGCGCGGCAAGGGTGCGGATCATGGGCAAGATCATGGGCGGGATGATCGCCCCCACTGCCCCGGCCAAGGTGACGGCCCTGCGCACGAAGAGCTAGCCTACTTGCCCTGCCCCGCCACCGTGTCGGTCCCCCGGGTCAGGTAGTAGGCGGCAAGGATGGGCAGGAAGGTCACCAGCACCACCACCAT
Source organism: uncultured Rhodobacterales bacterium (assembly GCA_964627355.1). Classification (GTDB taxonomy): domain Bacteria; phylum Pseudomonadota; class Alphaproteobacteria; order Rhodobacterales; family Rhodobacteraceae; genus JBBQXK01. The sequence goes on from CAZVIS010000093.1 coordinate 7,839, forward strand.
TGCCACCACATTCGTCACCGGTCGCTGCCGGGGCCGCACCAGTTCCTCCAGCATCCAGATCGGCAGGGTCGCCTGCTGGCCTGCCGTAAACGTCGTCACGATCACCTCGTCGAAGGATAGCGCGAAGGCCAGCATTCCCCCGGCCAGCAAGGCCGTGGCGATGTTCGGCAGGATGACGAAGCAGAAGGTCTGCCAGCCGTTCGCGCCAAGGTCCATCGACGCCTCGATGAGGCTTCCCGACACCCGGCGGAACCGTGCGACCGCGTTGTTGTAGACCACCACGACGCAGAAGGTCGCGTGACCCAGCACGATGGTCCAGAAGCTGAAGGGAATGTCGCCGAGGTTGAAGGCCGACCGCAGCGCGATGCCGGTGATGATCCCGGGCAGCGCAATCGGCAGGATCACCATCAGGCTAATCGCCTCGCGCCCAAAGAACCGCGCCCGCGCCATGGCGGCGGCGCAGAGCGTGCCGAGGATGAGGGCGATGACAGTCGATATGCCAGCGACGCGCAGGGACAGCGACAGCGCCTCCCACACATCCGGCCGCTCCCATGTCACGGCGAACCATTGCATGGTCAGCCCGGGCGGCGGCCACTGGTAGCTCTTTTCCTCGGTCGTGAAGGCATAGACGAAGATCAGAAGGATCGGCAGGTGCAGGAACAGAAGGCCCCCGATGGCCGCCGCCCGCAGCCACAACGGCGCGCGGTCAGAGCGCATCGAACGCCCCCCTCCGCTTGGCCCACCAGAGGTACAGCCCCATGATGACGATGGGCACCACCGCAAAGGCCGCAGCCAAGGGCACGTTCCCCGCTGTCCCCTGTTGCTGATAGACGGCGAGCCCGATGAACCGGGCCGAGGTCCCCACGATCTGCGGGATGATGTAGTCCCCCAGCGTCAGCGAGAAGGTAAAGATCGACCCCGCAATCACCCCCGGCATCGCCAGCGGCAACAGCACATGCCGGAAGGTCTGCGAGGGCGCGGCACCAAGGTCGCCCGAGGCTTCCAGCAGCGAGACGGGCACCCGTTCCAGGCTCGCCTGGATCGGCAGGATCATGAAGGGCAGCCAGACGTAGAGGAACACGAGGAACGTCCCCGTCGGGCTGGTGGACAGCGAATTTCCCCCGATGCCCGGGATCGACAGATACGCCTCCAGCAGCCAGCCAAGGCCGAGGGAATTGAACCCCCAGCCGAGGATCCCCTCCTTGGCCAGGATCAGCTTCCAGGAATAGACCTTGACCAGATAGGACGACCACAGGGGCAGCATCACCCCCAGATAGAACACCGCCTTCCACCGCCCCCGCGCATAGCGCGCCGCGTAGTAGGCGATGGGAAAGGCGATGATCGCCGAGGCGACCGTCACCAGCGCCGCCATCGTCACCGTGCGCAGGATGATGTCGAAGTTCGACGGCGTGAACAGCTCGGCATAGGTCTTTAGCGTGAACTCGTACTTCACCTGCCCGGTGAACTCGTCGATCGAGAAGAAGGACTGAGCCAGCAGCGCGAACAGCGAGCCCAAGTAGATCACCCCCAGCCACAGGACCGGCGGGGCGAGGAGCAGCAGAAGAAACAGCCGTGGCCTGCGCCACAGCGCATCCGAGAGGCTGCCCATGAGGCTGCTCATGCGCCGTCCATCACATGCAGGTCGGCGGGGTCCCATGAGACCGCGACCGTGGCGCCCGCCTGCGGAACGGGCTGGCCGCGCGGGATCAGGGCCGTGACGTCCAGCCCCTCCATCGCCAGATGAACGCGCGTGGCGGTGCCGAGGAAGGCGGAAGACTGGACCGTTGCCGCGTGGCCCGTGGTGCCGATCCGCAGCGCCTCGGGCCGCAGGCTGGCGGGGGCGGCGCGACCAGTCAGACGGGCGGTGAGTTCGGCAGGGAAGACGTTGGATGATCCCACGAAGTCGGCGACAAAGGGCCGGGCAGGGCGATTGTAGATGTCGTCCGGCGTGCCGACCTGCTCGATCCGGCCCTGATTGAAGACGGCGATGCGGTCGGCCATCGACAGCGCCTCGCCCTGATCGTGGGTGACGAAGACGAAGGTGATGCCAAGCTGGCGCTGCAGGGCCTTCAGCTCTTCCTGCATCGCCTCGCGCAGCTTGAGGTCCAGCGCGCCGAGGGGTTCGTCCAGCAAGAG
>CAZVIS010000094.1:0-9807 GCA_964627355.1 uncultured Rhodobacterales bacterium
TTGAAGCCCGCCTTTTAGCCGCGCGAGGGGCAGAGTCAACCGGGAAACGTGCGGTGCTCCCGCTTGCCGATGCGGTATCCGTTTGCCCCCTTGCGCGGCCCTCCCCTTCCCGGATGATGCCGCCAGACAGGCAGCAGACAGGCGGCGTGCGTGCATTTCGGAATAGACCTCGGGACGACAAACTCGCTGATCGCGGTGTTTCGCAATGGTGCGCCAGAGCTTGTCCCGAATGCGCTCGGCCAGGTCCTCACCCCCTCGGCGGTAGCCCTGCACGAGGACCGTCTGGTGGTGGGAGAGGCCGCACGCTCCATCGCGCAGGCCGATCCCGCCCGCGCCGCCCTTCTCTTCAAGCGCGCCATGGGGACCGAGCGGCGCTATCGCCTCGGCCGCGACGACTATAGCGCGACGGAACTTTCCGCGATGGTCCTCTCGGCGCTGAAGGCCGATGCCGAGGTGCATCTGGGCGTAAGCGTGCAGGACGTCGTGATCTCGGTCCCCGCCTATTTCAACGAGTTGCAACGCAAGGCGGTGCGGGCGGCGGGCCGGATCGCGGGCCTCAACATCGTGCGCCTTGTCAACGAGCCGACCGCCGCCGCGCTGGCCTATGGCCTGCATGACCGCGAGGGCGAGGGGCGCTTTGTCGTGGTGGACCTCGGCGGCGGCACCTTCGACGTCTCGATCCTCGACCAGTTCGAGGGGGTGATCGAGGTGCGCGCCAGCGCAGGCGACGCCTTCCTTGGCGGCGAGGACTTTACCGAGGCGCTGGCCCGCTACATCGCCGCGCAATCCACGCTCGATCCCAACGACCCCGCCCTTCGCCCCGGCCTTCTCCGCCTGGCCGAACAGGCCAAGCGCGGGCTTTCCGCCGAAGACCGCGTGACGCTGGAGGCCACCATTGCCGGCCGGGACATTGCGATGAACCTGACCCGCGACCGGTTCGAAGAGATCACCGCGCAACTGATGGGACGCCTTGCCGCCCCACTTGACCGGGCGATGTCGGATGCCGGCCTGACGCCGGACCAGATCAGCAAGGTCGTCCTCGTCGGCGGCGCCACGCGGATGAGTGCGGTGCGCAGCTTTGCCACGCGCAAGCTGCGGCAGTTCCCGGTGGTGGGGCTGGACCCCGATCAGGTGGTGGCCCTTGGCGCCGCCGTGCAGGCCGCGCTTGTGGGTCGCGATGCGGCGGTGCGCGACGTGGTGATGACCGACGTTTCGGCCTTTACCCTTGGCGTTAACACCGCGCACCGGGTCGGCGGGTCGCTGCGTCTGGGCTATTTCGCCCCGATCATCGAGCGCAACTCCATCGTCCCCATCTCGCGCGAAGAGCTGTTCTCGACGGTCGAGCTTGGCCAAACCAGCATCACCTTCGGCATCTATCAGGGCGAATCGCCTCTTGTGATGAACAACCTGAGCCTTGGCGAGATCACCGTCCCCGTGCCCCGCAACATGCGAGAGCATGAGACGGTCGTGGTCCGCTTCACCTATGACGTGTCGGGGCTGCTCGAGGTGGACATCACGGTCCTGTCCACCGGGCGGAAGGCGAGCATGGTCGTGACCAAGCTTGCGGGCGAAATGTCCGAGGGCGAGGTTCAGGCGGCCCTGCGCAAGCTTTCCCGCCTCAAGTCCCACCCCCGGGACGAGGCCGCGAACATCCACCTGCGCACGCGGCTCGAGGCCGCCTATGCCCAGTCGCGGGCCGAGGCGCGGGCCTGGGTGGCCGACCTTCTGGTGCAGTTCGATGCCGCCGTGGACGGGCAGGACCGCGCGGCGATCGAGGCGATGCGCACCGACCTGCACAAGGCGCTCGACGATTTCGAGGCGCGCGATGTCACCTGACGAGGCGCCCTGGCCCTGGGCTGTCCTCGGTCTCGACCGGATGCCGAAAGAGGTCAGCGACATCCGCCGCGCCTATGCGCGGGCGCTGAAGGGCATCGACCAGTCAACCGACATCGAGGGCTTCACCGAACTACGCGAGGCCTATGAATACGCCATGGCAGTCCGCGAAGGGCGCACGGCCGAGAACCTGCGGCGGAAGGAGAAAAAGGCCGCCAAGCCCGCCGCCGAGGTGCCCGAGGCGCCGGTCGAGGTCCCCGCGCCACCGCCCGACCCCGAGACCCTCGCCCGCCAGCGCAAGGAGGCGGGCCTGCGCGCCTGGATGCGGCGGATCGAAGAGCCCTCGATTATCGAAAGCCGGAATGCGATGGTCGCCCGCCTGTTCGACACGCCCTTCCCCACCGATCCCGAGACTGCCGTGCCGATCCGGTACGCGCTGGCCGGGCTGATCCGTCAGCGGCTCATGGAAGAAGAGGAGAACCCGGATACCAAGGACCCCCTGACACCCGAGACGCTGCAACTTCTCGACCGTCACTATGGCTGGTTGTCCGACTACAAGGCTTTCCAGAACGACTTCCATGACGACACGGCGCTTCTGGACCTTGCCGCCACCCGCGCCTTCGGCCCGATCACGCCCGGCGCGGTCAGCGCCCCGCGCAAGGGCTGGCGGGGATGGATCGACCACTTCCGCGCCAACGGGTTTCCGGGCTGGTTGGTCTGGCTGGTTGTCATGATCTCGCTGCAACTGCTCCGGGTTCTGGAAGAGGACAACCCCCTGTTCATCGGGATTGTCATCGCCTTCGGTCTGGTCGTCCTGTGGGTCGTCGGGTTGCTGCTCTGGAGTGCGGTGCTCAAGCTAAAGGAATGGGTCAACCGCTTGCAGGACTGGATCGCCATCCGACGTGCGCGGCGCGGCGGCCGGTCGTAATGATGGATGCGCGGATGGCCTGTAAGCCGGATTCTGTCCGGGGGTTGCCCCCCTGGATGACCATTCCTCTGCCGCACCTGTTGCCAGGGCGGTCAAGCTGCCAACCCGGGCCTGCGGGCTGAGACGTCCCTGCGGCGGTATCCGTTGCCGGACCAGACCCGCGCCAGGCCCCTATTCGGCATTGCTCCGGGTGGGGCTTGCCGTGCCGTCCCGGTTGCCCGGTCCGCGGTGGGCTCTTACCCCACCGTTTCACCTTGACCCCGCAAGCGGGGCCGTCTCTTCTCTGTGGCGCTTTCCCTGGGGTTGCCCCCGCCGGGCGTTACCCGGCACCCTTGTCTCATGGAGTCCGGACTTTCCTCGAAGGTTTCCCCCCGCGGTCATCCAGCCATCCGCGCGGGGGTCGGGTTACGCCTGTGCAGCCAGCGCGTCAATCGGGAAGCGGCGGGCGAGGTCGGCGGCCATCCCCGCATCCACGCTATCCACCGGCCCCGTAGCCCAGGGGCGAAAGCGCAGCCGGAAGGCCGCCAGCAGCAGGTCGTCGGGCACATCCGGATAGCCGAACGCCCGCGCCGCCTTTCGAAAGCCCGCCGGATCCGCCTCGCAACCCCCGGGCCATACCGAAAGCTCCGCAAGCGCCAGCCCTCTCCAGTCGAAGCGCCGCCCCGGGTCGCGCTTGCGGCCCGGCGCCATGTCGCTGTGGCCGATCACACCCTGAGGGGGAATGCCCCAGCGGTCCATCACCCCCGCCAACAGCCGCTCCAGCCCCGCCATCTGTCGCATCGGAAAGGGCGCATCGCCCGGATTGGCCAGTTCGATTCCGATGGAGGCCGAATTGACATCCGTCACCGCCCCCCAGGCCCCTGCGCCTGCATGCCAGGCCCGCGCCGCCTCATGCACCAGCGCCTCGGCATGCCCCACCTCGTCCACCAGCCAATGCGCGGACACCTCGGCGGCGGGGTCGCACAGACGCTCTCGCGCCGCCGCGCAACTCGCCATGCCGGTGTAGTGGATCACGATCAGGCGCGGCACCGCACCGCCCCGCCGCTCGCCCCAGTTGGGCGAGAGCATTACTGCCGGGCGGCGCGGAACGGGCGCGGGTCCCATCCGCAGGCAAAGCCGTCGCCGTCCGGGTCGATGCCCCGGCGGTCCCGCTCGGGGCCCCCATTCGACAGGAAGTCCTCTTGCGCCAGGTCGGCCGAGGCATAGCGCCCGCAATTCGCCAGCGGATCGCCGTTCAGCCGCAAGCCGGACCGGCGGTAGACCGGCGTCCCGGGCGCATGGCTCGTCTGCAAGGCAAATTCCACAATCGAAGGTCCCGAGCCGCCACCGGGCCGCTGCGGCACCGCCGTCGGCTGCACCACCTGATACTGCGACCGCGCGCGGGCCAGCCGTTCGGCATCGCTCTCGATGGTCTCACGCGAGGAGACGGCGCCGAAGTCCTGCTCGTCCGAGATCGCGACGTTCCCCTGCACCTCGCCGCTCTCCGGGCGGATGGTGGCCGGTGCGTTTCCACGCGGACGCTCGCCGCTGGCGAGATCGACGGGGGGCAGGGGCGCGGGCGGCGGCGCCACGCCGGTTTCGGCCCGCGCGATTGCGGCGCCGGCCAGTTCAGTCGAAAATCCGCCCGCCACGGGCGCACCCGGCAACGGCGCCGTGCCGACACCCGGGCCGGTGATCGCGTTGCCCGGGGCAACGGGGGGCGGGGCGCCGGTGCGCAGCGCCGCCTCGCGGTTGCGCAGATAGGTCTGGTAGTCGCCGAAGCCCACGCCGCTTTCGGGCACGGTCGGCGTGCAGCCTGCCAGAAGTCCAATCACACAAAGGCCGAACCGCAACCGCATCGCCGTCTCCTGCCGTCTGGCCGTGCGCCTTACCACCATTTCGAGGGCTTTGCCACAAAGCCCGCAGCCCGTTCCAGCACGCCCGCGTGATTGAGAAGGTCGCCCTCCTCCCACGGCCGCCCGATCAGCTGCAAGCCCATCGGCAGCCCCTGCCGGTCAAGGCCGACCGGCACCGCAATCGCAGGCAGCCCGGCCAGGTTCACCGTCACCGTGAACACGTCGTTGAGGTACATCTCGACGGGCGAGGCATTGGCCATCTCACCCAGACCAAAGGCGCTCGACGGCGTGGCGGGCGTCAGGATCGCGTCGATCCCTTCCGCAAACACCACCTCGAAATCCCGCTTGATGAGGGCCCGGACCTTACGCGCGCGATTGTAGTAGGCATCATAGAACCCGGCGGACAGCACATAGGTTCCCACCATGATCCGACGCTGTACCTCTGGCCCGAACCCCTCGGCGCGGGTCTTCTCGTACATCTCGGTGATGCCGTCGCCCTGCGCCAGCTTCGCCCGGTGGCCATAGCGCACCCCGTCATAGCGGGCGAGGTTGCTCGACGCCTCGGCCGGGGCGATGACGTAATAGGCGGGCAGCGCGTACTTCGTGTGCGGCAGGCTGATGTCCACCATCACGGCACCCGCATCGCGAAGCATCGCCTGCCCCTGGGTCCACAGCGCCTCGATCTCGGCAGGCATCCCGTCCATGCGGTATTCGCGCGGAATGCCGATGCGCTTGCCCCGGATGTCGCCGGTCAGCATTGCCTCGAAATCGGGGACCGGCAGGTCGGCAGAGGTGCTGTCCTTCGGATCATGCCCCGCCATCGCCCCCAGCATGATCGCCGCATCCCGCACGGTCTTGGTCATCGGTCCCGCCTGATCCAAGGACGAGGCAAAGGCCACGATCCCGCACCGGCTGACCCGCCCATAGGTCGGCTTGATCCCCACGATCCCGGTAAATGCCGCCGGCTGCCGGATCGACCCGCCCGTATCCGTCCCCGTCGCGGCCAAACACAGATCCGCCGCCACCGCCGCCGCCGACCCGCCCGAAGAGCCCCCCGGCGTCAGCGCCGTCTCATCGTTCCCCCGCCGCCACGGGTTCACCGCATTGCCATAGCATGAGGTCTCGTTCGAGGACCCCATGGCGAACTCGTCCATGTTCAGCTTGCCGAGCATCACTGCGCCCGCACCGAACAGCTTCTCGGTCACCGTAGACTCATACTCCGGCCGGAACCCTGCAAGGATGTTCGAGGCCGCCTGAGACGGAATCCCTTTCGTGCAGAACAAATCCTTGATCCCCAGGGGAATTCCGCACATCGCCGGGGCATCGCCGCCCGCAATCCGCGCATCCGCCGCCCGCGCCTGCGCCAGCGCGATATCCGGCGTCTTGTGGACGAACGCATTCAGCCCGTCGCCCGCATCCATCGCCGTCATGCAGGCCATGGTCAGATCGACTGCCGTAATCTCACGTGCCCGCAGCGCATCCCGCGCGGCGGCAATCGTCAGTTCATTGGCGCTCATTCCACCACCTTCGGCACCGCAAAAAACCCCTCGCGCGCGTCAGGCGCGTTCTTCAGCACACGCGCGGCCATCTCGCCATCCGTGACGCCGTCCTTGCGCCGCTTCAGCCGCATCGGCGTGACCGAGGTCATCGGCTCCACCCCCGTCACATCGACCTCGTTCAACTGCTCCATGAAGCCGAGGATGCCCGACAGTTGCTCTGCCAGTTGCGGCAGCCGCTCCTCCTCGACCCGGATCCGGGCCAGCTTTGCCACGCGGCGCGCGGTGTCGATGTCGATGGCCATGGGTGCCTCCGCCTGTGCTTGCCGCCGTTTAGCCCCGCCGTCCCGGCCACGCAAGGGAGGCGGCGGCTAAGGCCTGTGGGGGCAACCGCCGCGCAACGGTCTGGCCAAGGGCGGATGCCGGTGGCAAAATACCACCATGACCCGCCCCCCCGTCCTCGGCACGCTCGAGTCCGCCCTCTACGCCCTCGACCTTGTCGCCGCCGAGGCGTTCTTCGGCGGCGTCCTCGGCCTGCCGGTGAACGGGCGGGTGGAGGGGCGGCATGTTTTCTTCCGCGTCGGCCCCTCGATCCTTCTGATCTTCAACCCCGAAGCGACGCTTCAACCCGCCCGCCCCGGCGCCCTCCCCATCCCGACCCATGGCGCCACCGGCCCGGGCCACTACTGCATGACCATCGCCAGCGAAGACCGCGCCGCCTGGGTGGCGCACCTGCAATCGCACGGCATCGAGATCGAGGCGCAGATCTCATGGCCCGGTGGCGGCCACTCCCTCTACATCCGCGACCCCGCCGGGAACTCGATCGAATTTGCCGACGCCGCCCTCTGGGCCTGACGCCGCAAGCCACCCCCTGTAGCGCACGATTAGCCCGACGAAGGGCGCATGCAGCGCCACGTCAAAACGAAAACGGCCGTCCTCGGCATACTCCCGCGCTACGCTCACCGGCAGCAGCCAACGCGGCAAGGGCAGCCCAAGGCACCACCCCCGCGCTACGGGCCAGTGCAGGGCGCGCTCGCTCACCTCCAGCGCAATCGCAAAGGTCAGTGGCCCGAACCGCTCGGTCAGCCCCCCCGCCCCGCCCCGCAGATGCGAGCGGAAGACCTGCCCGCCGAACCGGCGCTCCCAGACCTCGCCGCCCTCGACCGGCGTCTTGAGCACCGTCACCGGCACATCCACCGCCGCGCGCGGAAACCGAAACACCCAGGCAACCGCCCGCGCCATCCATCCCGCCCCCCGCGTCACCTCCGCCCGCCCCGACCAGCGCCGGGGTCCCGCGTGGTCATGCGTCGCCTGCACCTCCTCCGGAAGCCGCTCAAACCCCTCGAAAACCCGCCGGAACAGCGGCACCACCGGCGCCTCCCCCCGCCGCACCTCCACCGCAAGGTCCGCCATCGCCGCCTCCGCAGCCTCCAACGCCAGAACCCCGACCGCAGGCCCTGCGCCCACCGGCACCCGCCGCACATCCCGCAGGATCGCGCGCGCAGCGACCCCCGGCACGAAGGGCCCCTCTCCCTTCCGCACCACCATCACCCACTCCCGCCGCACCCAGGCACCGCCCACGCGCCCGGTGACGGAAACCACCATCCCGCCCTGATCCGTCCCGAATGGCGCAAGGACCTTCGCCCCGAGAAGCACCGCCGACACCAGCCACCCCGGCATCCCAAACCCCAGCCTCCCGCGCAGCCACGACAGCACGCCAAGGCCCCAGTTCATCACCCCCAACTCCAGCCCCGCCCGGAACTCCACCGTCCGCGCGCCGAAGGCCGCCGGAAACAGCCGCTGGTCCGGCACCTCGATCCGCCAGCCCTGCCGCACCATCCCGGGCGCGAGCGTAAACCGCAAAGGCCCCGACCAGCTGCGCACCCTCTCCTCCACCCCGTCCACCATCACGGCAAACGGCGTGCCTGCCTGATTGAGGATGCTCTCCACCACCGCCCGCCCGCGCGGCGCACGGTTCCCCGGCAGGATGGCGGAAGAGATCGTGTCCACCTCCTCCATCCCCTCGACCAAAGCCCCCACGGCGGCCGAGGACAGGCACGGCACGCTCGACACCCCGGACAGCGCAACCACCCCCGCCGCCCGCGCCTCTGCGTCCAGCGCCGCAATCCCCGCACAGAACCCTGCGTCATCCGATAGGTCGAGGTAGTGCACCCCCCGCCCGATGCACGCCTTCGCCAGCCGGTAGGGGTCCGCCCCATACCCATGAAACGGCCCCGCCGCATCCACCACGGCCTGTGGGGCAACTTCCCAAAGCGGCGCAAGGTCCCCCGCCCGATCCAGCCTTAGCGACCGGCTCCCAACTTCATCTTGGCCCAAGTATCCCGGGGGCGACCGTCGTGTTCGCCATCGGTCCGAGAACCGATGGTCGCCGGGCAGCGCCCCGGTCCTGCCCCCTCCGCGCGAACAGACGATCACCTCATGCCCGTCCCGCAGCAGAAGTGTGACCAGCCGCGACCCGAACACCCCCGTCCCGCCGATGACGGCGACCCTCATCCGATCAGCCTTGCGCGGAACGCAGGGTCAGGGATGGCGCAGATGTCACCCCGCCCGAAGAGCGCATAGCGGTTGCAGGCCACGCGCCGGTAAAGCCAGTCCCGCACAGGCTTCGGGATCAGCCGCAGCGCGCCTAGCAGCCGCCCCCACCCCCCGGCCCGCACCCCGACCTCGGCCATCGCATCGAAATCCGTCCACGCCCGGCCATCTGCAAGGAACAGCCAGCTTTCCGGGTCCACGCCCGAGATCCCATGCGCGGCAAGCAACCTCTGGCCCAGATCGCTCTGCACCGGACAGATGCGCACCGTTCCCGTCCGGTCCAGCCGATGGATCATCCGCGCGCCAAAGCTGCACAGCGCGCAGGTGGCGTCCATCACGGCAATCGGACCAGGATCTTCCATGCCCGCACCCTGCGCCATCGCCGCGCCCGAGTCAGCGCGGCGAAACGCCCGTGACATGCCGCCGCCAGACCTCGATCATCCAGCCGAGCATGATTCCGTTCAGCACATGCCACAGGAAATGCGTCCCCACCGGAAACGCCCCGCAGACCGCCTCGTCCAGCGACCGGAACACCAGCGACACCACGAGGATCCCGGCGCCCAAAGCCAGCCCCCTCGCGGTTGCCGGGGATCGCCGCGCCATCAGCCCGGCATAAGCAAGGATCAGCACCGGCACCGGCCAGTACATCGCCGAGACCTCGAAGAACGGCAGCGCCCCGAACAGGGGCGTTGCCACCGCCGCGTAGGGGACAAAGGCCGCCGTCGCGAGGCCGGCCTGCCAGCCCTTCAGCCCCAGCATGTCCCGGCTCGCGGCGAACAGGTACAGCAGGATGAACACCCCGATGGGCAGCACATCCATCAGCCCGGTCAAGGGGTTGGCATGGGTGTGGAAGAGGTACGACCCCACCCCGATCGCCGCCAGCACCACGCACATCGCCCGGCCAAGGCCCCGCACCCGCCCCCACATCACCGCCGCAGCAATCAGAAAGGCCGCGTTCGTCACGGCATTCACAGGCTCGGCCCAGTAGCCCGGCCCCACCCGCTCGCAGTATCCGTCCACCGCCGCCAACCAGTCCATGCCGATGCCACTTGTCCTGTTACATGCAAGCGTCAGATATGGCGCATCCACCGAACGCAAGGGAGCAGCCCATGAAAATCATCTGGCTCGGCCATTCCGGCTTTCGCATCGAGATCGAGGGGGC
>CAZVIS010000095.1:0-2240 GCA_964627355.1 uncultured Rhodobacterales bacterium
AGCCATTCCGAGGGGGGACCGCCATGACCAACGCCCGTTTCGACAAGTCGAAACTTCCCAGCCGCCATGTGACCGAGGGCCCGGCCCGCGCGCCGCATCGCAGCTACTTCTACGCCATGGGGATCACCGAAGAGGAAATCCACCAGCCCTGGGTCGGCGTCGCCACCTGCTGGAACGAGGCCGCGCCCTGCAACATCGCGCTGAACCGGCAGGCGCAGGTGGTGAAGCATGGGGTTAAGAAGGGCGGCGGCACCCCGCGCGAGTTCACCACCATCACGGTGACGGATGGGATCGCCATGGGGCACGAGGGGATGCGGTCGTCCCTCGCCTCGCGTGATGCGATTGCGGATACCGTGGAACTGACGATGCGCGGGCATTGCTATGATGCGCTGGTGGGTCTTGCGGGCTGCGACAAGTCACTGCCCGGGATGATGATGGCGATGGTGCGGCTGAACGTGCCGTCGGTCTTCATCTATGGCGGGTCGATCCTGCCGGGCCGCTACAAGGGCCAGGACATCACCGTTCAGGACATGTTCGAGGCTGTGGGCAAGGTGCAGGCGGGGTCGATGTCCGAGGCGGAGCTGGACATCATGGAGCGGGTGGCCTGCCCGTCCTCGGGTGCCTGCGGCGCGCAGTATACGGCGAACACGATGGCCTGCGTGTCCGAGGCGATCGGGTTGGCACTGCTCAATTCGTCCGGCGCCCCGGCGCCCTACGAATCCCGCGACCAGTTCGGCGAGGCATCGGGAGTCGCCGTGATGAACCTGATCGAAAAGAACATCCGCGCCCGCGATGTGGTGACACGCAAGGCACTGGAGAATGCGGCGCGGGTCGTGGCCTGCACCGGCGGGTCCACCAACGCGGCCCTTCACCTGCCCGCCATCGCGAACGAGGCCGGCATCGACTTCGACCTCTTCGACGTCGCCGACATCATGCGCGATACGCCCTATTTCGTCGATCTTCGCCCGGGCGGGAAGTATGTGGCCAAGGACCTTTACGAGGTCGGCGGGGTGCCGGTGGTGATGAAGGAACTGGCCAAGACTGGCCTCATGCACCTCGATTGCATGACCGCCTCGGGCCGGACCCTGGGCGAGGAGCTGGACGCGATCCGGGGCGAGGCGGATGGGCGAGTGATCCATCCCGTTTCCACCCCCATCACCAAGACCGGGGGTGTCGTGGGCTTGAAAGGCAACCTCTGCCCCGACGGCGCCATCGTGAAGGTCGCGGGGATGAGCGAGGCCGAGCAGGTCTTCTCCGGCCCTGCCCGGGTTTTCGAATGCGAGGAAGATGCCTTCGCCGCCGTCAAGGCGCGGGAATACAAGGAAGGCGAGGTCATCGTGATCCGCAACGAAGGGCCTGCGGGCGGCCCGGGGATGCGCGAGATGCTGGCGACGACGGCCGCCCTGTCGGGCCAGGGGATGGGGAAAAAGGTCGCGCTCATCACCGACGGCCGCTTTTCGGGCGCCACGCGCGGCTTCTGCGTGGGGCATGTGGGGCCCGAGGCGGCGCATGGCGGGCCGATTGCGCTCTTGCGGAACGGCGACATGATTACGCTGAACGCCCTGACGGGAGAGCTGTCGGTTGCGCTGACCGATGCCGAGCTTGCGGCCCGCAAGGCCGAGTGGAAGGGCCCGCGCAAGACGGCCTACACCTCGGGCGCGGTGCACAAGTTCGCGCGGCTCGTCGGTGGCGCCCGGTGGGGGGCGGTGACCCATCCCGGCGCCAAGGCCGAGAGCCATGTCTACATGGACCAGTAGGGCCGCGGCCCTTCCGATCCTCTTCCTTGCTGCCTGCGTGGGCTCGGGCCCGCGCAGCGCGCAACTGGGCGAGGGGGCCGAGGCGTTCTTCGTCGCAGGCCCGCCGGGCTATTGCACCGCCGAACGGGCGGTGACGCAGACCGAAACCTCGGCCTTTGCCGCCTTCGCACGCTGCACCTCCGGCGTCGCGGCCTCGCCGGTCCTGACGGCGACGGTCGGGGCTCCCGGGTCGGGGGGCGCGCTCGATGCCCCGGCCATTGCCGCCTTCTTCGCCGCCCCCGACGGGCGGCAGGCCCTCAGCCGCGCGGGCGACCCCGACAGCGTGACCGTGCATGAGGTGCTGAGCACCGAAGACGCGGTTCTGATCCGGCTGACCGACCTTGCCCCGGGATCGCCGGGAGAGGGAGAAAGCTGGCGCGCGGTGATGACGGTCGGGGACCGGCTGGTCACGCTTTCGGCCACCGGCGGCCTCGATGCGCCGCT
>CAZVIS010000095.1:2340-9708 GCA_964627355.1 uncultured Rhodobacterales bacterium
CCGGGACCACGCTTTTCCACGACTGCCGTCGGTCGGAACTGACGATCCGCCAGATCCGAAACACGCGCGAAGTGGACCTCGCCCCGTTCGGTGTGCGGATGGACGTGTTCCGCTTTGACGGCAGCTTCCTGTCGCTCGCCCTCGACCTGCCGTCCGAGGTGGTGGAGGGGCTGCGCCAGCGCCACCTGATCCAGCTTGATGCCGTGGTCGAGATGGAGAAACCCCTGGAAATCTTCGCCCGCCTCAACATCCGCCACGGCCCGAACGTCGAGCAGGTGGTGCGCGAGTTGCCGCTGGCCGCCGAGGAGGTAAAGGTGGAGTTCGACCTCGCCTATACCAAGATGAACGAAAAGCGGGTCGAGAAGCTGTGGATCGACCTGATCTTCGAGGGGCCGGAGATGAACCAGATCATCCTGCGCGACGTGATCGTCAGCCGCCGCCCGCGTGCGGGACTGTAAGGAGGCAAGCGTGGCAGAACCGCACCTGACACAGACGCGCATAAGGGCCGGGGTCTGGGAGGGCATCCTGCATGACGCGGGTGAGACGCCGCGCCTGCAGGCCACGCATCTCGGTCGCCCGGTGCCCGGGCTGACCGTCACCGCCCTGCCCGACCGCCCGCACGACCACGCCGTCCGCCTCCCGATCCCTGTTGAGGCGCTGTCCGAAGGGGTGCAGACCTTCCTTCTGCAGGACGAGGGGACGGGCGTGACGCTGGCCCATTTCGCCATCGCGACAGGCAGCGCGTTAGACGAGGACATCCGCGCCGAGGTCGATCTGTTGCGCGCCGAACTGGACATGCTGAAACGCGCCTTCCGACGCCATTGCCTGGAAACCGCAGGCTGACGATCGGGCAAGGGCCAAATTCCTTAAGTAAGGAATTTGCAATTTTCTTACTCAAGAAAATTGGGCCCCCGGCCCCTGCGCTTGCATCCTCGCCTTTGGCGTGAAACCCTGCGGGAACCGTCGCAGAAAGGCCCCCGATGCTGCCCATCCTTCTGAAAACCCTGCCCTTCTTTGCACTGATCGGGCTGGGGTGGTGGGCCGGGCGGACGCGCTTCTTCACGCCCGAAGCGACGGCGTACCTGACGAAGTTCGTCTTCTATTTCGCCCTGTCGGCCATGCTGTTCCGCTTCGCCGCGAACCTGTCGATCGCCGAGATCTGGGACGCGCAATTTGCGATGGCCTACCTGTCGGCCTGTGTTGCGGTCTATGCGCTGGCCACGCTCGTCGCCCGCCTGCGTGGGGTGACGGCCCGTGAGGCGGCGGTCGAGGCGCAATGCGCAATCATCGGCAATGCGGGGTTCCTGGGAATCCCGATGCTGGTCGTTCTCTTGGGGCCAGAGGCTGCCGCCTCGATCCTGCTCGTGCTCGCCATCGACCTGATCGTGTTCTCCTCGCTCATCACCCTTATCCTTACGAAGCGGGGCGAGGGTGGCATGGTCGCGCTGCTCGGCACGCTCGCGATGGGACTTGTGAAGAACCCGATGATCGTCTCGATGGTGGCGGGCCTTGCCTGGGCGGGGACGGGATGGGACGTGCCAGGGCCCGCGAACGAGTTCCTCGCCATCCTTGGCGCCGCCGCGACGCCCGGCGCGCTGTTTGCCATCGGTGCCTCGCTGGCCACCAAGTCGGCCGAACGGCTGGAGGTTGCACTGTGGCTGTCCTTTGCCAAGCTGATCCTGCACCCCGCTGCCGCTGCCATTGCAGCCTTTGTCGTTTTCGAGGTCGATCCCTACCGCGCGGGTGTGATGGTTGCCGCAGCCGCCCTGCCGGTCGCGGGCAACGTCTATATCCTGGCCCAGCATTACGGGGTGGCACCGCTGCGGGTGTCAGCCTCGATCCTGATTTCCACGACCGTCAGCATCCTGACGGTCACCGCCGTCATCGCCTGGATCACTGGAGGTAGCCCATGAAAACCCTGTCCGAAAGCCGCGCCTTCGGGGGCGTGCAGGGCGTCTACTCCCACGCCAGCGAGGCGACGGGGACCGAGATGACCTTCGGCCTCTACCTGCCCGACCGGGCAGAGGACGGGCCGGTGCCGGTGCTGTGGTTCCTGTCGGGGCTGACCTGCACGCATGAGAATGCGATGGTGAAGGCCGGGGCGCAGGCGCATGCGGCGGAAATGGGGATTGCGCTGGTGTTCCCCGACACCTCGCCCCGCGGTCCGGGGGTCGCGGATGATCCGGCCTTCGACCTCGGCCAGGGCGCGGGCTTCTACGTCAACGCGACCGAGGCGCCCTGGGCGCCGCATTTCCGCATGTGGGACTATGTGACGGATGAGTTGCCGAAGGTGCTCTTCTCGGCCTTTCCAGTGGACGAGGCGCGGCAGGCGATCACGGGGCATTCGATGGGGGGTCACGGTGCCTTGACCATCGCCATGGGCATTCCGGGGCGGTTCCGCTCGGTTTCGGCCTTCGCCCCTATTGCGCAGCCCACACACAGCGACTGGGGCCGCAAGCAGTTCACGGCCTATCTGGGCGCAGACGAGGCGAAGTGGGGTGCCCATGACGCCACCCGCCTGATGAAGAAGCGCGGCTTCGATGGCCCGGTGCTGATCGACCAGGGCGGCTCGGACCAGTTCCTCGAGCTGCTCCGGCCCGAGGCGCTGGCCTCGGCCATGGTCGCCCGCCGCCAGCAGGGCGTGTTCCGCATGCAGAAGGGCTATGACCACAGCTATTTCTTCGTGGCCTCCTTCATGGAGGATCACGTCGGCTTCCATGCCGAGGCGCTCTATGCCTGAGGGCCGCAT
The DNA here is from genome assembly GCA_964627355.1 of uncultured Rhodobacterales bacterium. Lineage (GTDB taxonomy): Bacteria > Pseudomonadota > Alphaproteobacteria > Rhodobacterales > Rhodobacteraceae > JBBQXK01. The sequence goes on from CAZVIS010000095.1 coordinate 5,090, forward strand.
CTTCATCGACGCCGACGCCTGCCCGGTGAAGGCCGAGGCAGAGCGGGTGGCGACGCGTCACGGGCGCCGGATGGTGCTGGTGTCGAACGGCGGTATCCGCCCCTCGGCCAATCCGCTGGTGGAGTCGGTGTTCGTCGAGGCGGGGCTGGACGTCGCAGACAAATGGATCGCCGATCAGGCCGGGCCGGGCGATGTGGTGGTGACGGGGGACATTCCCCTTGCCGCCGCCTGCATCGCCAAGGGCGCGCGGGTGGTGAAACACAACGGCGAGGAACTGACCGCGCGCAACATCGGGCAGGTGCTGGCCACGCGCGACCTGATGGCCGATCTGCGCGCCGCCGACCCCTTTCGGCAAGGCGGCGGGCGGCCCTTTTCCAAGGCCGACCGGTCGCGCTTTCTCGACGTGCTCGACCGCGTGGTCCGGCAGCCCTGAGAGGTCGCGGAGAGGACAGACAGAGTCGCGCGAGGGGGATTTCTTGCGGCCATGACCGCCCTTCCGGAAACCGGCCTGCGCCGCCAGACACTCCTTGGGATCCTCTGTGCGGTCGGCGCATCGGCCGTGTTCGCCGTGAATGATGTGGCGATCAAGTTCCTGTCCGGGGACTATGCGCTGCATCAGGTGGTGCTTATCCGGTCACTGGTCGGCATCGCCTTCGTGCTGGCGGTGATCGTTCCGCTGAATGGCGGCTACCGCATGCTGCGCTCGAGCCGGGTGGGGGCACACCTGCTGCGTGGCAGCTTCGTGGTATTCTCGAACCTGTGCTATTTTCTGGGGCTGGCGGCGCTGCCGCTGGCCGACACGGTTGCGATCTTTTTCGTCGCTCCGTTGCTCATCACCGCGCTGTCGGTGCCAATCCTCGGCGAAAAGGTGGGGCCCCGCCGGTGGGCTGCGGTGATCGTGGGGCTGGTCGGCGTCGTCGTGATGCTGCGCCCCGGGGGGGCGTTCCAGTGGGCACTGGTGCTGCCGGTGATCTCGGCCCTGGCCTATGCCGGCATGCACATGATGACACGGCTGATGAAGGGCACCGAGAACGCGGTGGCGATGACCTTCTATGTCCAGATGAGCTTTCTGGTCGTCTGCGCGTGTATGGGCCTTGCTTTCGGCGGGGGGCAGTTCGCCGACCAGTCGGACGCGTCGCTTGCCTTTCTGTTCCGCGCGTGGGTCTGGCCTGCGCCGTGGGACTGGCCGGTGCTGGTCGCTTCCGGATTGGCCTCGGCCACCGGGGGGCTGCTCATCGCGCAGGCCTACCGGCTGTGCGAGGCGGGGCTGGCGGCGCCCTTCGAATACGGATCGGTTCCGCTTGCCATCCTGTCCGGGCTGTTCATCTTTGGCGAATGGCCGGACCTGCCCGCCTGGGTCGGCATGGCCCTGATCTGCGGTGCAGGCCTTTTCGTGGCCTGGCGAGAGGCGAGGATAGCGAGGACCACATGACCCCACGCTGGATCGGACCCGAGGCAGAGGCGCGGCTGTCCTGGGAGGGTATCACATCGGCCCTGGCGGCAGGGCACACCCTGCCGCGTGCCGAGATCGCCGATACGCTGCTCTATCGCGGGGCGGATACGCTGCTGAACCGCGCGGCGTGGATCGACGGGCTGGGGCAGCTGGTGAAATGTGCCACGATCTTTCCGGGGAATGCGCAAGCCGGGCTGCCCACGGTGAACGGGGCGGTGACCCTGTATGACGACCGGACGGGGCAATTGTCGGCGCTGGTCGATTTCCATCTGGTGACGAAGTGGAAGACGGCGGGGGACAGCCTGCTTGCCGCGCAGCGGTTGGCGCGGCCGGACAGCCGCCGCGCGCTGATCTGCGGGGCGGGGACGGTGGCGCGGTCGATGGTTTCGGCCTATCGCGCGGCCTTTCCCGGGATCGCGGTGGCGATCTGGAACCGCTCGCCCGCCCGGGCCGAGGCTTTGGCGGTCGAGGTGGGGGCCGAGGTCGCGGACGACTTGCAGGCGGCCGTCGCGCGGGCCGACATCCTTTGCACCGCCACCATGGCGACCGAGCCTGTGATCCGGGGCGCCTGGCTGCGGGCGGGCCAGCACCTCGACCTGATCGGGGCCTATACGCCCACGATGCGCGAGGTGGACGACCATGCGATGGCGCGGGCGCGGGTGTTCGTCGATGCGCGGGCGACGACGGTGCATCACATCGGCGAGTTGATGGCCCCGATTGCCAGCGGGGCGATCGCCGAGGCGGATGTCGTCGCGGATTTCTACGATCTTGGCGCGGGGATATTCACCCGCCGGTCCGACGACGAAATCACCATCGCCAAGAACGGCGGCGGCGCGCATCTCGACCTGATGACGGCGGCCTACATCGCCCGCGTGGCGGGCTGAAGCCGGGGCAGCAGGGCCGCATGCAGGCCCGGCGTCGCCGCCAGCACCCCCGGCAGGCGCGGATGCCCGGCGTTGAAGGTCAGCGCGCCCCCGGCGGCATTGGTCACCACCGCCCCCGCCCGTTCCACGATCAGCGCACCCGCCGCCACGTCCCACTCCCACGTCGGGCCGATGGTCAGCATCCCGTCCTCGGCCCCTTCGGCCACCAGCGCCATCCGGTAGGCGAGCGAGGCGCGGAAGCCCCGGTGCAGGTCGGGCACGCCGCCCGGCCAATGCTCGGGCGACAGCGCGCCCTTGCGGGCCAGCAGGCGCGCATCGGGGATGCCTTGGCAGCGGCTGACATGGATCGGCTGGCCGTCGCGCGTGGCGGGCCCGCCCTCGGCTGCTGCATAGGTCTGGCCAAGCGCGGGCATGTGGATCACGCCCGCCGTCACCCGCCCGCCCGTCGCGACCGCGATCGCCACGGCAAAAGCGGTTTCCCCGGCAATGAAGGCCCGCGTCCCGTCGATCGGGTCGATGATGAACACCCGTTCATGTTCAAGGCGGCGCGCGTCGTCCGGCGTCTCCTCGCTCAGCCAGCCATAGTCGGGGCGGGCGGTGCGCAGGTCCGCGTCAAGCATCCGGTTCACCGCAAGGTCGGCCTCGGTCACCGGTCCCTCGGCGCCCTTGTCAAAGACCTGCGGGCCGCGCTTCCAGAACTTCATCGCGATGCGGCCCGCCGCCTCGGCCGCCGCGACCAGCAGGTCGAGGTCACGCGCCGGCAAGCGTCATCCCCTCGACCAGCAGGCTGGGCACGCGGGTGGACAGGTGCATCCGCGCGTCGTTCGCAGGGGTCATCCGCATCAGCATGTCGCGCAGGTTTCCCGCGATGGTGCATTCGTTGACCGGGTAGGTGATCTGACCGTTCTCGACCCATAAGCCGCTCGCCCCCCGCGAATAGTCCCCCGTCGTCGGGTTGACCGAGGACCCGATCAGCGATGTCACCAGCAACCCCGTCCCCATCCCCGCGATCAGGTCCGCGCGGCTGGCCGTCCCCTGCGTCAGATCGATGTTCGAGGTGGCAGGCGACGGCGGCGCTGAAGGCCCCCGCGCGGCGCTGCCGGTCGAAGGCATCCCGAGCTTGCGCCCCGTCGCAAGGTCCAGCGTCCAGCCCGTCAGCACCCCGTCCTGCACAATCGCCCGGCGGCGGGCGGGCAATCCCTCGGCATCGAAGGGGCGGCTGGACCCGGCGCGGGGACGCAACGGATCGTCGATGACCGACAGACCCGCAGGCAGCACCTGCGTCCCCAAAGCCTCGCGCAGCCAGCTGGACCCGCGCGCGATGGCCGACCCGTTCACCGCCATCAGAAGATGCCCGATCAGGCTCGACGCCACCCGCTCGTCATAGAGCACGGGGTAGGAGCCCGTCGCAGGCTTGCGCGCCCCCAGGCGGACCAGCGCGCGTTCCGCCGCCAGCCGCCCGATGCCGTCGGGCGCGGGCATGTCGGCGGCGAAGATGCGGCTTTCGCCTGCCCAGTCCCGCTCCATTCCCGTGCCCTCACCGACGAAGGCCACCGCGCTGACCGAGCGGCTGGACCGCGCATACCCCCCCGAGAACCCGTTCGACGCCGCCAGATGCACCCGCCGCAGCGAATGGCCCGCGCCCGCCTCGACCTGCACGACACCAGTGACAGCCATCGCCGCCCCTTCGGCCTCGCGCGCCAGACGTTCGAGTTCCGCCGCCGAAGGGTCGTCCGAGGCATCGACCAGTTCCAGCGCCGCCACGTTCCAGCCGGTCGCCAGATCACCTGCCGCTGCCAGCCCCGCGAACGGATCCTCCGGCGCCTCGCGCGCCATCGCCACGGCGCGTTCCGCCATCGCCGCCAGCGCCGCGGGCGAGCCGTCGGACACCGAAACGCAGGCCTGCCGCCGCCCCATCAGGACGCGCAGGCCCAACTCGATCCCCTCGGCCCGCTCGGCCTGCTCCAGCCGCCCGGCCCGGATGTCGATGGATTGCGAGACCCCCTCGATGGCCAGCGCATCGGCCGCCTCGGCCCCCGCAGCCCGCGCCGCCTCCAGCATCGCGGCGGTCAGGTCCTCCAAGGATCGGGTCATCGGCGTCTCTCCAAAAGCTCTGCCTGACGCAGGTAGTTCGCCCGCGCAGGAATCACAACGGGCGGACCCAGGGGCCCGCCCGCGCGCTGTCCGCAGGGGACGTTACTGCAGCTGCATCCCGTTGGCGAAGAAGCCCTTGTCGCGGAATTCCAGCGTCGAGGTGAGCGTATCGGGCGCGGTGCCCGGGC
>CAZVIS010000096.1:0-9531 GCA_964627355.1 uncultured Rhodobacterales bacterium
GGGTCGGTGACGACCGGGGAGAGGAGGTGCGGGATACCGTCGTAGACGCTGAGTTCCAGCATCTTGGGGTCGATCATGATGAGGCGGCATTCCTCGGGCGAGAGTTTGTAGAGGAGCGACAGGATCATCGTGTTGATCGCGACCGATTTCCCCGACCCGGTGGTGCCTGCGATCAGAAGGTGGGGCATCTTGGCGAGGTTGGCGACGACCGGCTCTCCCCCGATGTCCTTGCCGAGGGCGAGGGGCAGCCGCAGGTTCGTGTCGCCGAAGTCGCGGGCGGCGAGGATTTCACGCAGGACGACCTTTTCGCGGACGGCGTTGGGAAGTTCGATGCCGATGACCGAGCGGCCCGGGACGGTCGAGACGCGGGCGGAGAGGGCGGACATGCTGCGCGCGATGTCGTCGGCGAGGCCGATGACGCGGGATGCCTTCAGCCCCGGCGCGGGTTCGAGTTCGTACATGGTGACGACGGGGCCGGGGCGGACGCTGGTGATCTCACCCTTGACGCCGTAGTCGTCCAGAACCGACTCCAGCATCCGCGCATTCTCCTCCAGCGCCTCTTCCGAGAGGGCGTGACGCTGGACCTTGGCGGGGTTCGACAGCAGCGAGAGGGGTGGGAGTTCATAGGCGCTGGCGGGGTCGTCAAAGCGCAAGCTGGGCTGCGCCTCGGCCATGGCCTGGCGCGATGGGGCGGCGGGTTTCGGCGGGGCGGTCTGGACGACGCGCTTCGTTTCGGGCTGGGGGGTGTGGCGGGCGAAGGCGGGCACCTCGTCCACCAGCTCCGCCTCGGGCCAGTCGATGTCGTCGAGGGATTCTTCCTCCTCGACCGGAGCGGGGGGGATGATCTGGCGGGCAACGACGGGCGGTTCGGCGCGCATCAGGGGAGCGGGGCGGGCGAGCGGGGGTTCGCGCCGGGCGATGGCGGCGGCGATGGCCGAGACCGGGCCGGTGGCGGTGAGCGGGGGCCGCGCGCGGGCGCGGATGGCATCGGCGATGCGGGCGCGGATGCGGTCGTCCTCCTCGACTTCGTTCTCGATCACCTCTTCGGGGGCCGGGGCGCGACGGATCAGGCCCGGGACGCGCGAGAGGAGGCCCGCACGTTCGGCAGCACGCTCGACCGGGGGTTCCTCCATCGGCATCCCGCGCTCGGCCCGCAAGGGTGCGCCGCGCAGGGGGGCGGGACGCATGACGGGATCGGCGGTGACCACGGGTTCGCGCAGGGCGGCGGCGGCGGCGCGGGCGCGGTGCGCCTCGGCCAGCGCGGCGGCGCCCTGCATCGTGGCGCCTGCGCCCTGACGGGCAAGGACGACGCTGCCCGCATAGGTGCGCACGAGGCTGGTCACGAGGAACCGCCCGATGGCGCGGACCTCGGCCAGGTCAAAGCCGGTGACATAGAGGTACATCACCACCAGCAGGACCCCAAAGATCACCGACAGCGCCTTGATCCCGATGCCAGCGCCGACAGGCAGCATCGTCAGCAGGGCCCCCAGAACGGTATCCCCGAACAGCCCGCCAAGCCCGATGGCCGGATGCGGCCAGTCGGGCCCCGGCACATGGGTCGCGGCGAACACCGACCCAAGCGCCACAGCGATCACCGCGAACACCATCCGCGACATCGCCCGGTCCGCGCCCCGGTGCAGAACGAACCGCAGGCCCCAGACCGCCAGCACCGCCGGAATTCCCCAGGCGCCCAAGCCCCCGATGATCATCAGCGTCGAGGCGACGGCCGCCCCGATCCGCCCCATCATGTTCTGCGCAGGCTGATCCGTTGCCACCATCCAGCCCGGATCCTGCGGCGAGTAACTTCCCAGAAGCGCCACGAAGATCAGGGCAAGCGCGACAAGCCCGATCCCCATCAGCTCTCGCCCGCGCCGTTCCAGCATTGCCTGCGTGGATTGATCGACCAGCGGATCGCGGCGACGTGCCTGATACGAAGCCATGCTTACCTCACCCGTAAAGACAATCGCGAAGCCGTGTCAGCCCGCGCTGCGTTTCGTCCTGCGGGGCCACGAGGGCGACCCGGATATAGCCCTGCCCCGGGTTCTCGCCCCCCGCCTCGCGCCCAAGATAGGCGCCGGGCAGAACGCGCACGCCCGTCTCGGTCCAGAGTTTCAGGGCCGCCTGTTCCCCGTCGGGCACCGGCAGCCACAGGAAGAACCCGCCTTCGGGCACCTGGAATCCTTGCAGGCCCGCAAAGATCCGCGCGGAATCGGCGAACTTGGCCTGATAGAGGGCCTGATTGGCCAGCACATGCACCTCGTCCGACCATGCGGCCTCGCTGACCTTCTGGATCGGCAGGGGCAGGGGCGCACCTGCAAAGGACCGAAGCTGACGCATCCGCGCGATGGCATCGGTGCCGCCCGCGACAAAGCCCGACCGCAGGCCGGGCAGGTTCGAGCGTTTGGAAAGGGAGTGGAAGGCAAGGACACGCTCGGGGTCGGCCCCGGTGGCATGGGCCACCTGCAGGATGCCGGGAGGGGGGGCATCGCGCCAGATCTCGGAATAGCATTCGTCGGCGAAGATGCGGAAATCGTGCTTCTCGGCGAGGGCCAGAAGGTCCGCCCAGTAGTCGCGGCTTGCCACGGCGCCTTGCGGGTTGGCGGGAGAGCAGAGGTAAAGGATGGCGGTGCGGTCGAGAATCTCGGCGGGCAGCGCGCCGATGTCGGGCAAGTGGCCGGTGGCCGCGGTGGCGGGGACATAGACAGGCTCTACCCCCATGGCCAGCGCCGCCACGGCATAGACCTGATAGAAGGGGTTGGGCATCAGGACGACGGGGCGCGTGCCTGCCTTCGCTTCGGGACACAGGGCGACGGCCGCGTTGAACAGCCCCTCACGCGTGCCGTTCAGGACCATCAGCCGGTCCTCGGGCAAGACGACGCCATAGCGCCGCATCAGCCAGGCCGAGATCGCCCCCAGCAGGGCGGGCGTGCCGTCATTCGGAGGATAGACGCCGAAACCGGCGAGGTTTTCGGCAAGGATCGGCCCGACGAAGGACGGCATCGGGTGGCGCGGCTCGCCGATCGTCATGGTGATCGGCTCACCCCCCGGGGCATGCGCGTCCAACAGCTTCCGCAGACGCGGAAACGCATAGTCCGGCAGGCTGGAAAACCGCGTGGGACCTGTCATCGTGCCTCGTGCCCGGGGTCGTGTCGCCCCGTTTGGTGTCAAGGATAGCGAAGCGCGGCGCCCCGGTCTATGGCGCGATTGAAGGGCGGCGCTCAAGCGCCCGGAATCTGTGGCATTTCCGTCTTTCAGCCGAGGGCGCGCTCGACCGCCGCGCCCAACCGCAAGAGCCGCTCCTCCTGCCCCGCCGCTGCCATCAGGCTGAGGCCGCAGGAGGGCTGGCCGGTGGGCAGCGTCATCGCGCAAAGGCCCATCAGGTTGCCGATGCGGGTGTTGCGGAGGGCCAGCAGGTTCTCGGTCACATAGTAGGCGTCATCCTCGATCAGCCGCCGCGCGTTCGGCGGCAGGATGGGCGAGGTCGGCAGCACCACCGCGTCAAAGGCCGAGGCGCTGTGGTGCCAGAGGCGGCGGAGCTCCTCCAGCCTGCGCCAGCCGGCGACGTAGTCGGCGGCAGAGGTCCCCGCGCCGGAACGGAAGCGTTCGAGGATGCGGGGGAACATCTTTTCGGGCGCCGCCTCGATGGTGTCGCGCCACAGGCCATAGGCCTCGGCGGTAAAGAGGGTTGCGGCAAGGGCCATGGCCTCGGCCACTTCGGGGGCGGTGACGGGTTCCACCCGGGCGCCTGCGCGGGACAGGCGGTCGATCGCCGTCTCGAACCCCGCGCCGGGGCCGTCGCGCAGGTCGTCAAGGGCGATGGTCTCCAAAACGCCGAGGCGGATGCCGCGCAGGCTTGCGCCTTCGAGATCGGCGGGACGGCGGCCTTCCAGCGCGGCCAGCACCAGCGCGCAATCCTCGACCGTGCGGGCCAAGGGGCCAACCGTGTCGAACCGCTCGCACAGCGGCACGATACCCGCCATCGACAGGCGCCCATGCGCGGGCTTGAAGCCCACAAGGTCGTTCCACGCGGCGGGAATGCGGATCGAGCCGCCGGTGTCCGTCCCCACGGCTACCGGCGCGATGCCATAAGCGACCGAAGTCGCCGCCCCCGAGGAAGACCCGCCCGGCACCGCCCCCTCGTCGTTGATGCAGGGCGGCGTTGCCGTCACCGGGTTGAGGCCAAGGCCCGAGAAGGCCAGTTCCGACAAATGCGTCTTGCCCAGGCAAATCAGCCCTTGGGCCGTGGCGTTGCGCATCACCTCGGCATCGGTCTGCGAGACGCGGCCCTTCAAGAGCGCCGAGCCCGCTTCGCACCTTGTCTCGGCCACGTCGATGTTGTCCTTCCAGGACAGGGGCACCCCGTCGAGGGGGCCGATCCGCCGCCCCGCGCGCGCCCTGTCAGTCGCCGCCATCGCCATGGAACGGGCCCGGTTCGGCGTCGTGCAGGCGTAGATCTGCCCGCCCAAAGGATGGTCCGAGATGGCGTCGAGATAGGCCTCGGTCAGGTCGAGGGGGTGGATCTGGCCGGCCTCGATCCCGCGCCCCAGATCCGCCGCCGTCATCGAAAGCCAGTTCCGCGCCATGCCGCTCCCTTTCGTTTCAGGGAACGGTAGCGGCAGAGCAGCGCATGGACAATCCCGCGCCCCGGGTCATATGTGCGCGCATGGGAATGGATGCCGATATTCTGGTCGTGGGGGGCGGGCTGAACGGGCCGGCGCTCGCCCTGGCGCTGGCGCAAGGGGGGCTGACGGTCGCGCTGATCGACGCGCGGCCTGCACCGGCGCGGGCCGAGACGGGGTTCGACGGTCGGGCCTATGCGCTGGCCGTCGCCTCGCGCCGGATGCTGGGGGCCGTGGGCGTCTGGCCGGCGGTCGAGAGGCTGGCGCAGCCGATCCACCAGATCAAGGCGAGCGATGGCCGCCCGGGAGAGGGGGCCGCGCCGTGGTTCCTGCACTTTGATGCCGCCGAGATCGAGGAAGGCCCGATGGGCCACATGCTCGAGGATCGGCACCTGTTTGCGGCCTTCCATGCCGCGCTGGAGGCCACGCCGGGCGTGACGCTTTTTCACGGCGAGACGGTGCTGGCGCAGGAGGTGGGGCCGGGATCGGCGACGGTGACGCTCGCCTCGGGGCGGCGGCTGACGGGGCGGATGATCGCGGGCTGCGACGGGCGGGGCAGCGGGACGGCGGCGCGGGCGGGGATCGCGCGGACGGGCTGGGACTATGGCCAGACCGCGCTGGTGACGGCGGTGGAACACGCCCTGCCCCACCACGGTATCGCGCATCAGTTCTTCATGCCCGAGGGGCCGCTGGCGATCCTGCCCCTGCCGGGCAACCGGTCGTCCATCGTCTGGACCCTGCCTGCCGAACAGGCCCAGGCGGTACAGGCGCTGGACGACGCGGGCTACATGACCGCCCTGCGCCCGCGATTTGGCGATTTCCTGGGCGAAGTGCGGCTTGCGGGGGTGCGCTTCACCTATCCCCTCGGCCTGTCGCTTGCGCAGTCCTTCACGGCGCCGCGACTGGCGTTGGTGGGCGATGCCGCGCACGGCATCCACCCCATCGCAGGCCAAGGCCTCAACCTCGGCTTCCGCGACGTTGCGGCACTGGCCGAGGTGCTGATCCTTGCCGCGCGGCGAGGTGAGGATGTGGGCTCACCCGCTGTTCTGGCGCGGTATCAGCGCTGGCGGCGCTTTGACACGACCATGATGGCGGTCGGGACGGATGCGGTGAATCGGCTGTTCTCGAACGACAATCCGCTGCTTCGCACGGTCCGCGACCTTGGCATGGGGCTCGTCACTCGGACCCCGGCCCTCCGCCGTGGCTTCATGCGGCAGGCGGCGGGTCTGACCGGCGACCTACCTGCCCTGCTGCGGGGCGAGGCGATCTGACGCGGACCCCCGCCGCGCTCAGGCGTCCAGCGTGAACACGACCTCGCCCGCATCGTCGAGGCCCATCCGCGTCCAGCCCCGACGCAGATAGAACGCCTCGGCGCGGGTGCCGGGATCGGTTGAAAGGCGGATGCGGCGATACCCTGCGGCGAAGAGATCGACCGTGACCCTGTCGAGAAGCGCCCGGCCGAACCCCTGCCCCTGCTGCGCGGGGTCCAGAAACAGGGCCCAAACGGTTCCGTCGCGGTCGTCCCCTGCGGCAAAGCCTGCAATCACTGCCCCGGCCTCGGCCACCCAGACAAGCCCGCGTCCGACGAAATCGTCGTAGTCGCCGCGGGTGACCGAGGACGGATCGCCCAGACGGTTCTCGTGCACCGCGCCACGGATCTGGATCAGGCGATCGATGTCCGCCGGAACGGCCCGCCTGACCCTGACCACCGCGCCTTCCCCCGTCGTCAAAGCCGCCTCAGCCCCCGCCGATCTCTCGCGCCTCGCTGACCAGCATGATCGGAATGCCGTCGCGGATCGGATATGCAAGGTTCGCGGCCTTGGACACCAGTTCCTGCCGCTCGGCGTCATAGGTCAGCACGGCCTGCGAGACGGGGCAGACCAGCGCCTCGAGCATCCGGCGGTCGAAAAGCGGCGGCAAATCGGGCGCGTCGGTCACTGCATGACCTCGTCCGCCGACCCTCCGCGCAGGGCGAACTCGATCAGCGTCACCATCGTTTCGCGCCGGGTGGTCAGCGATGGTGCCTCGAGAAGCGCCTGCTTGTCCTCGGGGGAAAATGGGCAGAGCATGGAGAGCGAATTGATGAGCAGCTCCGGCTCGGCCTCCTTCAGGCTTGACCAGTCGGTGGACAGGTTCATCGCCTCGAAGAACCGGCCGAGTGCCTCCATGAAGGCGGGGCGGTCAAAGCCCTTGTCATCCTCGGGCCCGCCCAGGTCACGCGCGAAGGGGGTCCAGTCCACGGTGCAGCGGCGATAGGGGGTGAAGCCTGCAACCTCTTCCCGCACCCGGAACCGCGATATGCCCGAGAGCGAGATCATGTAGCGCCCGTCCTCGGTTTCCGAAAAGCCGGTCAGGCGGCCTGCACAGCCGATGGCGTGAAGCTTCTTCTCCTTCACCCCCGGCACCTCGCGCGGCTGGATCATCCCGATCAGCCGGTGCGAGGTCTTCAGCGTGTCGTCCAGCATCTGCAGGTAGCGTGGTTCGAACAGATGCAGCGGCAGGCGGGCGCGCGGCAGCAGAAGCGCGCCGGGCAGCGGGAACACCGGGATCGTGTCGGGCAGGTCTATGGCCTTCATCATGGCAGCACACCTAGACCGCGCGCGCCCGCCGCACAGGGCGTCAGAGGAATATCATCGAGGAAAGGCGGCGGCGGCCCTTGAGCACGATGGGGTCCTGCGGCTTCAGCGCCTCGAAGATGGTGAAGAGCTGGGTCTTGGCGGCGCCCCCGTTCCATTCCCGGTCGCGGCGGAAAAGGTCGAGGAGTTCGTCCACCGCTTCATCCACCTTGCCTGCGGCGTGGAGTGCGAGGGCGAGGTCGAAGCGGGCCTGATGGTCGTCGGGGTTTTTGTCCACGGCGCGGCGGAGGTCGTCCTCGGGGCCCGCCTTGGCGGCCTGGCGGGCAAGCTCGATCTGGGCGCGGGCGGCCTCGATTTCCTTGGCCTTGGCGATCTTGGGCGGCGCGGCATCGGCAAAGGCCTGCGCGCGGTCAAGCTCGCCAAGGGCGAGGTAGGAGCGGACGAGGCCTGCATAGGCCACCGCATTCTCGGGCTCTTCGCCCAGGATCGCAGCGAAGGTCTCGGCCGCATCGACCGCCGCCCCTTCGGCCAGCATCGCCTCGGCCGCCTCCAGCGCCTCAGCCAGACCGCCGTCCTGCCCGCCAAGCGCCGCCACGCGGTCCACGAACACCTTCACCTCGGACGCAGGCAGCGCGCCCTGGAAGCCATCGACCGGCTGGCCCTGCCAGAAGGCATAGACCGTCGGGATCGACTGGATGCGCAACTGCCCCGCGATCATCTGGTTCTCGTCCACGTTGACCTTGACCATGCGGACGCGGCCCTTCGTCGCCGTCACCGCGGCCTCGAGCATCGGGCCCAGCGTCTTGCAGGGGCCGCACCACGGCGCCCAGAAATCGACGATGACGGGGACCTCGCGGCTGGCCTCGATCACGTCCTTCATGAAGGTCTTTTCGCTGACGTCACGGATGGCCGCCGGTGCCTCGGCAGCCGGGGCGGGCTTGGCTCCAAAACTGAACATGCGTCACTCCTTCGTGGGGGCCGGGCGCGGGGCCGGATTTTCAGGCCTTATATGCGAGTGACGCGGGCAGAGTCCAAGGGCCTTCGCGCAGTCTAGCGCAGCCAGACGCGGGCATAGGGCGGCAAGGCGATGTTGCCGTGGTGGAGGGCGACAGGGGCGTCGGAGAGGGCGTCGTGCAGGGCGTTCACGCCCTGCGCCGCCACCCAGTCGGCGGAGAGGTGCTGCCAGGCCTCTGCGAAGTTGAAAAGGCAGAGGACCGTCCCCGTCGGCGCGCGGCGGGCGACGGCGAAGAGGGCGGGGTTGCCGGTGTCGAAGACTTGCGTGGGCGTCGCGCCATGCAGTTCGGGCGTGGCGCGGCGGCGCGCAAGGATGTGGCGAACGCCGCGAAAGACGCGGGCGGCGGGGGTGTCGGCGTTGTGGCGCGTTTCGGCGACGGTCCAGTCCATCCGGGGGCGGTGGACCCAGCGGCTGTCATGGGCGCGTTCGGGCACGTCCCGGTAGGTCCAGTCGTTGAGGGCCGCAAGCTCGTCCCCCATGTAGATCAGGGGAATCCCGCCGAAGGCCGCGATCAGCGCATGCCCCATCAGGATGCGCTGCACCGCCATCTCGGGGTCGCCGCCCTCCAGCCCCGCGAGCGAGGCGAAACTGCCCGAGATGCGCTTGTCGCCGGTGGCGGGGTTCTCTTGGAAGAGGGCACCCTTCGCGAAGGACCCCGGAAAGGTTCCCTCATAGAAATCAGACAGATAGGCCCGGTGCGCGTGGCCCGACAGCCCAAGCGCCGCCGCATCCTCGTCCGTCACGGCCCAGCCGATGTCGTCATGGCAGCGGATGTAGGTAGCGTAGGTGGCGTTCGTCAGGCGGTCGGGAAAATGGGTGCGCAGGACATGGGTCATCAGCCGCGTGTCGCGGGTGGCGAGGGCGCCCCAGAACTGCACCATCAGGGAATTGTGGTAGGCGAGGTTCCCCTCGCGCCCGTCATGCCGCCCGCGCCCGAGGTAGGGCAGCATCTCGGCGGGCGCCACGATCGCCTCTTCCAGATGGATCACCGCGGAACAGGCGATGCGGGTGCAGGCGCGCAAGGCTTGCAGCAGCATGTGCACCTCGGGTTCCGACTGGCAGCGCGTGCCCATCCGCTTCCACATGAAGGCCACGGCGTCGAGGCGCAGGACATCGACGCCCTTGTTCGCCAGAAACAACATGATCTCGACGATTTCGAGGAAGACCGCCGGGTTGGCCCAGTTCAGGTCCCACTGGTGCTCGTTGAAGGTGGTCCAGACCCATTTGCCGAACTTCGGATAGTGAGTGAAGTTGCCGGGGGCATTGTCGGGGAACACCTCGACGAGGGTCTTTTCGTACTGCTTGGGCAGCGTGTCGTCGG
>CAZVIS010000097.1:0-9490 GCA_964627355.1 uncultured Rhodobacterales bacterium
GAGCATCAGACTACGAATCTGAGGGTCGGGCGTTCGAATCGCTCCGGGTCCGCCAAGTTTCTGCTGAAAATTCTGTGGGCCTTCTTGCTGGATCAGACAGCGCGGGCTTGCAGCCGGTTTGCAAAGTCCGTTGCGCGGACGTTTTCAGATGCGATCACCGCAGCCTTGGATAGTTCGCCCGTCATCGTCAGACATCGCGAGAGGATCGGTGGGGCACCCGGCAACGCGTGCTCAGTGATCGAAACGATCTGCGGAACCGTTGCTTCTGCTTTGGCCAGACGCGTCACCGAGGTTCTCGCAAGACTATTGAAGTGAAGATACATCCGTTTGTCTTTGGCAGCGAACGCGTCGAAGGGCTTTGGCCAGGAGCCGGCTGCCTGCATGTGCATCTTCCAAGCGATGGCGACGGCTGGGTCGTTTGCATGTGCAAAAGAGGAAGGTCCGCAAGCTTTGCCCGGGATGCAGGGGCTTGTCCTTTCGGTTGCCTTCCACATCCGGCACGATACGTTCGTGCAAAGAATATGCACCCGTGCCCCCATCTTCGACTGGGTCAGATGCAGCGCGTCACCGTCGACGTCCGACCACTGCAGGCGGCTAGGGTCGCCGTGGCGTTTTCCGGCGTCGCGTGCCGGATGCAGTGCCCGCTCTAGTTCGCCTGGCACCTCGGACCCGCAGTCGCGCATCCCGCCGCACGCGATGCGCCTACTGCGCGCCAAGTGATCGCTTAACCCGCGCCAAAAGGCGCAAACACCCGCCGGGCTTTGGTCGTCGTCGGATGAAGGACCAGTGGCAGATCGGCAGGCCAAAGCACAGGTAAGCTGCCGGAGGCCGGTTTATTGTCGCGGGCCGTCTTGATATCCGCCCGCCAGCAGGAAGCGCCGGATGTCGGGATCGCTGCTCAGGCCCGCCGCGCGGGACGCGGCCTCGCGGGCGGCGGCTTCTTGACCGCTGAGCCACAGGATGCGGGCGCGCGACGCCCACCAGGGTTGGTATGTCTCTGCGCCGGGGATTGCGTCGAGTTGCGCAAGCGCGGCCTCGGCCATGCCTGTTTCCGCCAGCGCGACGGCCCGCGCCACCAGCACGCCGGTGGTGGGCGCGAAGGCGGCGAGCACGTCGTAAAGCTGCGAAAGCGGGGCGTGCAGACGCTCGCCGGTCATGCGGCTTTGCGCATGCAGCGACTGGATCGCGGCCTCGGTCTGGAACCGCCCCGGCTGGCCCAGGCGGGCGGCGGCGCGCAGCGCGGCTTCAGCCTCGGCCATCATGTCGCGAGACCACAAAGCCGCATTCTGGTCGCGCAGCGGGATGAAGGCACCATCGGACCCGCGCCGCGCCGCACGACGTGCCTCGCAGTGGAGTATCAGGGCAAGAAGTCCAAGTGCCTCGGGTTGGTCGGGCGCAAGTTGCACCGTCAGCCGCGCAAGCCAGATCGCCTCATCGGCAAGGCCAGCGAGCCGAAGGTCGGCTCCGGTCACGTCATCCCAGGCCGTCCCATAGGCGGCATAGATCGCGGACAGCACTGCTGACAGCCGCCTGGGGATGTCTTCCGCCTCGGGAAGCGCAAAGGCGATGTCGGCGTCGCGGATGCGGCGCTTGGCGCGCACCAGCCGTTGGCCCATCGAGGCGGGCGCCACCAGAAAGCATGCGGCGATCCGTGCTGCATCGAGGCCGAGGACCGTCTGCAGCATCAGCGGGGCCTGCGCATCCGCCGCGATGGCCGGATGGGTGCAGGCGAACATCAGCTTTAGCCGGTCATCGCCAAAACCGTCCGAAGCGGGATCGTTGCGTTCATCCTCAAGCATTTGCACCATCGCTGCGCTACGGTCGGCGGTGTGGCGCCGTGCTGCGGCGTGCCCCGCGCTGCGCCGCGCGATGGTCAGCAGCCAGCCGACTGGGTTCGCGGGCACGCCGTCCCGGGGCCACTGCGCGATGGCAGCGGCGAAAGCGTCGGCCAAAGCGTCCTCTGCGGCGGCCAGATCGCGCGTGCGCGCCGCAAGGATCGCCAGCAGTTTGCCATAGGACTCGCGCGCCGCAAGCGTTGCAAGCGCGGTGGCATCGCGGCGCGCGTCCTCCATCAGGCGGCGGGCGGCGGCAGCACCGGGCGGATCTCGACCGACCCGCCGGTCACGCAGGGCGCCCGTGCGGCCCATTCGAGGGCTGCGTCAAGATCGGGCACGTCAAGGACGACAAAGCCCGCAAGTTGCTCCTTGGTATCCGCGAACGGGCCATCCGCGACGTGCCGCGTGCCGTTCTCGACCCGCAGCGTCGTCGCGGTCTCGGGCGGCCGCAGCACGTTGCCGCCGACCATGGCCCCAGACTGCGCGAGGGCGCCGATATAGGCCTGCCAGCCCCCCCAATAGGCCCCGGCCTGCGCGGGGTCACTGGGTTTTGCCCGTTCCTCGGGGGTCTCGCGGAACTGCAGCAAGTAGTGCATCGGTATTGCCTTTCTTTTCAGGACAGCCGTCAGCCGACGGCCTGTTGATGGGTGAGCATGTTTGCGCGCTCTTCGTGATGTGCGGCGGGGCTTGCGCATTTCGACAGGTCAAGGATGTCAGTTTCCGGCGTCTGTCGATCAAGCGATTTCTCGTCTCACCGCCCATGCGATGCCAGTCCGTCCTATCAACGTCACGCCCTGTCCCCGCAATTGCATGCGCGCCCCGCCTGCGTAAGGCATTGCGGCGCGCGCCGTGCGTCAGGCGGCGGGCGGCGGCAGCACCGGGCGGATCTCGACCGACCCGCCGGTCACGCAGGGCGCCCGAGCGGCCCATTCGAGGGCTGCGTCAAGGTCGGGCGCTTCCAGGATGACATAGCCGCCCAGAATCTCCTTGTTGTCGGCAAAGGGGCCATCGACGACCCGCCGCGCGCCGTTCTCGATACGCAACGTCGTCGCAGTATCGGGCGGCAGCAGCCCGCTGCCGCTGACCATGGCTCCAGACTGTGCGAGCGCGCCGATGAAGGCGGTCCAGCCCGCGAAATAGGCCTCGACCCGCGTGGGATCGTTGTGCTTGCCCCGTTCTTCGGGGTTCTCGTAGAACTGCAGCATGTAGTGCATCGGGATCGCCCTTCCTCTCGGGATGACCGTCGGTGGACGGCCAGTTGATGGATGAGCGTGTTCCTGACCCGCTCGACATAGTGTGCGGCGGGGCTTGTGCATTTCGACAGGCCCCAGTCGGCGCCGATGCGATTCATTGGAGGTTTCGCGTGTATCCAGAATTCGGACCGAGGCCTTGCCAAGCCGATCTCACGTCTTGCGACCACCATCGCCCTTCGAAGGACCGCCGCTGCCGGGACCTTTTTCACGACGATCAAGGGCGAACTGATCTGGCACCGTATGGGAGAGACCAGCCGCCACGCCGAAACGGCCATCTTCCAAGACATCAGCGGCCTATATGGCCCGCGCCGTCTGGACTTGGCATCGAAAGGCATGGGGCTCTTGGCCTTTGAACGCAAAGTGGCCAGGTCGAGCAGTGGGGGGCAGCAAGAACACGTGACAGATCCAGAACCCGGGAAACGGCACCATCTTCCAGATAACAGCACGTTCTCGGGCCCAGACGGGGCGCAAAACCCCCTCGCGACCCTGAGACTACCTAAGAATAAAACTCAAATTCAGATCGATAGAGGGTCAAGTTCGCATCAGGCCGCTTCCACCGCCACTCACCCCTGAAGTCGCGTCAGCCGCGCAGGTACATGCCTTCGTAGATCGGGACGAGCGTCTCGTTATCGAACAGCGACAGGACAGAGGTGCCGTTCCAGATGTTCAGGATCGCCTGGGCAAAGATCGGCGCCGTGGGGACGACGCGAATGTTCGGGCAGGCGAGGACGGCGGGCGTGGCCTCAATGGAATCGGTGATGACCAAGCTCTTCATGCTGGACTGGGCAATCCGCTCGACCGCGTTGCCCGACAGGACGCCGTGCGTGGTATAGGCATGCACCTCGGTCGCGCCTGCCGCCAGCAGCACATCGGACGCCTTGCTCAGCGTTCCCCCGGTGTCGCAGATGTCGTCCACCATGATGCAGATATGGCCCGAGACATCGCCGATCACCGTCATGTCGGCGACCTCGCCCGGCTTGACGCGCCGCTTGTCCACGATCGCAAGCCCGGTGCCAAGGCGCTGCGCCAGATCGCGCGCCCGCGCCACGCCGCCTACGTCGGGGGAGACGATGGTGACCTTGTCGAGCCGCCCCTTGAAGTGATGCTCGATATCCAGCGCAAAGATCGGCGCGGCATAAAGGTTGTCCACCGGGATGTCGAAGAAGCCCTGGATCTGCGCGGCATGCAAATCCATCGTCAGCACCCGGTCCACCCCCGCCTCGGTCAAGAGGTTCGCCACCAGCTTGGCCGAGATGGGCGTGCGCGACTTCACCCGGCGGTCTTGCCGGGCATAGCCGAAATAGGGGATCACCGCCGTAATCCGTTGCGCCGAGGAACGGCGCAGCGCGTCGGTGATGATCATCAGCTCCATCAGATTGTTGTTCGCGGGGTTCGAGGTGGGCTGGATGATGAACATATCCTCGCCGCGCACGTTCTCGAACACCTCGACGAAGATCTCCTGGTCGTTGAAGCGCTCGACCCGGGCGTTGACGAGGTTCACGCTCATCCCCCGGTGCATCGACATGCGCCGCGCGATGGCCTTGGCGAGCGTCATGTTCGCGTTGCCGGAGATCAGCTTGGGCTCGGTCAGGGCGGGCATCGCGGGCCTTTCTGAAGGATTCGTGACGTTGACACCGCTTAGCACCCGGCTAGGGTCTTGCCAAACCAAAGGGGGTGCCCATGGCGCAGATCGACTATTTCATGGCGCCGATGTCGCCTTTTACCTATCTGGCCGGGCAAAGGCTCGAGGCGGTGGCGGCCAAGCATGGGGCCAGCATCCGCTACATCCCCCTCGATGCGCCGCGCCTCTTTCCGCGCACTGGAGGGCAGGTGCTCGCTGACCGGCACGAGGCGCGCAAAGTGCACCGCCTGCAGGAGATGCGCCGCTGGTCCGTGCGGCTTGGCCTGCCGCTGACGCTGAACCCGCCCTATTTCCCGGTGAACGGGGCCGTCGCGTCCTATGCGATCATCGCGGCGCAGATGACGGGGGGAGGGGATCTGGCGGGGCTGGTGGCCGCCTTTCCGAGGGCCGTCTGGGCCGAAGGGCGCAACATCGCGGATGAAGAGGTGGTGCGGGAGTTGCTTGCCACCCATGGCTTTGACCCCAAGATCGCCGACCGCCTGATGCTGCCCGCCGCCGAGACCTATGCCGCGAACCTTGAGGAAGCCGTGGCAAGGGGCGTCTTTGGCGTGCCGTTCTACCTCGTCGGGGATGAGCGGTTCTGGGGTCAGGACCGCATCGAGGATCTGGATATGCACCTGTCCGGCAAGCTGTGACGCTGCACGTCCGCCGGTTCGGCAGCGGGCGCGAGGTCCTTGCGCTGCACTGCTCGCTCGCGCATGGCGGGGCATGGTCGGCGGTCGCCGCGCATCTGCCGGGGGTGACGGTGGTGGCACCGGACTTGCCCGGGCATGGCCGCAGCCCGGACTGGGACGGACGCTGCGACTTTCACACGCTGACCACATGGGAGTGTCTTGAGCTTCTGCCCGAGGCACCTGTGGACCTCATCGGCCATTCCTTCGGCGCCACTGTCGCGCTGCGCATGGCACTGGAACGGCCCGAGGCGATCCGCACCCTGACCCTCATCGAGCCTGTGCTCTTCGCTGCCGCCCGCGCGGCGGAGGACCCCGCCTGGCAGCAGAGTGTCGAGGCTTTGCGGCCTTTTGCCGAGTCAATGGCCGCTGGCGACCGCGAAGCGGCGGCGGCAGCGTTTCAGGCTGTCTGGGGGGGCGGGGTGCCCTTCGCTGACATTCCTGCCTCGCAGCGCGACTATATTGCAGCCCGGATTCACCTCATTGCGGTAATGGATCCGATGTTTCAGCAGGATACGGCGGGCCTTCTGGCCTACGGGAGGCTCGAGGCCCTGGGGCTGCCGGTCCTCCTGATCGAGGGGGCTAAGTCGCCTCCCGTCATTGCCGCCATCCAGACCGAGCTTGCCCGCCGCCTGCCGCAGGTGACGCGGGCCGTTGTCCCGGATGCGGGGCATATGTCGCCGCTCACCCATCCCGCCGAGGTCGCGGCGCGAGTCGCCGCGCATCTCGCCTAGAAGGCGGCGAGGAAGCGGTCCACATCGGCCTCGGTCGTGGACCACGAACACACCAGCCGCGCCGCCTCTCGCCCTTTCGGGGCCGTCCATTCGTAATAGACGGCGCCAGCGGCCTTGAGCCTCGCATGCGTGCCCTCGGGCCATTCGACGAACATCATGTTGGCGTCGGCCGGGTGCATCAGATGCACGTCGGGCTTGGCCGCCAACCCCGCCGCCAGCCGCGCGGCCATCGCATTCGCCTGCCGGGCCAGGTCCATCCACAGCCCGCCCTCCAGCCAGCCGTCGAACTGCGCGGACAGATAGCGCATCTTGGACGCCAGATGCCCCGCCCGTTTCCGTCGTAGCTGCAGCTCCCAGTCCTTCGACGGGTCAAAGACCACCACCGCCTCGACCCCCATCAACCCGTTCTTCGTGCCGCCAAGCGACAGCAGGTCGATCCCCGCCTTCCACGTCATCTCGGCCGGGGTCGCCCCCGTCGCCACCAGCGCATTCGCGAACCGCGCTCCGTCCAGATGGCAGGGCAGGCCCTTGTCTTTCGCAATCGCGGTCAGCGTCGCGATGTCGGCAGGGGTATAGACCGTCCCCGCCTCGGTCACATTGGTCAGCGTCAGCGCCCCGCGCTGCACCCCATGGACGCCGGAATTCCCTGTGCGCTCAAGGGCCTCGCGCAGAGCGTCTGGCGTGATGCGCCCATGATCACCCGGCACGCCCACCAGTTTCGCCCCGCCCGAAAAGAACTCCGGCGCGCCGCATTCGTCCATCTGCACATGCGCGGTCGCCTCGCAGAACACCGCGCCCCAGGGCGGGCAGACCAGCGACAGGGCAAGGCTGTTCGCCGCCGTTCCGGTGGACACCAGATGCACCGAGGCCTCCGGCGCCTCGAGCATCTCGCGGATGCGGGCCTGCACGCGGGCGGTCAGGGGGTCGTTGCCATAGCCGAGCGCATAGCCCGCATTCGCCCGCGCCAGCGCATCCAGGATCGCCTGAGGAACCGGGGCCGTGTTGTCGCTGGCGAAATTCATGGCCGCTCCTCGATGGTGTAGTTGTCCCAGTCATCCTCGGGGACCTCGGTTTCCGGGATCGTCCAGCCCTTGACCGACACGCCCGCCAGATGCACCGCCTCGGGGTCGCCGGAGATCAGGTAGTGCCAGTCATGCAGGGATTTCCCTTCGTGCAGAAGGCGATAGGCGCAAGTCCGGGGCAGCCAGTAGGCGACCTTGGGCAGGCTTTTCGGGGTCAGCTGCACGCAGTCGGGCACGAAGTCGCGCCGGGTTTCGTACTTGCTGCACCGGCAGGTCTCGCCGTCCAGAAGGCGGCAGGCGATGCGGGTGAACTCGACTTCGCCGGTGTCGTCATATTCCAGCTTGTTCAGGCAGCACTTTCCGCAGCCGTCGCACAGCGCCTCCCACTCGGCCGGGGTCATCGCCTTCAGCGGCACCGTCTCCCAGAAGCGGGGGCGGAGGGCGGTCATCCGAGGATCGCCCGCGCGCGGGCGCAATCGGCGTCCATCTGGGCGATGAGGGCGGGCAGGCCGTCGAACTTCATCTCGGGCCGCAGGTATTCCACGAAGGCGACCGAGAGGTGCTGGCCGTAGAGATCCCCTGTGAAATCAAGGAGGAAGGTCTCGAGATTCGGGGTATTCTCGCCGAACATCGGGCGCACGCCAAGGCTGGCCGCGCCCTTGTAGGTGCCCGTCTGCGGGCCGGTCAGGATGTCCACCCAGACGGCATAGACGCCGAACCGGGGAAGATGCAGGTTCGCAAGCGACATGTTCGCGGTGGGGTAGCCAAGCTCTCGCCCCCGCTTCTCGCCATGGATCACCTCGCCCTCGATCCGGTGCCAGTGGCCGAGCATGTCGGCGGCGGCACGCGGGTCGCCCTCGCTGAGGGCGCGGCGGATGGCGGTGGAGGAGACAGGTGCGCCGTCGCGTTCGAGGAGCGGCGCCACGCTGACGCCGATTCCATGTGTGGCGCCAAGAGTTTGCAGGTCTTTTGCCGTGCCCTTGCGGCCCTTGCCAAAGCAGAAATCAGCGCCCACCACCACATGCCGCACACCCAGGCCCTGGTGCAGCACCTGACCCACGAAGTCCTCGGGTGTCAGCCCCGCTAGCGCGCGGTCGAAGGGCAATTCATACAATCGCTCCACCCCCATCTTCGCCAGCCTGCTCGCCCGTGCCTCAGCATTCATCAGGCGAAAGGCGGGGGTGTCGGGGGCGAAGACTTGCCGGGGGTGCGGCTCGAACGTCACGACGCCAAGGGGGCCGTGGGCACGGGCCGCTTCGATCACCGAGGCATGGCCGAGGTGGAGGCCGTCGAAATTTCCCATGGCGACCGATGCGCCCTGGTCTTCGGCGGCAAGCCCTTGCCAGTCCTTGAAAATCCGCATTCTGCCCCGGGCGGGCGGGGCCCGCGTCTCAGTCGAACTTGCGGCTTGGCGCCAGAACCAGCGCTTCACCCTTCAGAACGACCGTATCGCCCACGGCGCAATGGGTTTCAAGGGTCACGCGGCGGCGGGCGTGGTCGATGGCGGTGACCTTGACCTCGGCGAGGACGGTGTCGCCGGGGCGGACAGGGGCCATGAACTTGAGACTTTGGCCCAGATAGACGGTTCCATGCCCCGGCAACTGCTCGCCGATCACCGCAGAGATGAGGCCCGCCGTCAGCATCCCATGCGCGATGCGGCCCTGAAAGATCGTGTCGCGGGCGTAGTCGTCGTCGAGGTGGACCGGGTTGCGGTCGGTGGACACCTCGGCAAAAAGCTCGATATCCCGGTCGGTTACGGTTTTCCGCAAGGACCGGACCATGCCGATCTCGATGTCCTCGATGCAGATCGTACCGCGCGGCATGTTGTCGAGCATCTTTCGAATCCCCGGTGAGCGTTCGAGGACCTTAGGCGATGCCGCATCGCGGCGCAAGATCGCTGCGCAATAATCGTTCGCCTCTGGCGGTGCTGTTGCAAGAAAGTTGCTGGTCCGCTAGCGCAAAAAGCTGATGGCGTGGGTCGGGAAGATCCTCTGGGCGGCCAGCCACGCCTCCAGCAAGTCCTTGTCGGGATTGACGGAATCGGGTCCGAACTCATGCGCGGCAAGGCCGCCGGTGATGAACAGCGTATCCAGTCCCTCAGCCACGCCGCCCTGGATATCGGTCGCGATGCCGTCGCCGACGCAGAGGATGTCGGCATCCGAAATCCCGCCGTCGAGGGCGGCGAGGCGGCGGCGGGCGAGGTCGTAGATGGGGGGGTGGGGCTTGCCGAAGTAGAGCGACTGGCCGCCCATCTGGTCGTAGAGTTGCGCGAGAGCCCCGGCACAATAGAGCCGCTTTTCGCCAAGATCGACCACAAGATCTGGATTGGCGCA
>CAZVIS010000098.1:0-9469 GCA_964627355.1 uncultured Rhodobacterales bacterium
GGCGGGTTCGCGCATGACACGGGCGAGGGGGGCGTTTCGCCCTACCACCGCGAACATGGCGGGGATCTGATCTGGGAGATCGGGTCGGGCTACTTCGGCTGCCGCAATGGCGACGGCTCGTTCGACCCGGGCAAGTTCGCGGCCATGGCGCAGGACCCCCAGATCCGCATGGTGGAACTCAAGCTGAGCCAGGGCGCCAAGCCCGGCCACGGCGGCGTCCTGCCGGGGGCCAAGGTCACACCCGAGATCTCGGCCATCCGGGGCGTGCCGATGGGAGAGGATTGCGTCTCGCCCGCCCGGCATTCGGCGTTCTCGACGCCGGTGGGGCTGCTGGAAATGATCGCCCTGATGCGCGAGCAGTCGGGGGGCAAGCCTGCGGGCTTCAAGCTCTGCATCGGCCATCCGTGGGAGTTCATGGCGATCTGCAAGGCGATGATGGAGACGGGGATCACCCCGGATTTCATCGTGGTGGACGGGAAGGAAGGCGGCACCGGGGCCGCGCCGCTGGAATTCATGGACCATGTGGGCATGCCCCTTCGCGATGGCCTTACGTTTGTTCACAATGCTCTTGTGGGCGTGGGACTGCGCGACCGCGTGCGGATCGGCGCCTCCGGCAAGATCATCTCGGCCTTCGACATGGCCCGCGTGATGGCGCTTGGGGCCGACTGGTGCAACGCCGCGCGCGGCTTCATGTTCGCGGTCGGCTGCATCCAGGCGCAGGCCTGCCACACCGGGCATTGCCCGACCGGCGTCACCAGCCAGGACCCGCTGCGCCAGCGCGCCATCGTGGTGCCCGACAAGGCCGAGCGGGTCAAAAGCTTCCACGCCAACACGATCCACGCGCTGGCCGAACTCGTGGCGGCGGCGGGCCTCAACCATCCCGGCGAACTTCGCCCCCACCACTTCCTGCGCCGCGTCGCCTCTGACCGCGTCATCAGCTTTGCCGAGCAGTACGAGATGCTGGCACCCCGCCAACTGCTGGACGAACCCTCCTCTTCGCGCCGGTTCTTCGAGCCGTGGAAGATGTCGCGGCCCGACAGCTTTGAACGGGCAGCGTAAGGGAAATCCGGTTGGCGCAAGCGAGGACCTTCTGCCCCGTTCTCGTTCGAACACGTATCCCTCCGGGGGTACGGCGGCGGAAAAACCGCCTGAGCTTTCTGCCCGACCGCCATCAAAGCGAAAGCGCCACCTTGCGCCCCTCATGGAACGCATAGGGCGCCTGCCGGGGTGCGGCGCAGTCGCCGATCCGGTGCAGGGTCTTGTCGGCAAGCGTCCCGGGGAACGGATCGAAGGCGACATTCGTCGTCGCCATGACAAGGGCCGAGGCGGCAACCGTCTCCTCCGCTCCATCGAGCAGGCTTTGCACCGTCGCTCCGTTCCCGTGCCAGCGCAGGATGCGATGCTCGGTCAGCATTCGGACGCCAAGACGGGCGAGGCGCTGCCGGGCGGGGCCATCCGCCGAGGTGCGGGCAATCTCTCGCCCCACGAAAGGGTCGGGGGTGACGAGGGTGACCTTGTGCCCCCGCTCGGCCAGCGTCCAGGCGGTGCCGACGCCCCGCCAGTTCCCGCCCTCGTCAAAAAGGATCACATGATCCGCCAGCCGCGCCTCGCGCCGCATCGCCTCTTCCGCCGACCAGACGCCCCCCGCTTCGATCCCCGGCAGGCGGGGGGCCGAGGGCAACCAGCGCTGCCGCGCGTCGGGGTCTGGCAGGGATCCGGTGGCAAGGATCACCGTGTCGGCGGGGTGGGCCGCCACCGCCGCCTCATCGAGAAAGCTGTTCAGGTGCAGCGCCACGCGCAGTTTCGTGAACTGCCGTTCATACCAGTCCAAGAGGTCGAGGATCTGCGCCCGTCGCGGCTGCATCCCCGCCAGCCGGAATTGCCCGCCCGTCACCGGCAGCGCCTCGTGCACTTCGACGCGATGCCCCCGTTCCGCCGCCACCCGTGCCGCCTCCAGCCCCGCCGGGCCTGCGCCAACCACCAGCACGTCGCGGGGCACGGCGGCCGGAGTGAACCGGTCCCCGCCCCACTCCCACTCCCGCCCTGCAGAGGGGTTGATGAGGCAGGAGATCCAGTAGTCCCGCGACCGCCGTCCCCAGCACATCTGGTTGCAGGAAATGCAGCCCCGGATGTCCTCCGCCCTCCCCGCCATGGCCTTGCCCGCCAGCTGCGGGTCGGCGATCTGGCCGCGCACGATGGACACGAGGTCCGCCTGCCCCTGCGACAGGATGCCCTCCGCATTCTCCGGCGTCCGCACCCCCGCCTCGGACGTCACCGCCGCATGGCGCACGGCGGCCTTCAGGTGCGCGGTCACCGGGGCCGTCAGCTTTTCGGGAAACAGGAACGTCGGCATCAGCCGCTCGAAATCCATATATCCACCGTGGCCGCAGGTGACATAGTCGATGTCGCCGGTGGCATCGTGCACCGCCACGATCTCGCACAGGCTTTCCACCGACAGCATCACGTCATGCGCATCCGAGGTGCTGACGGCGAGTCCGATGACGAAGTCATCGCCGCAGGCCCGCCTGATCCCTTCGACAATGCGGCGGGAAAACCGGGTGCGGTTCTCCAGCGACCCGCCCCACCGGTCGTCCCGCGTGTTCGACCAAGGCGTCCAGAACTGGTCGAGCAGCGAGTGATAGGCCGCCCAGACCTCGACCCCCTGAAACCCGCCCGCGCGGCAGCGCACCGCCGCCGCGACATGGGCCGCAATCAATTCCTCGATTTCGGTCTCGGTCATGCGGTGGCTGCCGTCGCTGTCATGGTAACTGGCGTGGCCCGAGGGCGACCAGTGCGGCGCGAAGCTCAGGTCCGAATCGCCATGCGCGCCGATGTGGTAAAGCTGCTGCAGGATCACCGCGCCTGCCTCCTTCACCGGGTCGGTCACCGCGCGGAAATGCGGGATCACCTCATCCGTGCCATGGCGAAAGTTGCCGCGCGTCAGCACCCCAGTCCGGTGAACCGGCATCGGCTCTGCCACGATCATCGCGGCGCCCCCAAGAGCACGCTCCAGCAGATAGGCGCCGTACTGCCGCCCCGGCAGGCCGTTCTCGCTCATGTTCGCGGTATGGGCACCAAAGACGATGCGGTTGCGCAGCGTGTGGCCGCGCAAGGACAGGGGCTGGGACAGGCGGGGATAGGCGGTCATCGCGGTCTCCGGGGTTGCCGCCCAAGGCTAGGGCTGCCGAGGTCGGATGGCCAAGCGCCGGATGCGACATAGCCACGGCCGCTCCTGTCGGATTCCGCCCTAGCGCCCCTTCGGCACCCGGCTGAGGAACCCTGGCGGCCGCTTGGCCACCCACTCCGCGAAGCGCGCAAGGCGCGGGTGGCCGCGCAGCGCCTCGGGGGTGTTGTAGGTCCGGGCGAGATCAGACTCGCTGAGCGCCGCGTGGATTTCCTTGTGGCAGATGTGGTGCATCAGGACCGTCGGTCCCCCCTTGCCGCCCTTTGCGCGCGGGATCAGGTGGTGCAGGCTTTGCGGCACGCCCACGGGGATCGGGCGCAGGCAAAGGGGGCAGGTCGGATCGGTCATGCGCTTGCCGCGTGGTCGGGTTCCGGCCATAGGGTGGGGCCTTCCGCTGGGGTGACAAGGGCCGATGGACCATCCTCTCGACGCTTTGGTGATCGGCGCGGGCCCGGCGGGGCTGATGGCGGCCGAGGTGATGGCCGGGGCGGGGCTTTCCGTGCTGGTGGCCGAGGCCAAGGCCACGGCGGGGCGCAAGTTCCTGATGGCCGGGAAGTCGGGCCTGAACATCACCAAGGATGAAGGGGCGGACCGCTTTGCCGCGGCTTACGACGCGGGGTGGCTGGCGCCGATGCTGGGGGCTTTCGGGCCCGCAGAGGTGCAGGACTGGTGCCGGGGCTTGGGGCAGGAGGTCTTTACGGGGACTTCGGGCCGGGTGTTTCCGGTGGCGATGAAGGCGTCTCCACTCTTGCGCGCTTGGCTCGCCCGGCTGGAAGGCGCGGGCGTGCAGTTGCAGACGCGCTGGCGATGGACGAGGGGGACGTCGTTCGAGACGCCAGAGGGAGCGGTGAAGCTTCACCCAAAGGTCACCGTGCTGGCGCTTGGAGGGGCGAGTTGGGCGCGGCTCGGCTCGGACGGGGCCTGGGCGCCGGTTCTGGCGGCGCAGGGGGTGGAGGTGGCGCCCTTCCAGCCTGCGAACATGGGGTTCCGGGTGGACTGGTCGGCCCCCATGGCGCGGCATTTCGGGCAGCCGGTGAAGGGGGTGGCGCTGTGCTTGTCCACCGGCCAGCGCGAGCGGGGAGAGTTCGTCATCTCGGCGAGGGGGCTGGAGGGCGGGGGGATCTATTCGGTCTCCCGCGCCCTGCGCGAAGGGGCAGGGCTGTCGCTGGACCTCTTTCCGGACCGGGAAGCGGGGGCGATCCGGCTTGAGGGGCGCGCGGGGGACAGCATCGGGAACCGGCTGCGGAAGGCGGGGCTGGCGTCGGTCGCCATTGCCTTGGCGCAGGAATGGGGGCGGCCCTTGCCTTCGGACCCCATGGCCCTTGCAGCACTTCTGAAAGCCCTCCCCGTGCCCCTGCAAGGTCCCCGACCGATGGACGAGGCGATCTCCACGGCGGGTGGCATCCGGCGTGAGGCCCTGACGGAAGGGCTGGAACTCAAGGCCCTCCCCGGCACCTTTGCCTGCGGCGAGATGCTGGACTGGGAGGCGCCGACGGGCGGCTACCTGCTGACGGCCTGCCTTGCGACGGGGCGTTGGGCGGGCCTCAACGCAGCCAGGCGAGCACGGCAGGCACCAGAAATGCCGACAGAAACGCGTTGAGCCCCATGCCGAGGCCCGCAAAGGCCCCCGCCACCGGGCTCACCTGAAACGCCCGCGCCGTGCCGATGCCATGCGCGGCGACCCCAACGGCGAACCCCCTTGCCCGCCAGTCCCGCATCCCCATGGCGTTCAAGAGCGGCGTCGCCACCACCGCCCCGATGATCCCTGTCAGGATCACCAGCACGGCGGTCAGCGTGGGCGACCCCCCGACTGCCTCGGATATGCCCAGGGCAACCGGCGCCGTCACCGACTTGGGCGCGAGCGAGGCCAGAACCTCTCCGCCCACGCCGAACCCCTTGGCGATCAGGATGACCGAGATAACCGCCGTCCCCGATCCCGCCACCAATGCGGCCAGCATCGGCAGTGCCGCCCGCCGCACATGCGCCCGCGCCTCCCACAGGGGCAGGGCCAGCGCGACGGTCGCGGGGCCAAGAAGGAAATGCACGAACTGCGCCCCCTCGAAGAACTGCGGATAGGGGGTCGCGGTGACCCACAGAAGCCCCGCCAGCAGCACCACCGCGATCAGCACCGGGTTGACGATCGGCCGCCGCCCCGCCGTCTGATACAGCCTATCCCCCACCCAGTAGGCCGCGAGCGTCGCCGTCAGCCACAGCAAGGGGCCCCGGCTGAGATAGATCCAGATCTCGGCGAAGTCAGTCATCCCGCGCCCCCGTTGCCCGCGCCACGGCGGTGAACACCAGCACCCCCACCACCATCGCCAGCACGGTGGACACCACCAGCGCCAAGAGGATCGCCGGACCCTGCGCCCCCAGCTTGTCCAGATGCCCGACGATCCCGACCCCCGCCGGCACGAACAGCAAGGACAGGTGCGAAAGCAAACCCTGCGCCAACGGCCTGACCCGTTCCAGCAATCCGGGGATCAGGGCGAAGGCCGCGACAAGCAGGGCCATGCCGACCACCGGGCCAGGCAGCGGCAGGCCAAGCGCTCGCACGACCGCCTCTCCGGCAAGCTGGCAGATCAGAAGGGCGAGGAGGGCGGGGATCATGCGGGGCCTCGGGCTGTTTCAGGGGATCAAAGCGCGGCGCGGGGGGCGGCGTCCATGGGTATTTGGGCAAAGATGAGGATACGGTCACAGCGGCTTGGTGAAGTGCAGCGTGGTGATCCGGTCGTACCCCTTGTGGCTGGCGCTGCCGGTCTGGCTGAACCCCATGGCGCGGAAGGCCGCATGGTTCTCGGTCAGCTCCACCCGGGTGGACAGTTCCAGCACGGCCAAGCCAAGCGCGCGCGCCCGCGCCTCCGCCACCCCGACCATCTGCCGCCCGAGACCCCGCCCCTGATGCCCCGGCATCACCGCCAGTTTCCCGAGGTAAAGCGACCCCGCCCGCGGCGTCAGGAACACGCAAGCGAGCGGCGGGGAGCCGATCGCCCAGACCTCCCCCTCCACCGCCTGCCGGGCGATCTCGCCCTCGGTCAGCGCATTCATCGACGAGGGCGGGTCGATCCGCCCCTCCATCCCCGCAAAGGCCGCGCGGATCAGGGACAGGATCGCGGCGAGGTCATCCGAGGGGCCGATCCGGCAGGGGGTCATGGCCGCACCAGACGCCCCGGGTGGTGGCCCGTCAAGCGGAGCAATATCTTGTGGAGAAGTGGCGGAGGAACGCCAGATGCAGGGTCGCCTTGGTTGACTTGAGGACCAAGGGGCCCGATCCTGCCTGCCTTGGACGGAATCACATCCCATGCGCCTGACCCGCCTTCGCCTTAACGGCTTCAAGAGCTTCGTCGATCCGACGGATCTGGTGATCCATGAGGGGCTGACGGGTGTGGTGGGCCCGAACGGCTGTGGCAAGTCGAACCTCCTGGAAGCCCTTCGGTGGGTGATGGGCGAGAACCGCGCCAGCGCGATGCGCGGCGACGGGATGGAGGATGTGATCTTCGCCGGCGCCGCCAGCCGCCCCGCGCGGCATTTCGCCGAGGTGGCGCTCGTCATAGACAACACGGACCGCCTCGCCCCCAGTGGCTTCAACGATCAGGACCAGATCGAGATCGTGCGGCGGATCACGCGCGACGCAGGCTCGGCCTTTCGCGCGAATACGAAAGAGGTGCGGGCGCGGGATGTGCAGATGCTGTTCGCGGATGCCTCGACCGGGGCGCACTCGCCAGCCTTGGTTCGGCAGGGCCAGATCGCCGAACTGATCGCGGCCAAGCCCAAGGCGCGGCGACGGATTCTGGAGGAAGCGGCGGGGATCTCGGGCCTTTATGCGCGCAGGCATGAGGCCGAGTTGCGCCTCTCAGCCACCGAAACGAACCTTGCGCGGGTGGATGACGTGCTTGGCGCGCTCTCCGAACAGATCGCCACGCTGACCCGGCAGGCCCGCCAGGCCGCCCGCTATCGCGAGATCGGCGAGGCGTTGCGGCGGGCCGAGGGGATGCTGCTCTACCGCCGCTTCCGCGAGGCCGACATGGCCGTGGCCGAGGCCGAAGGGGCGATGCGGGCGCGGCTGGTTGCCTTGGGTCAGGCCGAGACGGCGGCGCGGGCAGCGGTGCAGGCGCGCGAGGGGTCCGAGGCCGCGCTGCCACCGCTGCGCGAGGAAGAGGCCATTGCGGCGGCGGTCCTGCAACGGGTGCTGGTGGAGCGCGATGCGCTGGCCGAGGCCGAGACGCGGGCGCGGGCCACCATCGAGACGTTGCGGGGAAGGCTCGCCCAGCTTGACCGAGATGCCGAGCGCGAGGCCGCCTTGAACCGCGACGCCGCCGAGACGATCGGGCGGCTGGAGTGGGAGGCGGGGCAGCTTGCCGCCGCCGCCGAAGGCGATCCCGAGCGTCTGGCGGACGCGGCAGTGGCGGCGCGCGAGGCAGCGTCGGTGTTGTCCGAATGCGAGGCGCAGTTGACCGCGCTGACCGAGGATACCGCAAGGCTCGCCGCCCGCCACCAGTCCGTCCAGCGCCTCCTCTCTGATTGCCGCACCACGCTGACCCGGGCCGAGACCGAGGCGGCGCGCGCCGCCGAGGCCGAGGTCGCTGCGACACGGGCCGAGGCGGCGGCGGCAGCAGCGCAGGACCTGGCCGAAAAGACGCTCACCGCCGCCGTGGCCCTTGCCGCCGAGACCGAGGCTGCCCTGCGCGCAACCGAGGCCGCGAGGGCCGAGGCGCAGGACCGCGAGTCCGAGGCCCGCGCCGCCCGTTCCGGCGCCGAGGGCGAGGCCAAGGCGCTGCGCGCCGAGGTGGACGCGCTGGCCCGGATGGTCGCGCGAGAGGCGCAGGCGGGCAAGCAGGTCATCGACCGCGTGACGGTGGAACCGGGCTATGAGGCGGCGCTTGGCGCGGCCCTCGCCGATGACCTGCGCGCGCCCGAAATTGCCGGCGACGGGCGGTCTGGGTGGTCCCTTGTGCCTGACGATGGGGCAGGGACCTTGCCAGAGGGGGTGGCGCCCTTGGCTGCGCATGTGACGGTGCCTGAGGTGCTCGCGCGCCGCATCGCGCGGGTGGGGCTGGTGGCAAGGGCCAATGGCGCGCGGTTGCAGGCGCAGCTTGCCCCTGGCCAACGCCTTGTCAGCCTCGAAGGCGACCTCTGGCGGTGGGACGGCTTTCGCGCAGGCGCCGAGGATGCCCCGCAGGCTTCAGCCCAAAGGCTGCGCCAACTGAACCGCCTTGTGCAGCTCAAGCGCGATCTGGAGGAGGTCTCGGCCAAGGCCGACGGGGCGCGCCTTGCGCATGAGGCGCTGCAGCAGCGCCTGTCTGACCTCGCCCGCGCCGATGCCATGGCGCGAGAGGCGCGCCGGTCGGCGGATGCCCGGGTGACGGACGCCAACCGCGCGCTGGCGCGGGCCGAGGCGGACCGCTCCATCGCCGGCGGGAAGGCCGAGGCGGCGCGGCTGGCCGTGACCCGGTTCGGCACCGAGGCCGAGGAGGCGCGTGCACGCCTCGCCGAGGCCGAAGATACGCTACGCGGCCTGCCCGACCTCACCGAGGCCCGCACCCAGTCCGAGGCCGCGAAGACCGCGGTTGAGGCGGCGCGTCTGGTCCTCCTTACCCGCCGCTCGGCCGAGGATGGTGCGCGGCGCGAGGCCGAGGCGCGGGTGAAGCGGCGGCAGGAGGTAACGAAGGACATCGCGGGCTGGCGGATGCGGCTCGATACGGCCGAGAAGCGGGCGACCGAACTTTCCGATCGCCGGGCGGCGACCGAAGCCGACCTCGCCGAAGCCAGCCTTGCCCCCGCCGACCTTGCCACGCGCCGCGACCGTCTTGCCGATGCCCTCTCCACCGCCGAGGCGCGGCGGGCGGCGGCGGCGGACGCTTTGTCGGCCGCCGAAGGCCAGCTGCGCGCCGCCCAATCCGCCGAGCGTGACACCGAACGCGCCGCAGGCGAGGCGCGCGAGGACCGTGCCCGCGCCGAGGCCCGCACCGACGCCGCCCGTGAGGCCCGCGCCGCCGCCGGTGCCCGAATCCGTGAGGATATGGACCTGACACCCGATCAGCTTCTGTCCAGCCTCAAGGCCGATCCCGACGCGATGCCCGATGCAGTGGCGCTGGATACCGAGGTGAATCGGCTCAAGCGCCAGCGCGAGGCGCTTGGCGCCGTGAACCTGCGCGCCGAAGAGGACCTGACGCAGGTGGGGGGCGAGCATGACCAGCTTGCCGTCGAAAAGACAGATCTTGAAGAGGCGGTGAAGAAGCTCCGCGCCGGGATCGCCAGCCTGAACCGCGAGGGGCGCGAGCGGCTGCT
>CAZVIS010000099.1:0-9283 GCA_964627355.1 uncultured Rhodobacterales bacterium
CCACCACGGTCATCAGCTTTGACTGGCCGTCGGGCACGACTCCGATTGGCTATCTTGAGGACCGTCACGACGCCCGCATCACCGCGATGCGTCTTGTGACCGACGGCATCCGGCTTCTGATCGCAGCCCGACGCCCGGACTGCGAGGTGAACATCCACGTCGTTGCCCATTCCATGGGCGCCTATGTTGTCCGCGAGGCCTTTGATGACGCGGACGATTCTCGCGCGGCAGAAAGCAACTGGACGGCCAACCAGGTCGTGCTGGTGGCGGGTGACGTGTCGGCGGCGTCACTGACGGCGGGAAACTCCAGTTCGGATAGCCTTTACAGACATACGGCACGGCTGACGAACTACTACAACCGCTTCGATGCCGTGCTGCAGGTATCGAACGTAAAGCGCGTCGGGCTTTCACCGCGCGTCGGTCGCGTAGGGCTGCCGTTGCTGGCCCCCGCGAAAGGCGTGGATGTTGACTGCTCGGCCCGGTTCGAGGATTTGCGGCAAGCCGAAGAGCTTGACCACGGTGACGTCAACGCGGGCCACAACTTCTACTTCAATGACCCGACGTTCTATAAGGATCTCGCAGCCACGCTGCTGGGTCGCGTGGACCGTATCGCCTTGCCGACGCGCGCGCCCCTGGCAGGCGGCGGTCCCAACTCGTTTATGCTGAAGACGGGCTGAAACGACCTCGCCTTGTGTGACTGGTCCTGTCCGATCCGCCTCAGGACTGAAAGAGAATGTCGTCGTAAAGCCTGGTCAGCGACGAAACCCCGTCCACCCGTACCACATCGCCGTCGCCAAGGTTGAAGATCACCGAAGTTCCCGAGACCCTGGCATAGGTGGACACAAAGGTCTGGATCGACATCGCCCCATCCCAGTGCCCGCCCGCAAAGATCAGCGTGTCGACGTTGTCGGCAAAGTCGGTGACCCGGTCCTGCCCGTCGCCATTGCGGAAGATGAAACTGTCGGCGTTGGTCCCGCCGGTCAGGGTATCGGTCCCCTTACCGCCATCCAGCCAGTCATCGCCCGCCCCGCCCGAGAGCGTGTCGATCCCCGTCTCGCCCATCAGCCGGTCGTTCCCCGCGTCACCGCGCAGGATGTCGTTGAGCGCGCCGCCGCTCAGCGTGTCGTCCTGATTGCCGCCCGACAGCTGGTCATTCCCATCCCCGCCGGACAGCCAGTCGTTCCCGTCGCCACCATAAAGCCGGTCATCGCCCACCTCGCCGGACAGCCGGTCCGCGCCGATGCCGCCGTAAAGCTGGTCGTTGCCGCCGCCACCGATCAGCGAGTCGTCGCCCTTGTCGCCAAGGAGTGTATCGTTGCCCTCTCCGCCCTTGAGCGTGTCATTGCCGACAAGCCCGTTAAGCCGGTCTGCGCCGCCAAGACCGTTGATCGCGTCACCATTCGCGGTTCCGTCCACCCGGTCATTCCCTTCGGTGACCTTGAAGGTCGGGGCGGGCGCCGGGGCAGGGACGGTTCCACCCGGTCCGCCGTTGTCGGCAGCCGAGCGGGCGAAGTTCTGCGTCACGATCACCGCAGGCCACTCGCGGCCCCCGGTGGTAAAGCCGCCGGTCTCGATCCCGATGCCAATCTCGACGAAGTTCGCGTTCAGGATGTTGGCGCGGTGGCCCGGGCTGTTCATCAGGGCCGTATGCAGGTTGATGACGTCGTCGGCGATCCCCGCCGCCCCGCGCAGGCTTTGCCAGGCGATGTTCTCGCCATTGGTCCAGCTGCCCGAAAAGACATAGCCCGCCGCCCGCATCCGGTCCCCGGCCGAGGATCCGCCCGCCCCGGTGTGGGAAAAGACATCGGCCTGCAGCATCCAATTGCTGTGCGTCTCGGCCGATGCATTCAGCTTTGCGTTGAGCCTCAGGGCCTGAAGGCCGTTCGCCGCACGCTCGGCATTGATGAGGGCCAGCATCTGCACTTCGAACTCGTTGGCAACCGACATTCCGACCTCTTACAGCGACCGTTGACTGCGTATCCGTTGTCTTCGCCAACCGGCGTGCAACCGGAGGCAGAGGGTGTTTCGGGGGCAAATGTGGCAATTTTTGGGGCAGGTGGCGCGTGTGCGGGCGTCCTGCCCGGCTGGCGGCAAGAACGCGCTCGCCTCTACACAACCGCGCCGCCCCGACTGTTTCGCGGTGGATTGCAACGGAGCCAGTGCCGGACCTGCGACGTCTTCACCGGCGATGACAATCGCGTCAATGGCTGCGCTGTGGCTGCCCCTCTGGCCCGATCTGCCCTAGGCTTCGCGCGCACACCGACCGGAGACGCCCATGCCCCGCCTGTTTCTCGCCCTTCTGCTCGCTCTGCCCCTGCCCGCGATGGCCGAGTTTGCGCCCCGTCCCGGCTGGCAGGTGATCGACAGCGCCAAGTCTTTCGAGGCCCTTGTCGCCGCAGTGAAAGAGGCGACGGCGGCGAACGGCATGAACGTTGTGACCGAGGCCGGGCCGACGGCCGCCGCCGCCAAGGCAGGCGTCACCATCCCCGGCAACCGCGTGATCGGCGTCTTTCACGTCCGCTTTGCCCTGCGCATCCTGCCCCTCTCCACCGCCGCGATGATCGAGGCGCCGGTGCGCCTCTACGTCACCGAGGATGCCGACGGCACCGCCACGCTCGCCTGGAAGGAGCCGAGCTTCGTCTTCGCCCCCTATGCCGATGAGGGCGGGGAGGACCTGGCAAAGGTCGCGGACGAACTCGACACCGTCTTCGCCGCCATCGCTGCGCAGGCCACCGCCGACTGACCGGCATTTCGCGCAACACACTCGGAACATTGCAAGAACACTTCTTTAACTCCGCGCGGGGCGCGCTATACTGGGCGCATGAACGGGATGGATGACATCGAGGCCTTCGCCGCCGCTGTGCCGCTGTCGGCGCGTGCGATGGCCGCGCGCCCGATGCCCTATATGGACGGCCTGAACCCCGAACAGCGCCGCGCGGTCGAGGTTGTGGATGGCCCCGTCCTGATGCTGGCAGGCGCAGGCACCGGCAAGACGCGGGCCTTGACCGCGCGGATCGTGCATCTTCTTGCGTTGCAAAAGGCCCGCCCGAACGAAATCCTCGCCGTGACCTTCACCAACAAGGCCGCGCGCGAGATGAAGGATCGCGTGGGGCGGATGTTGGGTGATGTGGCCGAGGGGATGCCCTGGATGGGCACCTTCCACTCGCTGAGCGTCAAGATCCTCCGCCGCCACGCCGAACTCGCGGGCCTGAAATCCAACTTCACCATCCTCGACACGGACGACCAGCTTCGCCTTATCAAGCAACTCATCGTCGCCGCCAACATCGACGAAAAACGCTGGCCCGCCCGCCTGCTTGCGGGCCTCATCGACGGCTGGAAGAACCGCGCGCTGCTGCCCTCTGCCGTCCCCTCGGCCGAGGGCGCCGCCTTCAACAACATGGGCACCGAGGTCTACGAGGCCTATCAGGACCGCCTGAAAACCCTCAACGCCACGGACTTCGGCGACCTCCTCCTGCACACCGTCACCATCTTCCAGCGCCATCCCGATGTGCTGGCGCAATACCAGCGCTGGTTCCGCTACATCCTTGTGGATGAGTATCAGGACACCAACGTCGCCCAGTACCTCTGGTTGCGCCTCCTCGCCCAATCCCACAAGAACATCTGCTGCGTGGGCGATGACGACCAGTCGATCTATGGCTGGCGCGGCGCCGATGTGGGCAACATCCTGCGGTTTGAGAAGGATTTTCCCGGCGCCGCCGTGATCCGGCTGGAACAGAACTACCGCTCCACCCCCCATATCCTCGCCGCCGCCTCCGGCATCATCGCGGCGAACAAGGGCCGCCTCGGCAAGACCCTCTGGACCGAAGTGGAGGAGGGCGAGAAGGTCCGCCTCATCGGCCATTGGGACGGCGACGAAGAGGCCCGCTGGATCGGCGAAGAGGTCGAGGCGTTGCAGAGGGGCACCCGCCACCTCGACCCCCATTCCCTCAACGACATGGCCATCCTCGTCCGCGCCAGCCACCAGATGCGCGCCTTCGAGGATCGGTTTCTGACCATCGGCCTGCCCTACCGGGTCGTCGGCGGCCCCCGCTTCTACGAACGGCTCGAGGTGCGGGACGCGATGGCCTACTTCCGCCTCGCGGTCAGCCCTGACGACGATCTGGCGTTTGAACGCGTGGCGAATACGCCGAAGCGCGGCCTTGGCGAAAAGGGGATGCAGGAGATCCAGCGCTTTGCGCGGGCGGAAGGGGTTTCGCTGATCGAGGCGGTTCGGGGCATGCTCGCGCAAGGAAAACTGACCGGCAAGGCGGGCGGGCAGATGAGGGCCTTTCTGGCGGGGGTGGACCGCTGGCATGCGGGCACCCTCATGGTCCCGCAATCCACTGACGCGGTGGTCGAAGGCGCGGGCGATGTCCCCATGGCCCCACGCGAAAGCCACATCCGCCTGGCTGAGACCATCCTCGACGAGAGCGGCTATACCGCCATGTGGCAGGCCGACAAGACGCCCGAGGCGCCGGGGCGGCTGGAGAATCTCAAGGAACTGGTCAAGGCGCTGGAGGGGTTTGACAGCCTGCAGGGCTTCCTCGAGCACGTCGCGCTCATCATGGACAACGACAACGAGGAGGCGGCCGAGAAGGTCACGATCATGACCCTCCACGCCGCCAAGGGCCTCGAGTTTCCGGCGGTGTTCCTGCCGGGGTGGGAGGATGGCCTGTTTCCCAGCCAGCGCAGCATGGACGAGAACGGGCTGAAGGGGGTCGAGGAGGAGCGCAGGCTGGCTTACGTCGGGATCACCCGAGCCGAGGAGCTTTGCACGATCAGCTTCGCCTCGAACCGCCGGGTCTATGGGCAATGGCAAAGCCAGATGCCTAGCCGGTTCATTGATGAACTTCCGGCGGACCACGTCGAGGTGCTGACGCCCCCCGGCCTGCATGGCGGCGCCTACGGCGCGGCGGGCGTGGCCTCGGTCAGTACGCTGGAACAGCGGGCGGCGCGGGCGGATGTCTATAACTCGCCCGGCTGGCAGAGGATGCAGACCCGTGCGGCCGAACGTCCGGTCAGCCAGCCGCGCGAGGCGCGGAACATGACCATCGACGCGACCGCCATGGCGGCTTTTGCCGAGGGCGACCGCGTGTTCGCGGTGAAGTTCGGCTACGGGATTGTGGTCGCGGTCGAGGGCGACAAGGTCGATGTCGATTTCGAGAAGGCGGGGCCGAAGAAGATGCTGGCCAAGTTTCTGACGACGTCGAACTTCGGCGACGACGTGCCGTTCTGACGGGCGAGTCCTAACAGATCGTTAAATTGCGCCTGTAACCCCTTGATCTTGAAAGACCCCTGTCCTGTCCACACGTGCGACACGCCAAAACGGGACGCTCCGGGCCGCTCTTCCCTCCCTTGCGGTCGGTCATCGCTGGGTCAGCGACGACGCCGGTCACGGCGGAGGAGCGGCCCGCCATGCCACCCGCTCCATCCCCCAGACCGCAAGTCCCGCCACCAGCCCCCAGAACGCCGCCCCCACCCCGAAGAAGGCCACGCCCGAGGCGGTCACGGTCAGGGTCACCACCGCCGGGAACCGCAGGGCAGGGGTGGCGAACCCGCCCGAGGCCGCCCCCATGAAGGGCCCCAGCAAGGCCAGCCCGACCACCGCCGTCACCAAGGGCGGCGGCAGCGCCGCCAGCACCGACAGGATCAGCGGACCAAGGACACCAAGCGCCACCCAGACCCCCGCATAGACCACCCCCACCCGCCAGCGCCGGGCCGCATCCGGCTCGACCTCCGGCCCCATGCAGATCGCCGCCGTGATCGCCGCCATGCTGACCGGATGCGCCCCCGCCAGTGCCGTCGCCGCCGACAGCCCCCCTGTCACCACCAGCGTCGGCTGGACCGGAGGCTCGAACCCATGCGCCCGCATCGTGGCAAAGCCCGGCAGGTTCTGCGAGGCCATCGTCACCAGATACAGGGGCACGCCTAGACCGATCAGGACGTCCAGCCGGAACGCAGGGGGAATGAAAGTCAGCGCGGGCAGGCGATAGGTCAGGTCAGGCTGGGCGGAACCCGTCGCGAAGGCCAGCACCACGCCCACGGCCAGCGCAGCCAGCACCGCAAGTGCCGGGTTCCACAGCCGCACGACCACGAACACCGCGACCATCGGCAGGACCAGCCCCGGAAGCTCGGCCACCGCGCCCGGCACGCGCAGGCAGAAGGGCAAGAGCACCCCCGCCAGCATCGCTCCCGCCACGGCATCCGGGATCCGCGCGACCAGCGCCCCCACCGGACGCAAGGCGCCCGTCAGCATCACCAGCGTGCCGGACAGAAGGAACGCCCCGACCGCCTCGGCCATGCTGACGCCGGTCGTCGCCGCGACCAGCGCCGCCCCGGGCGTGGACCAGGCCAGCACCACGGGCACCCGGTAGCGCCACGACAGCCACCCGCTTCCCGCGGCCTTGGCCAGACACAGCGCCAGCACCCAGGACCCGGCCTGCAGCGGCGTCGCTCCCACCGCAGCCGCAGCCGAAAGGACCAGCGCGATGGTCGAACCATAGCCAACCAGGGCCGCGACCAGCGCCGCTGACAGCATCGAGACGCGCATCCGCAGGCTCCACCTTGGGTCGGCGGGTTATCGGGGGGCGGGGCGCGGGCATCAAGGGGGAAAAGGGGCGGCGGGGTCAGGGAGGAGGAGGACCCCGCCGCCGGTATCGCCCGGCCAGGGAGGAGGAGGGCCGGTCGAACAACGTGCCCGGTCGATCCCGGGAAAGGGGTGGCGGCAGGCCCAGGGAGGAGGAGGGGCCCGCCGCCGGTATCGTCCGGCCCAGGGAGGAGGAGGGGCCGAGCGAACCTGCTGTGGAACGCCCGCCGCGCGGGCCGTCCCGAAAAGGGTGGCGGCGAACCCAGGGAGGAGGAGGGGTTCGCCGCCTGTATCGCCCGGCCCAGGGAGGAGGAGGGGCCGACCGAGTCTCGTCTTGAAGTCTACGCCTTAGCGCGACTTCCGGATCAAATTGCGGCGACGCCAGGGAGGAGGAGTGGCGCCGCCGCTTTTGCCATGGGCCCCCGGGAGGAGGTGGAGACCCGGCAAGAAATCATTTCCCGTATGCCGCCTCGCGGGCGATACGGCCGATCATCGACTTGTGGATGCCGAGATCGTTGAGGTCGCGCGTCGAGAGCGCGTTCAGTTCGCGAAGAGTCTGGCGGTACACCGCACGACGGCGTGCCGCTTCCTTGATCGACACGAGGGCAGAGACAATACGGTCCCCCAGCCCAAGCGGTGCGAT
The DNA here is from genome assembly GCA_964627355.1 of uncultured Rhodobacterales bacterium. Taxonomy (GTDB): domain Bacteria; phylum Pseudomonadota; class Alphaproteobacteria; order Rhodobacterales; family Rhodobacteraceae; genus JBBQXK01. Next base: position 7,230 of record CAZVIS010000099.1, read on the forward strand.
GCGTGTTGCGTTCAGGTCAGCCATCTGGTCAGCCTCAAGTTTGCTTCGGATCAGGTACGATCGTGGCGGGTTGGTCCCGCTCTGTGACCGCAAACATGGGCCGAATGCTGCACATGCACAACGTAGCATGGTGCAATGCTGCCATGCAGCATCCGAATGGCTGGGGCGGTTGAAAAATCCATGGAACGCAGGGGTTTCGCATTTATTTTGGGCGATAAAGAAATGTTAACCTTGCGGAAGCTGCGTGAAGCGGCGACTTCTGAACGATGGCAGGCAAAGGATACACGGCATGGTTGACCGGGCGGCGGTAGAGGCGATCCTTGCAGGCGTCGCGCATCCGGGGGGCGGGACACTGGTTTCCGCCGATGTGATTCGTGCCCTGACTGTTGAGGGCGGGCGCGTGGCCTTCGTGATCGAGGCGGCAAGCCCCGAGGAGGCGCGCGCCCTCGCCTCGGCCCAGGCCGCGACCGAGGCGGCGCTGCGGGCGCTGCCGGGTGTGACGGCGGTGCAGGTGGTCATGACGGCCCATGCCGCCCCCAAGGCGCCGCCCAGCCTCAAGATTGGTCAGCACCCCACGCCACAGCAGGGCGGGCCGCGCCCGGTGACCGGCGTGGACCGGATCATCGCCATCGCCAGCGGCAAGGGTGGCGTGGGGAAATCCACCGTCTCGTCCAACCTCGCCGTGGCGCTGGCGCGGCAGGGGCGGCGAGTCGGACTGCTCGATGCCGACATCTATGGGCCAAGCCAGCCGCGCATGATGGGCGTCAGCGCCCGCCCCGCGAGCCCTGATGGCAAGACGATCATCCCGCTGAAGGCGCATGGCGTCACGCTGATGTCCATCGGGCTGATGCTGAAGGATGACGAGGCGGTCGTCTGGCGTGGCCCGATGATCATGGGCGCGCTGCAGCAGCTGATCACGCAGGTCGAATGGGGGCGGCTTGATGTGCTGATCGTCGATCTGCCGCCGGGGACGGGCGACATCCAGCTGACGCTCTGCCAGCGGACGCAGTTGACGGGGGCCATCGTCGTCAGCACCCCGCAGGACGTGGCACTGCTGGATGCGAGGAAGGCGCTGGACATGTTCCGCAAGCTCGGCACGCCGGTCCTTGGCCTGATCGAGAACATGAGCACCTATATCTGCCCCAACTGCGGGCATGAGGCGCATCTTTTCGGGCACGGCGGTGTCGCGGCCGAGGCGGCGCGGCTGGACCTGCCGTTCCTGGGCGAGCTGCCCCTGTCCTTGGACGTGCGGCTAGCGGGGGATGCGGGGACGCCGGTGGCGGCCGGGCAGGGGGCGCAGTCCGACGCCTATGCCCGCATCGCCGCGCGGCTGATCGCGGGTGGGATGGCCTGAAAATTCTCGTATGGGAATTCATGGTCCAAGATCGGCGCGAACGCCACATCACGGCGAATCACTAACCCATCATTGGGGTGTGAGGCTTGTTTCTTGGGCACGAGAGACGGATAGTGTCGGGCAAGCCGAGAGGATTGCCAGTCGCCGTGCGAAGTCCGGGATTTTATGGAACTGGCAGCGATCTGCCGCCGATTGACCATATCTTGTGGTGAGCGCCACCAGCCCTTCAACTTCTTGCTGGGACCCCGCTCTGAATCCCCACAATCCCTTGTGCGGCTGGGGTTCGGCCCACAACATCTTCCGCATTCGGCCAAAGATTTCCGTTGCGTCCCATGCTTTCCCATGGCATCCCTTTTCTTACGGAGACGAGGCGGCAAGACGAACAGGGGCAATCAAGACCCCGAAACGGCAAAAGCAGGCTCATACAGGCAACCGCCCTCGTCTTCTCACGACAAGATCCGGCGCGCAGGCATGCAGACAATCCCCCCAGGTTGGTTTGCGCAAGCCGGGCATCCCGGCGACGGGACAGGGCGGCGGATCGGGCAGTGGCAGCAGCCCGATCCGCCGTTGTCCGTTTCCGGGAGAGGCAAAGGGACAGATCGCGGTGCCGCAAGGCCCCCGGGAAGAGCAGGATGTCGGAGGCGTTCAGAGGCGAGTTCAGCCAGAAGGTTGATGCCAAGGCCCGGGTCTCGGTCCCGGC
>CAZVIS010000100.1:0-7948 GCA_964627355.1 uncultured Rhodobacterales bacterium
CGTCTCAGGGAGGAGACATCATGAAGAAGGCATATCTCTGTGCGACCGCCATGGCGGCCGTTCTCGGCACGGCCGCGCAGGCCGAAGACCTGACACTTTGCTGGGCCGCCTGGGACCCGGCGAATGCGCTGGTCGAGCTCTCGAAGGACTTCGAGGCGCAGTCCGGCCACAAGATGACGTTCGAGTTCGTGCCATGGCCGAACTTCGCCGACCGCATGTTGAACGAGCTGAACTCGGGCGGCAAGCTCTGCGACCTGATGATCGGCGACAGCCAGTGGATCGGGGCGGGCGCGGAATCGGGCCACTACGTCAAGCTCAACGACTTCTTCGACGCCAATGCCATCTCGATGGACGCCTTCGTCCCCGCCACGGTGACCGGTTATTCCGAATGGCCCAAGGGCACGCCCAACTACTGGTCGCTGCCCGCCTTCGGTGACGTGGTCGGCTGGACCTACCGCAAGGACTGGTTCGAGCGTCCCGAAATTGCCGCCGCCTTCAAGGAAAAGACCGGCCGCGACCTGACCCCGCCCGCCACCATGGCCGAGCTGAAGGAAGTCGCCGAGTTCTTCCAGGGCCGCGAGATCGATGGCAAGACCGTCTACGGTGCCTCGATCTACACCGAGCGGGGGTCCGAAGGCATCACCATGGGCGCGATGAACGTCCTCTATTCCTTCGGCTTCCTCTACCAGAACCCCGACAAGCCCTATGACATGGCGGGCTTCGTCAACTCTGCCGGTGCCGTCGCGGGGCTTGAGTTCTACAAGGCGCTCTACGACTGCTGCGTCCCGCCCGGATCGTCCAACGGCTACATGGGCGAGGGGATCGACGCCTACAAGTCGGGGCAGGTCGCCATGCAGATGAACTTCGCCTTCACCTGGCCGGGGTTCGAGGTTGATCCGAACGTGGGCGGCGGCAAGACCGGCTACCTCGTCAACCCGGCCGGTCCGAATGGCGAGAAATTCGCGCAGCTTGGCGGGCAGGGGATCTCGGTTGTCTCCTATTCCGACAAGCAGGCTGCAGCGCTGGAATACATCAAGTGGTTCGCGCAGCCTGACGTGCAGGCCAAGTGGTGGTCGATGGGCGGCTTCTCCTGCCTCCGCGCCGTGGTCGAAGACCCGTCCTTTGCCACCAGCCAGCCCTACGCGCAGGCCTTCCTCGACTCGATGGCCATCGTGAAGGACTTCTGGGCCGAGCCAAGCTATGCGATCCTGCTGTCGGACACGCAGAAGCGGTTCCATGACTATGTGGTTGCAGGCACCGGCACGGCGCAAGAGGCGCTGGATGGTCTGGTTGCCGACTGGACCGTTACCTTCGAGGATGAAGGCAAACTCTGACCCCTCACCCCCAACCCCTCTCCCTGGATGGGAGAGGGGAGCGGTCCTCCAAACACGCCCAACGCAACCCTCTCCCCGCCAGGGGAGAGGGCAGGGTGAGGGGGCAACCCTCGTCCCAGCAGGATCACCCCTATGTCCGACACCGCCGACCGCCTTGCCCGCGCCACGCCCCGCGCCGTCGTTCGCCGTGTCCGGGGCCTGTCGGACCGCGCCATCGCCTGGATCTTTGTGGCACCGACGATCTTCCTTCTGCTCGCGATCAACATCTTCCCGCTGATCTGGACGATCCGCCTGTCCTTCACCAACTACGCGGCGAACAAGCCGAATGCCGAAGTGCAATGGGTCGGCCTGCGAAACTATGAACGCATCCTGACCGACGCCGACACCTGGGCTTCGATGCAGGCGACGGCGCATTTCCTGATCTGGACGATCTTCTTTCAGGTCTTGATCGGTTTCACCCTCGCCTGGCTCATCAACCGCAAGTTCCGGGGCAATGACCTTGTGACCACGCTGATCGTGCTGCCGATGATGCTGTCGCCCGCCGTCGTGGGCAACTTCTGGACCTTCCTCTACCAGCCGCAGATCGGCCTGGTGAACTACGCCGTCGAATTCGTCACCGGCATCCCCGCGTCTTCCTTCTCGATGCTCGGCTCCGTCACGCTTGCCCCTTGGGCCATCGTGATCGTGGACACCTGGATGTGGACGCCCTTCGTGATGCTGATCTGCCTCGCCGGGCTGCGCTCGATCCCCGATTACATCTATGAGGCGGCCGAGATCGACCGTGCCTCGCCTTTCCGCCAGTTCTGGACGATCACCGTCCCGATGGTGCTGCCCTTCCTGATGCTGGCGGTGCTGTTCCGCGGGATCGAGAACTTCAAGATGTTCGACCTCGTGGTCCTTTTGACCGGCGGCGGCCCGGGCGACACCACGCTGCTCTCCTCGATCGACCTCAAGCGCGAGGCCTTCGAGAAATGGCGCACCGGCTTCTCTTCGGCTTACGCGATCATCCTCTTCGTGACGGTCTTTGGCCTCGCCAGCATCTACGTCAAGGCGCTGAACAAGGTGAAGGAAAGATGAGCAGCTATTCCATCACCGAGCCGTCGGCCCGCGCCAAGGCCATCGCCGGCACATTGGTGACGCTCTACACCGTCATCACCCTTCTGCCGCTCCTCTGGATCATCTCGACCAGCTTCAAGACCGGCCCGGATTCGATCAGCTACCCGCCCAAGGTGTTCTTCCAGCCCGCCATCGAGGGCTACGTCAACCTCTTCACCGACCGCACCCGCGCCACGCCCGAGCAACTGGCGACCATGCCGCCGCCCGCCAACTTCGCCGAGGAAATCGTGCGGAAACGGAACGAGGTCATCACCGGGCCATCGAGGTTCGGCGAGCGCTTCCTGAACTCGGTCATCATCGGCTTTGGCTCGACCTTCCTGTCGGTCCTCCTCGGCACCCTCGCCGCCTATGCCTTCAGCCGCTTCAAGGTGCCGCTCAAGGATGATCTTCTGTTCTTCATCCTCTCGACCCGGATGATGCCCCCGATTGCCGTCGCCATCCCGATCTTCCTGATGTACCGCCAGCTTGGCCTGTCCGACACGCATCTGGGCATGATCCTGCTCTACACCGGGGTGAACATCTCGCTCGCCGTCTGGCTGCTGAAAGGCTTCATCGACGAGATCCCGCGCGAGTATGAAGAGGCCGCGCTCATCGACGGCTACACGCGGTTCCAGGCGTTCCGGAAGATCGTGCTCCCCCAGGCCGCGACCGGCATCGCCTCGACCGCGATCTTCTGCCTGATCTTCGCGTGGAACGAATACGCCTTCGCGGTGCTGCTAACCTCCGGCACGGCCCAGACCGCCCCGCCCTTCATCCCGACGATCATCGGCGTCGGCGGCCAAGACTGGCCCGCCGTCGCGGCGGGGGCGACCCTGTTCCTCTTGCCCGTCATGGTCTTCACCATCGTCCTTCGAAAGCACCTCCTGCGCGGGATCACCTTCGGGGCGGTGCGCAAATGAGGAAGACGCAAGGAAGACGTAGGGAAGACGTAAGGAAGACGTTGCCATGACCGCTTTTCTTGCCGGCCTCGCCCGGTTTCGCCGCGGCCCGTGGGAGATGGTGGCCTCGATCCTCATCGGCCTTGGCGTGGTGATGCTGATGCAGCCTTTCGCGCTGTGGCTTTTCACCTACAGCTTCGTCGTCACCCTGACAGGCACGGTGATGTTCATCATCGTCAGCCACTTCCCGGAGTAGGCGCGATGCTTGAGAAACTTTGCCCCATCCTGCCCTCCCGCGATATCCCCGCGACCGAGGCGTTCTGGCAACGCCTTGGATTCGCGACGATTTACCGGGATGACACCGAATACCTCCTGCTCAAGCGCGAGGCGGCCGAGGTGCATTTCTTCCTGCATCCCCGCCTCGACCCCAAGACCAACGACCATGGCGCCTACCTCCGCCCCTCCGACATCAACGCGTTGGATGCCGAGTGGGGCGGCCTTGGCCTGCCTTCAGCCGGGATCCCCCGCCTTGTGCGGGCCGAAGACAAGCCTTGGGGGATGCGCGAACTGGCCCTGATCGATGCCGACGGCAACCTCATCCGCGCCGGACAGGAGCTGCCCGATGGCTGAAATCGTGATCCGTAACTTGCGGAAAGAATTCGGGAATTTCACCGCCGTGAAGGGGTCGAGCTTCACGGTGAAGGACGGCGAATTCTTCATGCTGCTCGGGCCGTCCGGCTGCGGCAAGACCACCACGCTGAGGATGATCGCAGGCCTGGAGCTGCCAACAAGCGGCGAGATCCTGATCGACGGGGAAGAGGTCAGCCAGAAACCCGCCAGCCAGCGCGACATCGCCATGGTGTTCCAGCTCTTCGCCCTCTACCCGCATATGAACGTCCGCAAGAACATCTCCTATCCTCTTGTTTCTCAGGGACTTCCTCGCGCCGAGGTGCAGGCCAAGGTGGCCGAGGTCGCGCGGATTCTGGGCATCGAAAGCATCCTCGACCGCCCCGTCGGCGGCCTGTCCGGGGGCGACCGCCAGCGTGTGGCGCTTGGCCGCGCCATCGTCCGCAACCCCAAGGCCTTCATGATGGACGAACCCCTCGGCGCCCTCGACAGCGAGTTCCGCGAGCGCATGTCCGAGGAACTCCGCGCCCTCCACGACCGCATGCGCGCCACGACCGTCTATGTGACCCATGACCAGCTTGAAGCGATGCAGATGGGAGACAAGATTGTTGTCATGAATCATGGGGTTGTCGAGCAATTCGGAACCCCGCGCGACATCTACGACCACCCCGCGACGATGTTCGTGGCCGATTTCATCGGCTCGCCTTCGATGAACTTCCTGCGCTTTCAGGGGGCCGTGACCCCCGGCGCGGCGGCGGTGGACCTCGGCACGACCATCGCCTGCCCCGAACTGCGTGAGGGGGCCACCGGGGCGCTTGCCCTTGGCGTCCGCCCCGAGCACATCGCGTTAACCGATACCGGCGACTATCGCGGCCGGATCGAGGCGACGGAGTATCTCGGCACCACGCAGATCGTCACCCTCTCGGCCCCCCACGGCACGCTCAAGGCCCGCGTGCCCTCGGCGCAAACGGTCAGGGTCGGCGAGACGGTCGGGCTGTCCTTCTCTGCCTCGACCCTGTCGGTCTTCGACGCCTCCACCGGCCGCGCCCTGCGCACCGCCGCGAATGCCGAGGTGCTCCATGGCTGAGGTGGTTCTGCAAGGCCTGACAAAGGCTTACGGCGCGACGCTCGCGTTGTCGGACGTGTCGCTGACGATCCCCGACGGGGCCTTCGTCGTCCTCCTCGGCCCCACCGGCGCGGGCAAGACGACGACGCTGCGTCTGATCGCAGGGCTGGAGAGGCCAGACACGGGCGATATCCGCATCGACGGCGCCTCGGTCCTGCCCGACAGCCCCGCGGCGCGCGACGTGGCGATGGTGTTCCAGCAATACTCGCTTTACCCCCACATGACCGTCCGCGACAACCTCGCCTTCCCGCTGCGGTCCCCGGTGATCAACATGCCGGAACCTGAAATCGCGATCCGGATCAAGGAGGTGGCCGAGGTTCTTCGCATCGCCCACAAGCTGGACAACAAGGCCACGAAGCTGTCCGGAGGCGAGATGCAGCGGGTGTCGATCGGTCGTGCGCTGGTGCGCTCGCCCCGCATCTATCTGATGGACGAGCCGCTCAGTAGCCTCGACGCCAAGCTCCGCGCCGATCTGCGGGTGGAACTCAAGCGCATCCACCAGGACCTCAAGGCGACCTTCCTCTATGTCACCCACGACCAGACCGAAGCGATGACGATGGCCACCCACGTCGGTGTCCTCGACCACGGCCGCCTTGTCCAGTACGGCACCCCTCGCGAGATTTATGAAGACCCCATAAGCCTTTACGTCGCGACCCGCCTTGGCCAGCCGCGCATCAACGTGCTGCCAGCGGGGCTGTTCGGTGACGCGCCGAGGGCTGCCGCGCAGATCGGCCTGCGCCCCGAGCATATCGTGCAGGGCGACGGGCGCGAGGCGACGGTGGGGCGGGTCGAGCATCTGGGCGACCAGACCCGCCTGCACTTGCGCCTTGAGGGACACGACATCATCACGCTGACCGACGTGCACACCCCCCTCGGCCCCGGCGATGTGGTCGCCATCCGCCCCGACAAACCGCTTTACTTTGACGCGCAGGGCGCGCGCTTGAGCTTTGGAAGGTAATCCCATGAAACAGTTCATGAATACCAAAGAGACGCTGGTGACCGAGGCGCTCGACGGCCTGATCCGCGCCTCCTCGGGTCGGCTTGCGCGGCTGGACGGCTATCCGCATATCAAAGTGGTTCTGCGGACGGACTGGGACCGCAGCAAGGTGGCCCTCGTCTCGGGCGGCGGTTCGGGGCATGAACCCAGCCATGCGGGCTTTGTCGGGAAGGGAATGCTGACGGCGGCGGTCTGCGGCGACGTCTTTGCGTCGCCTTCGGTCGATGCGGTGCTGGCGGGCATCCTTGCCGTCACGGGCCCGGCGGGGTGCCTGCTGATCGTGAAGAACTACACTGGCGATCGCTTGAACTTTGGTCTGGCGGCCGAGCGGGCGCGGGCCTTCGGGCTCAAGGTACGTATGGTGATCGTGGACGACGACGTGGCGCTCCCCGACCTGCCGCAGGCGCGTGGGGTGGCCGGAACGCTGTTCGTCCACAAGATCGCAGGCGCCCTGGCCGAAGGCGGCGCTGACCTGCAAGCCATTGCGGATGCAGCGGAAAAGGTCATCGCCGGCGCCATCTCCATCGGCATGAGCCTTGACACCTGCACCGTCCCCGGCAGCCCCAAGGAGGACCGCATCGACGACGGCAAGGCCGAGCTTGGCCTTGGCATCCATGGCGAGGCGGGGATCGAGCAGGTGGATTTCGCAGGGGCCAAGGCTGCGATGGCAATGGTGGTGGACCGCCTGCGAAGCCACCTGGGCGCGGGCGACCATGTGGCCCTTCTGAACAACCTCGGGGGCGCGACGCCCCTGGAGATGTCGGTCCTGACGGAAGAGCTTGCGCGGTCCGAAATCGGAGGCCGGGTGCAGTGGATCGTGGGACCTGCGGCCCTGATGACCTCGCTCGACATGCACGGGTTCTCGCTGTCGCTCTTGCCGGTGACCGGTGCCGAGGTCAGCGCGCTGGCCGCCCCAGTCGGCCCCCATGCCTGGCCGGGGCTAGCGAAACTCGGCCCCGTGCAGGTTCTGCCGATCCCCGACGGGCTTACGCCGGTGCAGCCCATGCCTTCGGCCCATCAGGGGCACCGGGCGCTCATCGAGACCTGCTGCAAGCTTTTGATCGCCCAAGAGAAAGATCTGAACCTGCTGGATGCGAAATCGGGCGACGGGGATACCGGCAGCACGCTCGCCGGTGCGGCGCGGGCACTGGCAGCGTCGATCGACCGGCTGCCTTTGGCCGATGCGACGCAGCTTTACCGGGCGATTGGCGGCGAATTGAGCCAGACAATGGGCGGCTCCTCGGGCGTGTTGCTCGCGATCTTCTTCACGGCGGCGGGCGATGCCTCGGCCTCGGGACAGGGGTGGATCGGCGCGCTGACGGCGGGGCTGGAGCGGGTGATGCAGGTGGGGGGCGCCAAGCCTGGTGACCGTACGATGATTGATGCTTTGGCGCCGGCGCTAGCCGCGTTGCCCGGTGGTGTTGCCGCCGCGGCGAGGGCGGCGCGGACCGGGGCCGACAGCACCGCGGCGATGACGCGGGCCAAGGCCGGACGGGCGGCCTATCTGGCCGAGGCGAAGCTGGCCGGTCACAACGACCCGGGCGCCGAGGCAGTGGCGCGTCTCTTCGAGGGCCTCGCCTGATCCCCTTCCCATTCGTCGCACTTTGCGCAACGGTGGCAGGGGGAGGACCTTCATGCAGGGAAAGCGGGCATTGGTGACGGGGGCGTCCTCGGGCCTCGGGCGGCACTTCGCGCAGGTGCTGGCACGGGCGGGGGCAACGGTGACGGTCGCGGGGCGGCGTGAGGCTGCACTGGCCGATACCTGTGCGTTGGTCGGGCCAGAGGCGATGCCGATGGTGCTGGACGTGACGGATGCCGCAGCGGTCGCTCGGGCGATGGCGTCGCAGGCCTTTGATATCGTTGTGAACAA
>CAZVIS010000100.1:8048-9280 GCA_964627355.1 uncultured Rhodobacterales bacterium
CCGCAGCGGTCGCTCGGGCGATGGCGTCGCAGGCCTTTGATATCGTTGTGAACAATGCAGGCGTTGCGCATACGGCGCCTGCCCTGGCGACCGCGCCCGAGGAGTGGGACCGTGTGATCGCGACCGACCTTTCGGGCGTGTTCCATGTGGCGCAAGGCGCAGCAAAGGCGATGGTCGCAGTGGGGCATGGGGGCAGCATCGTCAACATCGCCTCCATCGCCGGGCTGCGGGTGGCAGGCAACATCGCGGCGTATGCGGCGGCAAAAGCAGGGGTGGTGCAGCTGACGCGGGCGCTGGCCTTGGAGTGGGCGCGGCATGGGATCAGGGTCAACGCCCTTTGCCCCGGCTACATCGAGACGGACCTCAACCGCGATTTCTTTGCGACCGAGGCGGGCCAGACCATGATCCGCCGCATCCCGCAGCGCCGTCTGGGGCGGGCGGAGGATCTGGACGGGGCGCTGATGCTTCTGGCGGGGGATCAGGGGGCCTATATCACGGGCACCGAGATCGTCGTCGATGGCGGGCATCTGGTGTCGTCGCTGTGATGGATTTCTCTATCCCCCCCCGCGTCGAGGATTTCCGCAACCGTATCGCGGCCTTCGTGCAGGACCGGATTCTGCCCGTCGAGGCGGACCGGGCGAACTGGGACGCGCATGGGAACATCGGCCTGCAACCGCTTGATCTTCTAAGGGAACAGGCGCGGGCCGAGGGGCTGTGGTGCCTCCAGTTGCGCCCCGAGACGGGCGGGCAGGGCCTCGGCTTTGTCGGCATGGCCGTGGCCTATGAGGAGATGAACCGCAGTCTCTTCGGCCCCGTCGTCTTCAACTCTGCCGCGCCGGATGACGGCAACATGATGGTGCTGGAGAAGGCGGCGACGGCGGCGCAGCGGGAGCGGTGGCTTGCGCCGATTGTCCGGGGAGAGGTCCGGTCGGCCTTTGCGATGACCGAGCCGGCGCCGGGGGGCGGGTCGGATCCGGGGATGATCCGGACGACCGCCACCCGCGAGGGCGACCGCTACTGCATCCAGGGGCGCAAATGGTACATCACTGGCGCGGCCGAGGCGAAGCACTTCATCCTGATCGCCCGAACCTCAACAGACGCCCGCAAGGGTCTGACGGCGTTTCTCTTTCACGCCGATCAGCCCGGCTGGCAGATCGTCCGCCGCATCGGGATCATGGGACCCGAGGAGCATGGCGGGCATAGCGAGCTGGCTTTCGACGGCCTCGAAATTC
>CAZVIS010000101.1:0-9244 GCA_964627355.1 uncultured Rhodobacterales bacterium
GCCCCGGCGCGGACGGCGCCACCGTCGCGGCATGATCAGAGAAGGAAACGCCCATGTTCGACGGTACCCCCAGCCCCATCATCACGGTCCGCGATCTCACCCTGCGCTATGGCGATCACCCCGCCCTCTGCGACGTCAGCTTCGACCTCCACCCGCGCGAGGTCCTCGCCTTCATCGGCCCCTCGGGCTGTGGCAAGACGACGGCGCTGAAATGCCTGAACCGGATGCACGACGGCACGCGCGGCCTGCATCAGACGGGCCGCATCACCATGGACGGGCAGGACATCAACGCCCCCGAGGTGGACCCGCCCGTCCACCGCCGTCGCTTCGGCTGGGTCGCGCAAAAGCCGAACCCCTTTCCGACCTCCGTCTGGGACAACGTGGCCGAAGGGCCACGCCTGCACGGCCTGACGAACAGCACCGAGGAACTCGATGCGCTCGTCACCTCTTGCCTCCACCGCGCGGGCCTCTGGGAAGAGGTGAAAGACGATCTGCATACCCTGCAGGGCACCGATCTGTCCGGCGGCCAGCAGCAGCGCCTCTGCATCGCGCGCGCCCTTTCGACCCGGCCCGAGGTCCTTCTGATGGACGAACCCACCGGCTCGATCGACCCCATCGCCACCGCCCATGTCGAGCGGCTGCTCATGGCGCTGAAGACCGAGCTCGCCATCGTCATCGTCACCCATTCGATGGCTCAGGCCGCCCGCATCGCCGACCGCGTGGCCTTCTTCCACATGGGGCGCCTTCTCGAATGCAGCCCCGCAGCCCGCTTCTTCACCGCACCCGAGACGGCAGAGGGACGCGCGTTCCTCGAAGGGCGCACGGGCTGAGCGGAGGAGGCCCCGGGGTCTGGCTTACGCGCCCCGACCAAACGGCCCTTCTTTCCTGCGAAACTATCCCGGGGGGCTGCCATCGGTTCGCCATCGGTTCGAGAATCGACGGCAGCGGGCAGGCCCCCGCTCCATCAACCCACGCGCCGGACCCCGGCCGTCATCGTGGCGGCAGCGGCGGCGGGCGCGTGGCCCCCCTTCTGGGGGGCCGGCAAGCCCGGCGCCTCCCCCGTTCAGAAACGCCGGCTCAGATCAGCCCTTCGGCCCGGAACAGCGCCTTCAGATCCGCCTCGGGCCGCGCGCCGAAATGGCTGATGACCTCGGCCGCGGCCACGCAGCCCATCCGCCCGCAGACCGCGAGGCTCTGCCCCGTGGCCAGCCCGTACAGGAACCCCGCCGCGAACTGGTCGCCCGCGCCCGTCGCATCGACCGGCACCACACGCCTCACCGGCACCACCGCCTGCTCGTTCCCGCGCACCACGATCACGTCATGGCCCGACCGCGTGCAGGCCACCAGCCCCGCGTCCCGCGCCGCCTGCTCCAGCGCCCCCGAAAGGTCGGTCTCATACAAAGAGCACCACTCGTGCTCGTTGCCGATCACATAGTCCAGGTCCTTCACCAGCCGCCGGAAGTCCCCCCGGTGCCGGTCTACGCAGAACGGGTCCGACAGCGCGATTCCCGCCTGCCCCCCCGCCGCGTGGCACAAGGCCACCGCCCGCTCGAAAGCCTGTTTCCCCTTCGGCTTGTCGTAAAGATAGCCTTCCAGAAACAGGAACGCCGCCTGCCCCGCCACGGCATCCGACACGTCCTCGGGCCCCAGCTCCGACGAAATACCCAAATAGGTGTTCATCGACCGCTCGCCGTCCGGCGCCACGAAGATCATCGAGCGCGAAGTCGGCAACTCCCCCCCAGGCACCGGCGCGTTCACGAAATCCGTGCCCTCGTCGGCCATTGTGCGCGCGTAGAACCGACCCAAGGCATCGTCATGCACCCGCCCGATGAAGGCCGTCGTCAGCCCCAGATTCCCCAACCCCGCCAGCGTGTTCGCCACCGACCCGCCCGGCGCCTGCACCCGGTCCTTCATCGCGGCGTAAAGCAACTCCCCCCGCTCGCGCTCGACCAGCTGCATGATCCCCTTGGTGATCCCCATCAGCTCAAGGAACGAGTCGTCGGCTTGGGCGAACACATCGACGATGGCGTTGCCGATGCCGACAACCTGATAGGGTTTCATCCAGTCTTCTCCTCATAGGCGCACAGATCCGCGATCAGGCAATCGGCACAGCGCGGCTTGCGCGCGAGGCAGATATACCGCCCGTGCAGGATCAGCCAGTGGTGGGAATGCGCGAGGAACTCCGCCGGCACATTGTCCTCGATCGCCCGCTCCACCGCTGCCTCATCCTTGCCCGGCGCGATCCCGGTCCGGTTGCCCACGCGGAACACATGCGTGTCCACCGCCTGCGCGGGCAGGCCGAACCACATCTGCAGGACCACATTCGCCGTCTTCCGCCCCACCCCCGGCAACCCCATCAGCGCGGCCCGGCTCGACGGCACCTCGCCGCCATAGGCCTCGATCAGGATCCGGCTCAGCTTGATGACGTTCTTCGCCTTGTTCCGGTAAAGCCCGATGGTCCGGATATGCTCGATCAAGCCCTCTTCGCCAAGCGCCAGCATCCGTTCGGGCGTGTCGGCCACCGCGAACAACCCCCGCGTCGCCTTGTTCACGCTCACGTCCGTCGCCTGCGCCGACAACGCGACCGCGACCAGCAGGGTATAGGCGTTCAGGTGCTCCAACTCGCCCTTGGGCTCGGCCTCCTTCGCCCGGAAGCGGGCAAAGATTGCGCGGATGGTATGGTAATCCAGTTGCTTGGGCATCCCGCAGGTATGGCCGAAGCCCCACAATCCGACAAGCATCGATCCCGCAGAAACCGGGTCGCAGGGCGGCGCGCGGGGGCCTATCTTTGCCCCACCCAAGGAGCACCGCCATGACCGACCAGTCCCCCGCTTACCACTATCAGGTGATCGCCCGCGCCCTGCGCGAGATCGACGCGGGCGGGCCGTCGCTGACGCTGGACGGTCTGGCGGGCCGCATGGGGATGAGCCCCGCGCATTTCCAGCGCATCTTTTCCGCCTGGGTCGGCGTCAGCCCGAAACGCTATCAGCAGTACCTGACCCTCAACCATGCCCGCACCCTGCTGGCAGACCGGTTCACCGTGCTGGAAACCTCGCTCGCGACGGGCCTGTCCGGGGGCGGGCGCCTGCATGACCTGTTCCTGCGGTGGGAGGCGATGGCCCCCGGCGACTATGCCAAGGGGGGCGAGGGCCTCACGGTCTTCTGGGGCTGGTTCGAGAGCCCCTTTGGGCCCGCCCTCGTCATGGGCACCGACAAGGGCCTCTGTGGGATGGCCTTTGCTGCCGAGACGGGAGAAGAGGCCGCGATGGTGGACCTGACCGGCCGCTGGCCCCGCGCCACCTTCACCGAGGATCCGATGATGCTGCGCCCCTGGGTCCTGTCGGCCTTCGGCGCAGGTCAGGGGCAGAACGCGGACACCCCCCTCTACCTCATCGGCGCCCCCTTCCAGATCAAGGTTTGGGAGGCCTTGCTGCGCATCCCCACCGGCCACGTCACCACCTATGGCGAGATTGCGGGCGCCATCGGCCACGCCAAGGCGGTCCGCGCTGTCGGCACCGCGGTCGGGCGCAACCCGATCTCGTGGCTGATCCCCTGCCACCGCGCGCTGCGCAAATCGGGCGGGCCGGTCGGTCATCTGGGCGGCTATCACTGGGGCCTGCCCGTCAAGCGCGCGATGCTCGCGTGGGAATCCGCGCGCGAGAACGCCTCGCGCGATGTCGCCTGACGACGTGTCCAGAATGCGCAACTCTCCGCCGACACGCATTTGTGCAGGAACTACCCGGCGCACCTGCGCGTTGCTATAGTCGAAATGAACCCCGGGGTGTCCGGGGACATACAAGCGCACGAGGCACGACAGATCATGTTGCGAACCCCCCTTCTTCTGGCGACCGCCAGCCTGCTGGCCCTGACCGCCTGCGTCGATCCGAACGCGGGCTACGGCACGGCGCCGGTTGACAACAGCCGCACCAAGACCGGCGCCGTGACCGGCGCCGTGATCGGCGGTCTGATCGGCGCCACAGCAGGCGGCGACGATGGCCGCTTTGGCCGCACCATCGTCGGCGCGGGTCTTGGCGCCATTGCAGGCGGGGCCATCGGCAACACGCTTGACCGGCAGGCGGCGGAACTGCGCGGCAACGTCGGCAGCAACACCCAGATCGTGAACACCGGGTCGGAACTGCGCGTGGTGATGCCGCAAGACATCCTCTTTGCCACCGACAGCGCGACCCTGCGCCCCGACCTGACGCAGGACCTGCGCGCCGTGGCGCAAAGCCTGCTGAACTACCCGAACTCGACGGTGCAGGTGATCGGCCACACCGACAACGTCGGCGCTGCCGCTTACAACCAGGACCTCAGCCAGCGCCGCGCGAATTCGGTCGCGGCGGTGCTGCGCGACTACGGCGTGCCCTCGGGCCGGATCATCAGCTTTGGCCGGGGCGAGGATCAGCCGGTTGCCGACAACTTCACCCCCCAGGGTCAGGCGCAGAACCGCCGGGTCGAGATCATCATCCGCCCGAACGCCTGAGCGTCCCGAAATGGAAAACCCGGGCACAGGCCCGGGTTCTTTCAATTTGCCGCTCGCCGATGCTCAGTGCAGCTTGGCCCCGACCTCGGCAATCGCCACGTCGATAGAGGCCTCGGCAGCCTTGGGAGTCATCTGCTTGGCCAGGATTTCCCCCGCCACGTCGATTGCCACCGTCACAGCCCGCTCGCGCACCGCGCGCACGGCCTCTTTCTCGGCCGAAGCGATACGGTCCTCGGCCGCAGCCATCCGCCGCGCGATGGACCGCTTGAGCTCGGCCTTGGCGGCCTCTGCCGCCTCCAGCGCCTCGGTGCGGGCATTGGCGACGATGCGGTCCGCCTGCTCCTGCACCTCTTTCTTCTTCTTCTCGTAAGTGGCGAGGATCCCCTTCGCCTCTTCGCGCAGGGCCCGCGCCTCGTCCAGTTCGGTCTTGATCTGGACCGCACGGGCGTCAAGCATTCCGGTGATCATCTTCGGCACACCGGCATAGACCAGCACGCCCACGAACAGCAGGAACGCCAGCAGCACGATAAAGTTGGTGTTCCCCAGCGAGATGAACGGGCCCGAAGCCGCCATCGCAGGCGAGGCAAACAGCACCGTCAGCGCAACAAGACGCAGCATGGCTTATCCCTTCATCCGCTGGGCGACGCTCGCCGCAACTGCCGCAGCGTCGATCTTGCCGCCAAGCGCCGCCACGATCTCTGCCGCCGTGTCGCGCGCCACTTCCGTGACGCTGTCCATCGCACCGGCCCGAATCTCGGCGATCAACACTTCCGACGCCGCGACCCGTTCGGCAATCTGCGCATCTGCCGCCGCTGTCGCCGCATCGAGTTCGCCTTGGATGTCCGCCCGCGCCTTCGCGACGATCTTGCCAGCCTCGGCCCGGGCCGCAGCCAGCGCGTCGTTATAGGCCTTTTCGGCCTCGACCGCCTTGGCCTTCAGGTCCTCGGCCGCCGCGATGTCGTTGATGATCGTGCCGCGCCGTTCGGCCAGCACCGCCCCGATCCGGGGCAGCGCCACGCGCGTCAGGATCAGGTAGATCGCGACAAGCGTAACCGCCAGCCAGAAGATCTGGTTGGGCCATGTCGAGAAGTCGAGCTGCGGCATGCCGACGGCATGTTCGCTGGCTTCGGCTGCCCCGTGGGCCGCACCTGCCGCCTCAGTGGTTTCTGTCGCCATCGCGGGCCTCCGTCACCGTCTGGTCCCGGCCGGGGTCTCCCCCGGCCACGTCACGCAAGGGTTTGCGTGATCAGACGGCGAACATCAGCAGAAGCGCGATCAGGAACGAGAAGATCCCGAGCGCTTCGGCAAAGGCGATGCCGACGAAGAGGTTGGCCATCTGGCCCGGTGCCGCCGACGGGTTGCGCAGGGCGCCCGCCAGGAAGTTGCCGGCAATGTGGCCCACGCCGATGCCGGCGCCGCCCAGACCCATCGTTGCCAGACCGGCGCCGATGAACTTGCCCATTTCTGCGATATCGCCTTCCATGATCTTCTCCTTCAGGAATTCGGTTGCTGTTTCAGGACCCTAGTGGTGCGCGCCGCCGACGGCATCGCGCAGGTACACGCAGGTCAGGATGGTAAAGACGTAGGCCTGCACGACTGCCACCAGCAGTTCGAGGCCATAGATTGCGGTCACCGCACCCACCACGACGGGCGAGGCGACGGCCAGCGTTGCAAAGCCCGCGATCACCTTGATGACCGCATGACCCGCCATCAGGTTGCCCGCAAGACGGATCGAGTGGCTGACGGGCCGGACGAAGTAGCTGATGACCTCGATCACCGCGAGGATCGGCCGCACGGCCAAGGGCGCCGAGGTGACCCAGAACATGCCGAGGAACCCGATCCCGTTCTTGACGAACCCCAGGATCGTGACGCCGAGGAACACCAACAGCGCCAGCGTCACCGTCACCGCCACATGGCTGGTCGTGGTGAAGGACATCGGGATCAGGCCGAGGAGGTTGGCAAACAGGATGAACAGGAACAGCGTCATCACATAGGGGAAGTACTTCACCCCCTCATGCCCCGTCACCTCTTCCACCATGTTGTGGATGAAGCCGTAGATCAGCTCCGCAATCGACTGGCTGCGCGAGGGGATGATCGCCCGGCGGCTGGTGCCCCAGACAAGCAGCGCCGCGATGCACAGGACGGCAATCGCCATCCACAGCGTGACGTTGGTGACGGTGTACCACTCGATCGGGCCTTCGCCGAACAGCGGCTTGACCACGAACTGGTCCATCGGGTGGATCGCAAAACCGCTTCCGCCTTCCGCTTCCTCAGCCACGCTCGTGCCCCTTTCCGTCCGTTCCGTTCATGGATTGCGCCGTGCGCAGCATCACCCGCACCCCCGCCGCAAACCCGAAGAGGGCAAAGATCACCAGGAAGACGGGCAGCGTGCCGAACACCCAGTCCAGCCCGTATCCGATCGACAGGCCAAGGATCATCCCCGACACCAGTTCGATCACCATCCTCCAGGCCATCTCGCCCTGCGAGAATGCCTTGCCTGTCTCGGTCTTCTCCGCCGCAGGCTTGCCCTTGACCCGCGCTAGCCGCGCCTCGAGTGCGCGCAGCCGTTCGGGATCAGGTTCGTCCGCCACGGGGTACCCCCAGTCAGTCGCGGCATGGGTATGTCAGGGAGACATCGGAGTCAAGCAGGCGGGGTGGTGCGGGATCGCGGCGCAACCCTATGATCCGGCTTCATTTTCCGGAACTCATGCCAGACCGCCGCCGGGCCTCCACCCCTCCCCCATT
Source organism: uncultured Rhodobacterales bacterium (assembly GCA_964627355.1). Lineage (GTDB taxonomy): Bacteria > Pseudomonadota > Alphaproteobacteria > Rhodobacterales > Rhodobacteraceae > JBBQXK01. Next base: position 7,229 of record CAZVIS010000101.1, read on the forward strand.
CTCAACCCCACGGTTGACGATCCCGGTGGAAGGCCCGAAAAGACCCAAATGACCGACCCCCTCACCCTCGCCTTCGCGGCCCTCGCCGACCCCACGCGGCGGGCGATCCTCGCCATGCTGCTCGAGGATGACATGGCCGTCAGCGACGTGGCCGAGCCCTTTTCCATGTCACTCGCGGCAATCTCGAAGCACCTGCATGTGCTGGCCGAGGCCGGACTGATCCAGCAGGAGCGGCGGGGGCGGGTGACGTGGTGCAAGCTCGACCCCGACGGGATGCGGGGGGCCTCGGTCTGGATGCAGGGCTTCGGCCAGTTCGAGCCGGTGGATCTCGACGCCTTCGAGGCATTCCTGGCGCAGGAGTTGCGGGAAGAGGCCCCGGACTAAGGGGCCTTGCCAACGTTACTCCTTGGGCGGGGCTTTCTTTTTCGGCGCAGCCTCAGCCGCTGCTTCCAACGCCGCAACTCGCGCCATTAGCGCCGCGTTCTCCTCGCGCGCCTTCTGCGCCATCGCGCGCACCGCGTCGAACTCCTCGCGCGTGACGAAATCACGGTCGGCCATCCAGCGGTCGATGAAGCCCTTCATCGCCGTCTCGGCCTCGGCCCGGGCGCCTTGTGCGACACCCATGGCGTTCGTCATCAGCTGCGACAGGTCGTCGAAGATCTTGTTGCGGGTCTGCATGGGGTTCGCCTCCGGACCGGGTTGACCTTTATATGGCCGCCTCTGTCCACAGGAGCAAGGCCGCGCGCGGGTTGACTTCGTCGCAGGCAGCCGGGACAACCGCGCCAAACAAGGCAGGCGCGCATGGACGGATACATTCCTTTCCCCGACATCGGGCCGGACCTCATTTCGGTCACGCTCTTCGGTATCACCCTTTCGCTGCGCTGGTATGCGCTGGCCTATATCGCGGGGATCCTGATCGGCTGGCGTCTGGCGCTGGCCGCCGTGGGCACGCCGCGCCTGTGGGCGGGCACGCCGCCGATGACGCGCGATCAGGTGGAGCGCCTTCTGACCTGGGTCATCGTGGGGGTGATCGCGGGCGGGCGCCTTGGCTTCGTGCTGTTCTACCAACCCTCCTACTACCTCGCAAACCCCTGGGAGATCCCGCAGGTCTGGAAGGGCGGCATGGCGTTCCACGGCGGGTTTCTGGGGGTCGTGCTGGCCGGATGGCTGTTTTGCCGGGCCGAGAAGATCCCGATGCTGTCCGCCGCCGACGTGATGGCGCTGGCCACTCCCCCCGGCCTTCTCCTCGGTCGCATCGCCAACTTCATCAACGGCGAACTCTGGGGCCGCCCGACCGAGATGCCCTGGGGCGTGGCCTTCCCCGGCGACCTTGCCCAGACCTGCCCCGGCGTGGTCGGCATCTGCGCCCGCCACCCCAGCCAGCTTTACGAGGCGGCGATGGAGGGGCTGATCCTTGGCGCTGTCCTGATCTGGCTCGCGTGGCGGCGCGGCTGGCTGCGCAGCCCAGGGGCCATCGCAGGGGTATTCTTCATTGGCTATGGGTTGGGGCGGTTTCTCGTCGAGTTCCTGCGCCAGCCCGACATCCAGTTCATCACTGAAGGCAACCCCCTCGGGCTTGCCTGGCACATCGGCGGGTGGGGCCTGACGATGGGGCAGATCCTGTCCCTGCCGATGATCGCGGCAGGGTTGTGGTTCGTCCGGCGAGGGCGGGCTGCATGACGGCACTGGCCGACCTGCTGGCGCGGCGCATCGCCGCCGGCGGGCCGATGACGGTGGCCGACTACATGGCCGAATGCCTTCTGCACCCCACGCACGGCTACTATTCCACCCGCGATCCCTTTGGCCGGGCCGGAGACTTCACCACCGCCCCCGAAATCAGCCAGATGTTTGGCGAGCTTCTGGGGCTGGCCCTCGCCCAGTCCTGGCTCGATCAGGGGTCCCCTGCCCCCTTCACGCTGGCCGAACTTGGCCCGGGGCGGGGCACCCTGATGGCCGACGTGCTGCGCGCCACCCGCGCCGTCCCCGGCTTTCACGCCGCTGCCCGCGTGGTGCTGG
>CAZVIS010000102.1:0-9180 GCA_964627355.1 uncultured Rhodobacterales bacterium
CGCGTTGGTCCAGGCCATTCTCGGGCGCGAAGAGCCTGTCCCCTCGCCGACCTTCACCCTTGTCCAGACCTATGAAACGCCCGGGGGAGAGGTCTGGCACGCCGACCTCTATCGCCTCTCTCACCGGGACGAGCTGACGGAACTGGGGCTGGAAGGGGCGCTTGGGCGCGCAATATGTCTTGTGGAATGGCCCGAACGCCTCGGCCGTCTTGCCCCCGCCGATGCCCTGCATGTCAGGCTCTCTCCCGTGGGCGAGGGGCGCGAGGCGCAGGTTTCGGGCGGGCGAGAGGGGCTGGCGAATGCTCTTCTGCGGGCCTTCGATGCCTGACCGCGCCACCGCCCTGTCCGCGTTTGTCACGGCAAGCGGCTGGGGCGATGCGCTGCGCGCGCCCCTCGCCGGAGACGCTTCGGCCCGCCGCTACTGGCGCCTTTCGCAGGGCGAAGCGAAAGCGGTCCTGATGGACGCGCCCCCCGGCCAGGCCGACGACCCCGCCGCCTTCGTCCGGATCGCCGGGCACCTCCGCGCCCTCGGCCTCTCTGCGCCCGAGGTTCTCGCCGAGGATCTTTCCCATGGCTTCCTCCTCCTCGAGGATCTCGGCGATGACCTCTATGCCGGTGTCACCAATGACCCGGCGATGGAGGAACCCCTCTACACTGCCGCCGCCGATGTTCTCGCTCACCTGCAAGCCGCCAGGCCGCCCGAAGGCCTGCCCGACCTTTCGGCGGAAGACTGGGCCAATGCCGCGACCCTCGCCCTCGACTGGTACGCCTTTGCCGCCACCGGCTCCCGCCCCGAACCCGCCCCCTTCATCACCGAACTGACCGAGGCCCTCCTACGCCACGCCGACGGCCCCCGCGTCCTGATCCTGCGAGACTATCACGCCGAAAACCTGCTCTGGCTGCCAGAGCGACCCGGCCTCGCAAAGGTCGGCCTCCTCGACTTTCAACTCGCCCAGATGGGGCAACCCGCCTATGACCTCGTGTCACTGGTGCAGGACGCCCGGCGCGATGTGGCGCCTGCGACCGCCGCTGCCACGGTGCGCCGTTTTGCCGATGTCACCGGCGCCGAAAACCTCGACACCGCCATCGCCGTGATCGGGGCGCAAAGGGGCCTGCGCATCCTTGGCGTCTTCGCGCGGCTGGGTGTGCAGGCGGGCAAGCCCGGCTACCTGCCCCTGATCCCCCGCGTCTGGGGTCAGGTGCAGGCGAACCTCGCGCATCCGGCCCTTGCTAAGGTGCGCGCGGTCTGCGACGACTTCCTCCCCCCGCCTACCCCCGCCACCCTCGACAGGATCGCCCGCCAATGCGCCCGCTGATGATCCTTGCCGCAGGGTTCGGCACCCGCATGGGCGCGCTGACCGCCGACCGGCCGAAGCCCTTGATCGAGGTCGCAGGCCGCCCCCTCATCGACCACGCGCTGGAGGTGGCGGCGGGCGCCGGGGTCGCGCCGGTGGTCGTCAACCTGCACTACAAGGCCGAAATGCTGGCCGCGCATCTGGAGGGGCGGGGCGTCCGGCTGTCGTGGGAGCGGGAGCGCATCCTCGACACCGGTGGGGGCCTCAAGGCCGCGCTGCCGCTGCTGGGAGGGGGGCCGGTGTTCGCGCTGAATGCAGATGTGGCCTGGACGGGGGAAAACCCGTTAAGGCAGTTGGAAGCTGCATGGGACCCCGCACGGATGGACGCGCTGCTCATGTTGCTGCCCGCGGCAAAGGCGACAGGCTTCGCTGGTCCGGGCGATTTCATGATGGACGGGGAGGGGCGGCTGGCCCGGGCCAATGGGCGACCGGGGTTCGCGTACCTCACCGCGCAGATCCTCGACCCTGCGATCCTTGCCGAGATCCCGGACGAGGTCTTCTCCTTCAACCGCGTCTGGGACCTGCTGATCGCGCGGGGGCGGGCTTACGGCCTGATCCACAAGGGCGGATGGTGCGATGTGGGCAATCCGGCGGGGATCGCCCTGGCCGAGTCGTTGCTTGCCGGATGACCCCTGCGCGCGCGCCCTTCGCCCATTCTCTCGGTCGATGCCCGGACCGCATCGGGGCAGATGCAGGGCATTCTTTTCAGCGACCTCCCCATCCCCTCCCCACGAGGGGGATGGGAGGTGCCAGAATTCGCAAGACAGGACCGCGTTTGGCGCCGGGCGGCTCCCTCCCCCGTCGTGGGGGAGGGATGGGGCGGGGGGACGCCCGGCCCGAATGCGGCGCAGCGGACACGGGGTCCGCCCGATGACCCTCTTCCCCGGCCCCCGGCTTTTCGCCCTCCCCCCCGGCGTCGATTTCCCGCGGGCCTTCGCCCGCGGCCTCCGCGCCCGCCTTTCCGGCCAGCCGCCCGAGGCGATGGCGCGTATCACGGTCCTTGTCGGTACCGCGCGGATGCGGCAGCGCATCGCGCAGGCGTTGGCGGAAACGCCGGGCCTCCTGCCCCGTCTTCGCCTCATCACCGATCTTGGCGCCGACACGCCCCTGCCCGGCCTGCCCCCCGCCGTGCCCGCCCTCCGCCGCCGACTGGAGCTTTCGGTCCTGATCGCCCGCCTCCTCGACCACGAACCCGACCTCGCCCCCCGCGCCGCCCTCTATGACCTCGCTGACAGCCTCGCCGACCTTCTGGACGAGATGCAGGGCGAGGGGGTGCCGCCGGAGAGGATCGCGGCACTGGATGTGTCGGAGCACTCGGCCCACTGGGCGCGGACGCAGGGCTTCATGGGGATCGTGGCGCCGTTCTTCACCGGCGCCGCGCCCGACGCCGTGGCGCGGCAGCGGATGGTGGTGGAGCGGCTGGCCGCGCGGTGGTTGGTCGAGCCGCCCGCCGACCCGTGGATCATCGCCGGTTCCACCGGATCGCGCGGCACGACCTTGCGTCTGATGCAGGCGGTGGCGGCCCTGCCGCAGGGCGCGCTGGTGCTGCCGGGCTTCGACTTCGCCATGCCACAGGCGGCGTGGGCCGCGATGCCCGATGCCCTGACGGGTGAGGATCACCCGCAGTTCCGCATGCTGCGCCTGTGCAGGGCGCTTGGGCTGACGCCGGGCGACGTCGCCCGCTGGACCGACGACACCTCGCCAAGCCCCGCCCGCAATGCCCTCCTCTCCCTCTCCCTCCGCCCCGCCCCGGTGACCGACCAGTGGCTGGCCGAGGGGGCGGCGCTGGCCGGCCTGCCCGATGCGACCGCCCGCATGACCCTGATCGAGGCGGATACGCCCCGGGACGAGGCGTTGGCCATCGCGATGATCCTGCGGCAGGCGGCCGACGGGGGGCTGGTGGCGGCGCTGGTCACCGCCGACCGGGGGCTTGCGCGGCGGGTGACGGCGGCGCTCGACCGTTGGCGCATCCGGCCCGATGACAGCGCGGGGCAGCCGCTGTCGCTGACCGCGCCGGGACGGCTGTTGCGGCAGACAGCGGATGCATTGGCGGGACGGATGAGTGCCGAGGCGCTGCTTGCTCTCCTCAAGCACCCCCTCGTCGGCGGCACCACGACGAGGAGGGAGCATCTGGACCTTACCCGCGATCTGGAATTGCACGTCCGCGACAAGGGCCTGCCCCATCCGACACCCGAAAAGCTGCTGGAATGGGCGCGGGACCCTGCCTGGGGCACCTGGCTCGCCCGCTGCCTGTCCCTGACCGACCGACCGGGCACCGACCCCCTGCCCACCCACGTCGCCCACCACCGTACCTTGACCGAGGCCCTCTCCAGCGGCCCCGCAGCCGATCCCGTGACCCTCTGGGACGGTCCGGCCGGCGAGATCGCTCGGGACTATTTCACCGCGCTGGAGACCGAGGCCGCGCATGGCGGCACCTTGACCGCCCCCGCTTACCGCGACCTCGTCGAAGGGGTTCTTTCCCGCGGCGAGGTGCGCGAGACGGTTGCGGCGCATCCCTTCATCCGGATCTGGGGCACGCGCGAGGCGCGGATCGGCGGGGCGGATCTGGTGATCCTCGGCGGGCTCAACGACGGCACATGGCCCGACCGACCGCCACCCGACCCCTGGCTGAACCGCCGGATGCGGCTCGACGCGGGGCTTTTGCTGCCCGAGCGCCGGATCGGCCTCTCCGCCCACGACTATCAGCAGGCCATCGCCGCGCCCGAGGTTGTTCTCACCCGCGCCCGCCGGGACGCCGAGGCCGAGACGGTGGTGTCCCGCTGGCTGAACCGGTTGACCAACCTGCTGGAGGGGTTGCCCGATCAGGGTGGCAAGGCGGCGCTCGATGCGATGCGGGAGCGGGGTCGACGCTGGCTTTCCCTCGCCGCAACGCTCGAGATGCCCACGGCGACGGAGAAGCCCGCCCCCCGCCCCGCCCCGCGCCCCCCCGTCGAAGACCGACCCCGCCGCCTCTCCGTCACGGAAATCTCCACCCTGATCCGCGACCCCTACGCCATCTACGCCCGCCACCTCCTCGGCCTACGCCCCCTCCACCCCCTCCGCGCTGCCCCCGACGCCCGCCTGCGCGGCACCGTCATCCACCGCATTCTCGAGGTCTATGCGCAGGGCCCCATCGGCTCGGAAACGGCAGATGCGGCACTGAACCGCCTGAAATCCCTCACCACCGCCCTCCTCGCCGACGAAGTCCCCTGGCCCGCCGCCCGCACCCTCTGGCAGGCCCGCCTCAACCGCGCCGCCCCTTTCCTCATCCGGCTCGATGCTGCCAGCGAAGGTCGGCCTGTGATCCTGGAAAAGGGCGGGGCGACAACTCTGCGAGACGGTTTCGTCCTGACTGCCCGCCCCGACCGGATCGACCTTCTCCCCGACGCCCGCGTGCATGTGATCGATTACAAGACCGGGGCCCCGCCCTCCGAAAAGCAGCAGCGCTTCTTCGACAAGCAGCTCCCCTTGACAGCAGCGATGGTGGAACGCGGCGGGTTCCCGACGCTTGGCCGCAGGCAGGTGACGCGGATCACCTATGTCGGGCTGGGGTCCTCGCCCAAGGCCGAGACGACCGAGGTGACGCCGGACCTTACCGCAGCGGTCTGGGAGGAACTCGGGCGCCTCATCGCCGCCTACATGGACCCCGCCAAGGGCTATGCCTCGCGCCGGTCGGTCGCGGGGGTGCGGTTCGGGGGCGACTATGACCATCTGGCGCGCATGGGCGAATGGCAGATGACTGATCCGCCGCAGCCCGAGGATGTCGGATGACCCGCGATGCCGCCAGCACGGCGCAGGTCCGCGCCGCGGACCCCACCCGGTCCACCTGGGTCTCTGCCAATGCGGGGTCCGGCAAGACGCGCGTGCTGACCGACCGCGTGGCGCGGATGCTGATGGCGGGGACGGATCCTGCCCGCATCCTCTGCCTCACCTACACCAAGGCCGCCGCCGCCGAGATGCAGAACCGCCTGTTCCGGCGCCTTGGCGAGTGGGCGATGCAACCGGCCGAAAAGCTGCGGGCGTCGCTGGCCGAGCTTGGCGTCGAAGGCCCCATCGACGACGCCAGCCTGTCCCGCGCCCGCCGCCTGTTCGCGCAAGCCATCGAGACACCGGGGGGCCTTCGGATTCTCACCATCCACGCCTTCTGCGCCGCCCTCCTTCGCCGCTTTCCGCTGGAGGCCGGGGTGTCGCCCGCTTTCACCGAAATGGACGACCGCGCGGGGCTGCTGTTGCGCGCCGACATCGTGGACGACCTTGCCGAAACCTTCGCCCCGCAAGCGGTGGCCGAAGTGGCGGCGCTTTACACCGGAGAGGATTTCGCAGGCCTCGCCGACGAAATAGCCGCCCGCCGCGCCGATTTCGCGCCGCCCCTGACCCCCGCCGACGCCCGGGCGATGTTCGGCGTGCCGGAGGGGGAGACCGAGGCCGCGATCGTGTCCGATACCCTCGGCCCCGATGCAGGCGACGTGCTGACCAGCTTGATTGCGGCTCTGCACGGCGGATCCACCAATGACGTCAAGGCCGCCGAGGCGCTTGCGGCCTTCGATCCCGCTGCCCCCGACCTCTCGATCCTTGAGGCTGCCTTCCTTTTTGGCGCCACCGCGAAACTGCCCTTTGCCGCCAAGATCGACAGCTTTCCCACGAAGGACACCCGGCAGAGACTCGGCCCGCTGAAGCCCGCACTCGACGCCCTGATGCTGCGTGTGGAAACAGCCCGTACCCGCCGCCTCGCCCTGCAAGCCGCCCGCAGAACCGCCGCCCTCCACGCCTTTGCCGCGGTCTTCCTGCCCGAATACGCGCGGCGGAAGGCCGAACGTGGCCTTCTGGACTTCGACGACCTGATCCTGCGGGCGCGGGCGCTGCTGACCGACCCGTCCGTCGCGCAATGGGTGCTCTACCGGCTCGACGGCGGCATCGACCATATCCTGGTGGACGAGGCGCAGGACACCAGCCCCACGCAATGGCAGGTGATCGAGGCCTTGGCGGCCGAGTTCACCGCAGGCAGCGGCGCGCGTCCCCGCGAGCGGACGCTGTTCGTGGTGGGGGATCGCAAGCAGTCGATCTACTCGTTCCAGGGCGCGGATCTTGCGACCTTCGCCGCCAAGCGCGACGCCTTTGCCAAGCGGCTGGAGGCCATGGGCACGCCCATGCTGCAAACGGAACTGGAACACTCCTTCCGCTCCTCTCCCACGATCCTGCGCCTTGTCGATGCGGTATTCGACGGCCGCAACGGGTTCGACGCCTCGCGCCACATCGCCTTTCACGGCGAAATGCCCGGGCGCGTGGACCTCTGGCCACCCTTCGAGAAGGCCAAGGACCCCGAACCCGGCGACTGGTTCGACCCCCTCGACCTGCCCACCGAAGAACACCACGCCACCCGCCTCGGCAACGCCGTTGCCGCCCGCATCAAGGCCATGCTCGACACGGGCGAGCGCATTCCCCTGCGCGACGGCACCAGCAAGCCCGTCACCGCCGGCGACATCCTGATCCTCGTCCGCCGACGCTCCGAGATCTTCGCCAGCATCATCCGCGCCTGCAAGGCCGCCGGTTTGCCGATCGCGGGGGCCGACCGTCTGAAACTCGGCGCGGAACTGGCGGTCAAGGACATCGCCGCCGTCCTGTCCTTCCTTGCGCTCCCCGAGGACGACCTGTCGCTGGCCGCCGCCCTCCGCTCTCCCCTCTTCGGCTGGACCGAAGGTCAGCTCTACTCCCTCGCCCACGCCCGCCCGGCCACGCTCTGGCAGCGCCTGCGCGACGGCGAAAGCGAGGCGCTGGCGATCCTGAACGACCTCCGCGGCCAGTCCGAATTCCTGCGCCCTTACGATCTGATCGAACGCCTCCTCACCCGCCACGGCGGGCGCGCCCGCCTCATCGCCCGCCTGGGCGCCGAGGCCGAGGATGGCATTGACGAGATGCTGGCGCAGGCCCTCGCCTATGAATCGCAGTCGGTGCCAAGCCTGACGGGTTTTCTGGTGTGGCTCGATGCGGACGAAGTGGAGGTGAAGCGCCAGCTCGATCAGGGCGGCGGGCGGATCCGGGTGATGACGGTGCATGGCGCCAAGGGGCTGGAGGCGCCGGTGGTGATCCTGCCCGACACCGCAAAGTATACCCGGCGCGAGCGGGACGAGACCTTGCGCACCGAAGGCGGCCCGATCTGGAAGACCCCCGCCACCGCCAGCCCTCAGGCCATCACCGACGCCCGCGCCGCCCGCCGCGCCGCGGAGGAGGCGGAATCGCAGCGCCTGCTGTACGTCGCCCTCACCCGCGCGCAAAGTTGGCTCATCGTGGCGGCGGCGGGCGATCTGGGGAAGGCGCGGGATCCGGAGGATGAGGACGCGGCGCCCCCGCCATGGTTCACGGCGATTGCCGAGAGGATGTCGCGGATCGGGGCCAAGGCGGCGGAGGGTGGCCTAACCCTGACCGATCCGCACTGGCCTCCCTTGGAACCCACCGAACCGACCGAGACGAAGCCCCCCGAACCCCTCCCCGACTGGGCCCTCCGCGACCCCGGAGAGCCTGCCTTCCCGCCCGGTCCCCTTTCTCCTTCCCTTCTGGGGGGCGCCAAGGCGCTGCCGGGAGAGGACGGCCTCGACACCGCCGCAGCGCTGGATCGCGGCTCCCGCCTGCACCGTCTGCTGGAGATCCTGCCCGAACATCCCCGCGCCGACTGGCTCGCCCTTGCCGACGGCGATCTTCTGGCCGAAGCGGCGGCGGTGTTGACCGACCCCGCGCTTGCCCCGCTCTTCGGCCCCGGCACGCTGGCCGAGGTGGCAATAGCCGGAACGTGGCGGGGCCGCGCGATGCTTGGCTCCATCGACCGGCTGGTAATCGGCCCCGACAGAATCCTCGCCATCGACTTCAAGTCGAACCGCGTGCTGCCCCCAACCCCCGAGGCCGTGCCCGAGGGCATCCTGCGCCAGATGGGCGCCTATGCCCACATGCTGGGCGCCCTCTACCCCGGACGGCCCATCGAGACCGCAATCCTCTGGACACGCGCGCCGCTTCTCATGCCCCTGCCGCACGCGCTTGTGATCCGGGCGCTGGACTCTGTAACGTCACCTTGACCTTCCACCCCCTGCTGCCTAGCTTTGCTCGACACATTCCGAACAGGAGATATGACCATGGGCGCTGCCACCGTCGCCGTGACCGACGCCACCTTCGACAAGGAAGTCCGCCAGTCGGATATCCCGGTCGTCGTGGATTTCTGGGCCGAATGGTGCGGCCCCTGCCGCCAGATCGGCCCGGCGCTGGAAGAGCTTGCCACCGAATACGCGGGCAAGGTCAAGATCGTGAAGGTCAACGTGGACGACAACCCCGACAGCCCCGCCGAACTCGGCGTGCGCGGGATCCCGTCGTTGTTCCTCTTCAAGAACGGGCAGGTCGTGTCGAACAAGGTGGGCGCTGCGCCGAAAGCGGCGCTCGCCACCTGGATCGCCTCGGCGATCTGACGCCTTGGCGGGGTGAACCCCGCCCTACGAGACGCGTGGTAGGGCGGGGTTCACCCCGCCTTTTCCATTCCGGGCGGCAGCACCAGAATCGCCCGGAAGTCGTTCACATTGGTCAGCGTCGGCCCCGTGACCACCTGTCCCCCGACGCGGCCAAAGAACCCGTGTGCATCGTTCCGCGCCAGCGCCTCGGCCGCCGTCGCCAGCGGCGTTCCCGGCCCGATCACCGCCCCCGCCACCTCGGCCGCGCCGTCCACCCCATCGGTATCGCAGGCAATCGCATGGATCCCCTCGGCGCCGTCCAGCGCAAGGGCCAGCGCCAAGGCATACTCCGCATTCGGCCCCCCGATCCCATCCCCCCGCCGCGTCACCGTCAGCTC
>CAZVIS010000103.1:0-9177 GCA_964627355.1 uncultured Rhodobacterales bacterium
CAGAAACTCGACCGGATTCCGACACGCAGCTGCGTCTCTTCGGTGTCGTTCAGGCTCACCGTTGACCAGGTCCGGCTGCGGATCAGCCCAACCTCCGGGGCAAAGCCCAGGTAGTCCAGTTTGAGCATCGTCGCCGTCACACCCAGCTCCAGCGACCTGTCCTCGCGCGGTTCCGCCGAATAAAGCGGCTCATCGTCGTTGCGTGTGCCGATCGTCACATATCCTGCCAGGGCCAGGCCCATCACCGGTTCGGCCTTGGCATAGCTGACCCGCACGTTGACCGACCGGTGCGCGATCGAGGCCGCGTCCGAAGATATCCGGCCAAGGGTCAGCGAGACGCCCGCCAAGTCCTTCGAGGGCAGGACATATGTCCAGTCCAGGCCGACCCGAACCCCGTCTGACGACCGCAGCGCTGTATCCAGCCGCGTCGTGTGCTCGCCCGACAGGGTGAAACCCAGCCGGTTCCTCGGGGACAGGATCCGCTCATGGCGCAGCGACAGTTCGGCGGTGTTGGCCAGCGCTTCGCGCCCGTTCCATTCGCGGCCAAACGCAAGGTCCAGCTGCGTGCGGTGACGGCCCTCGGCCCCGGTCAAGGCCCAACCGACCCGCGCCGACAGGCTGTCTTGCGCATAATCCGATCCCTCGGCTTCGGGCACGCTGTCCTTTGCGTCGTTCGACAGGGCCACTTCCTGCACCCGTCCCCGCAGCCCGAAGGTCAGCGTCTGACCCGGCGCCACGTCGATGATGTAGCTCGCGCCAAGGTCCAGCGACGCCACCAGCCCCGACAACGGCACGGCATCGGGATCGACAAACTCGAACCCGCCGATCACCAGCGTGTTGGTCGTCGGACCGCCGTTGACGTTCGACGACGGCGCCACGCCAAAGCCGAACTGCAGGGTCAGGGGGTTCCGCGACCGGACATAGGCAAAATCGCGCGCCGCAACGGCGCGGCGGCCTTCGTCGGGGGCGGCCTCTGCCGCGCGCCGCAGCCAGAGCTGCGCCGAGGTCCGCCGCCCGTCCGATGACAGCGCCTGTGCCGTGGCCATCGCCGCCGTGAACCTCTCGACCCCCGGGCTTGCCAGCCGGTAGGCCCGGCGTCCCGCGGCCTGCGCCGCGCCAAAGGTGCCCAGATCGCGCTCGGCCCGCGCCAGCACGATCAGCGCAGTCACATCGTCCGGATCCCGTTTCAGCAGCGCAAGCGCCACGTCCCGCGCGGCCTGCGCCTGGCCCGCCTGAACCAGCACGACAGCCAGCTTGCGTGCCTCGGGAATGTCCACGCGCGTCTCGGCCCCTGCGCCCGGGGTCGCCAGAAGCATCCATATGGCCAAAGACGCCCAAAGGCCCCGACCGCGCGGCGCATGGGCCAGCGCCCCCATGCCGTCAGTCCTGGGTCAGGAACACGCCCGTCTCGCGAGTGGTCCCGCTGCCCGGGGCAGTACTTATCGCGCCCTCGAGAACCACGATGCCCGCGATCTCCTCGCCATCCGGCCCGGCGAACACTGCCGCCCAGTTGCCGGTCGAGACCTGCGTGCCGCCGCCAAACGTAAAGGCCGTGGCCGTGCTGGACAGGACGGATCTTGCCTCGGGGTCGATCTCGCCCGTCGCCAGCGAGATGAAGTTGTCAAGCGGGCCGATCTCGGTGCCATCCTGCGCATAGAGCGTGCGGTTGAAGATGATCCCTTCGACGGCCCCGGTCTCGTCGAAGTCGCGGATGTCCACGTCCATCTCGACATCGCCCGTGATGTACTGGATCCCGCCGGGCGAGCCGGGCTGCGTCTTGTCATAGGTGACCACGGCGGCATACTCGCCGGTATAGACGTACTCGCCGCCACCCGGCAGCCGGATCGAGGCGTTGGTGCGCTGCGCTGTCACGCCGCCAAAGCCGAAATCCACATAGCTGTCGGTCCCGACCGCCGCCGCCTGCGCAAATCCCGAGGCCGAGCGGCGGAACACCGCATAGTACTGGCGCCGCCCGGTCTCACCCGTCTCGACGCTTTCGTAACGGCCAAAGCCGTTTGGCAGCGTCCCGGTCCGAACATAGGCCGCCTGACCGTTGTCCGCCGAGATTCCGTCGAAGGGGATGTTGTTGATGACGAGCTCGTCGCGGGTTTCGTCATAGGCAACGCTGTTTGCCGTCAGTTCCTCGACCTCGAGCGCGTCCCCGTAGATGGACCCGACCGCCGTGTCGGGATCGCCGCCGTCGTCCCCGCCCCCGCCGTTTCCGGCGCCGATCGGGTTGCCGTCGCAGGCCGCAAGCAGAAAAAGCGCCAGGGGCGCGAGGAGTTTCATGTTCATGGGACCTGCTCGATCTTGGGGTCGTTTTGCGTGAAAGACTGCCTGCACCCCCCTGTTCTGTCAATCTTTTCGGCGAATCTGCCTATGTTCCGCCGCAATTCCTGATGCACAAATGTCGCGCGGCCTTGCCCGGGGTTCGCCAGATGCAGTAGCCTTGCCCATCCCGCCCCCCAGATGTGGAGATTCCCATGCCGCTGACACCCGAGCAATCCGCCGAGATCGACGCGGCCCGCGCCACGCCCCGCCCCACCCTGCGCGCCGTCTCACCGGGGATGGAGGCGCATCTCTACCTCGCCCACCCCGTCCTCGACCACGGTTTCGTCCGCGTCATCGACTACATGGGCGACGATGCCGCCATCGTGCAGGCCGCTCGCGTGTCCTATGGGGCCGGCACGAAACACGTCCAGAATGACGAAGGCCTGATCCGCTATCTGATGCGGCACTGGCATTCGACGCCGTTCGAGATGTGCGAGGTGAAACTCCACGTCAAATTGCCGGTCTTCGTCGCCCGCCAGTGGATTCGCCACCGCACCGCCAACGTCAACGAATACTCCGCCCGCTATTCGATCCTGGACCGCGAATTCTACATTCCGGCGCCCGAAAATCTCGCCGCGCAGAGCACCGTGAACAATCAGGGGCGGGGAGAGGTGTTGCAGGGGGCCGAGGCCGCGCGGGTGCTGGACTTGCTCAAATCCGACGCCAACCGCGCCTATGACCATTACGAGGCGATGCTGTCACAAGAGGGCCAGCAAGGCCTCGCCCGCGAACTCGCCCGCATGAACCTGCCCGCCAATATCTACACCCAATGGTACTGGAAGGTGGACCTCCACAACCTCTTCCACTTCCTCCGCCTGCGCGCCGACCCCCACGCCCAATTTGAGATCCGCGTCTATGCCGAGGCGATTGCGGCTGCCGTGAAGGACTGGGTGCCGCTCGCCTGGGCGGCCTTCGAGGATTACCGGATGGGAGGCGTCACGCTGAGCGCCAAGGCCATTGACGTGCTGAAGCGCAGGCTGAAGGGTGAGACGGTGACGCAGGAAACCTCGGGCATGAGCAAGGGGGAGTGGCGGGAGTTTGAGGGGGTTTGGGGGTGAGTGACTTCTTGTCAAGCAGCGCATTTGCAAACGCCTTCTGGGTCTTTGTTGGAATAGTAGCGGGCGCACTGATTCAGCATGTCTTGAACTGGATAGTCCGATGGAAACAGCGAGAGAACGCGAAGCGGGTTTTCCGCGTTGAGACCTCGATTAATCGAAATGCCCTAGAGGCTCTGTCCGAGGCCTTGCGTCGAAAAAAAAGAGCGATTTGTGGCAGGTCAGCAGATTGAACAAGATTTCTTCATTGATATGTCTGCCTTTAACTATCGCATAGTTGATCCGCTCATCAATAGTGGTTACTTTCACGATCTACTCGGTCCGGAAGGCGTGCAACGATACTTCCGTTATGCAGCGGAGCTTAACACCAACAACGCGCAGACACTTATTTCGTTGTTGCATCAAGAGGCAGATGCTGGGCGGTCTCTTGCTGTTCTTGATTGGCTCATTGACACCAAGTTGCCCGAGTGGGAAACCCATCTATCTTATGTAGAAGGCAAACTGGGCATAGGTGAAGGCCTACCAAGGCTTGAATACAAGAAACCGAAACAAATCGGACGAGGATGAAAGCACGCCGTAGGGTGCGTGCTCGCACGCACCGCTCACGCCGGGCAAAGTTGCGTGAAATCACGCACCCTACACAACACCCCGTAGGTCGGGGTTCACCCCGACTCCTCCCACGCTCAACCCCCGAAACGGCGGCCCGAACCCCGCCCTACGGAGTCCCCCCACTTCCCCCACCCCCCGAATTCCGCTACCCTCTCCCCATGCCCACACCCAAAGCCCAGGCCGAAGCGATGATCCGCGACCTCCCCGAGGACGCGAGCTTTGATGACATCCAGTATCACCTCTACGTCCAGCAGGTGGTCGAGGACCGTCTGGCCGCGGTGGACCGGGGCGAGGTGGTGTCGCATGAAGAGGCCAAGCGCCGGATGGCGAAGTGGCTCTACGACTGATCTGGTCCGACCGTGCGCTGGACGAACTGGACAGCATCGTCGCCTATGTTGCCGTCACGTCGCCGCAGAACGCGCGGGTGATCGCCCGTCGTTGCTTTGCCCGCGCCGACCTCCTCCCCGACCAGCCGCGCCAAGGCCGCCGCCTGCCCGAAAACCGGACCGACCGCGAGCTGCGCGAGGTCTTTGTCCACCGCTGGCGCCTGATCTACGAGGTGACGCCCGACGCGGTCGTCATCCTCGCCATCCTCCACGGCGCCCGGCTGATCGACGACGTGCCGCTGTAGCCTGTGCTTGCCAAGCGGCGACCTCGCCGACGGACTGCGCGAACAGGCGGGGTAGCCTTGGGCGGGGGGTGACCTACCTCATGAGAAAGGAGCATCCCATGCAACTCGCCATCCTCTACATCTCGACCGCCGCCGTCTTCCTGATCCTCGACGCGATCATGCTGACCACCGTGATGAAACCGCTGTTCGAGCGGCACATCGCGGACATGCTGATCCAGCCGATCCGCGCGGCCCCGGCAGCGGCCTTCTACCTCGCCTATATCGCGGGGCTGTTGTACCTCGTCTCGTGGCCCGCCCTGAAGACGGGAGCGCCGATCCTCATCCCTGCGGCGGTGATCGGGGCGATGGCCTATGGGACCTATGAGTTCACGAGCTATGCGATCATGAAGGGGTGGCACCCCTCGATGGTGGCGGTGGACCTGATCTGGGGGACCTGTCTGACCGCCGTTTCGGCCTGGGCCGGGGTGGCGATCACGCGCGCGGTTGCGGGGTAGGGGCGGCTCACGTACGTACGTAGGGAAGACGCAAGGAAGACGGAGAGAAGACGTGATCCTGTACGGCATTTCCACCTGCGACACCTGCAAGCGCGCGCTGAAGACGCTGACGGCAGCGGGGCGTGAGGTCACCTTCCGCGACATCCGCTCGCAGCCCCTGACCGAGGCGGAAATCGCGCGGCTAGTGGGGGAATTCGGCGACCGGATCATCAACAAGCAGTCCACAACCTACCGCGCCTTCAGCGATTTTCTGAAAGCCTCGGACCCCGAGGCGCAGATCGCGGCGCAACCCACGGTGATGAAGCGCCCCGTGATCGAGCACGAGGGCGCCTTCCATCTGGGGTGGGATGAAAAGGTCGAGGCGGCGCTGGCCTAGAGCAGCCGCAGATCGGCGGCCGAGGCGCGCCCGTCGCGGCCCGACTGCAGCTCATACCCGATTTTCTGGTTGTCATTCAGGGCCTTGAGCCCCGCACGCTCGACCGCCGAGATGTGGACGAAGACATCCTTGCCGCCATCGTCCGGGGCGATGAACCCATAGCCCTTCGTCGCATTGAACCACTTCACGGTGCCCGTCGGCATGCCGCTTCTCCCATCGCTATCCTCCCGGGGCGTAATTGCGCCGGGCCGTGCAGACAGGGTCGCCACAGAAACAGACGCAGGTGGGCAGGCGCTGTTGCAACGCGGCGAAGTCTGACAAAACGCAACGAAAAATCAAGCCGCCTGTCGCGGGCGGAGAACCCGGTCCACCGAAAGCCAGCCGGGGCCGAGGAACAGCGGCACGCACAGCAGCAGCAACCAGAGGCCGCGCTGGTCCAGGATCACCGACGAGGCATCGCGGTCGAACCAGGCCCCGATGGTTGCGGCATCGGCGCCATGACCCCGGATGTCGGTCAGCGACTGGACCACAATGAACACGATCATTCCAAGTGCCGCCGGACGTGTCAGGAGCCCTGCGATGACCAGAAGGGGCAGCAGAAACTCGGCCCAGGTGCCGCCAAGCGTCACGATCCAGGCCCATGTGCCAAGCTGCGAACTGTCATAGCCCGCGGCCTCCAGCGCCTTCGGGAAAATCTGGGCATAGGCGCCATCCGACGGGAACAGCAGGCCAGACACGCCCGGTCCAAGCTTGGTCACACCCGAGGCCCAGAAATAGACCAGCAGGGTCGCGGCAAAGATGAAGCGGGCCAGCACGGGCAGCACGCCCGGCGCAAGGAGCGCCAGCCGATCACCGGCGGAATCGATCGCACGAAGGATGGAAAGCATCATGAAGCCTCGTTCAGCGCGACCACGGCGCCATGGGTGAAGAGAAGCGAAAGTGTCTCGGACAGCGGATGGTCTGGCCCCGCCGCGTCAATGGCTTGTCCGACGGTGGCCCCGGTCAGAAGCGCCGCCACAAAGGCCGCACCGCCTGTCGGCAGCAACAAGGGCAGCGGGTCGAAGGCGGGGCGCAGAACGACCACGTCCTGAGGGCCAGGCTCCGGGGGCGGTCCGCCATGATGGAACTGCCAGATCGACCAAAGCGGCCACGGCGACTGCAAGAGCCGCAGTGTGGGCGCCAGCGACAGCCGGGCTCCCAGCATGCGCTCTGGCGGCAGCATGAGGGCCTCTGCCGTCAGAGGCACCGTGTCGGCGGCGTGATGGCTCTGGCGAAGGGCAAGTTCCAGCCGTGCCACGTCGGGCAGGTAGGGCAGCCCATCGGCCGGAGGAAAGCTGGCAAGGAAGGCCGGAAGATCCGCGCCATACTCCCAGAGGCGCCGCGCCCGCGGGGGGTGCGCGCGCAGGAAGACCTGTGCCATCGCAGCAAAGAAGTCCGGGCCTACGATCGCCCGGACGATCGGAAAACCATCCTCAAGCGCCCGCCCAAGGCCTGCCGCGACATTGTTGCGATAGACATCGAAACGACGGCCCGCGCTGCGGCCTCCTGGGTCGGTCAGCCCGGCGGGCGCAGGCATGTCCGGGTCGAGCAGGCGCGCGACAAAGTCCTTGCTCATGCGGCGAGCCGTGCAAAATCGGCGGCCCGCGCGGCCTCGGCCTCCAGAACGGGCCAGTCGGGGACATCGTTGTCCCATTCGATCAGCGTGGGTTTCGCGCCACCCTTCGTGATTGCCTGAGAATAAAGCTCCCAGACCGGATCGGCCACGGGCTGGCCATGGCTGTCGATAAGCAACGGTCCGCCGCAGCCGTCCGCATCGGCTTCGTGGCCACCGAGGTGGATCTCTCCCACTAGACCCATGGGAAAGCGGTCAATCACTGCTTGCGGGTCGGTCCGCAAGTTCACGGCCGAAATGTGGACGTTGTTCACGTCAAGAAGCAGCCCGCAGCCCGTTCGCCGGGCCAGTTCCGCTAGGAAATCAATCTCGTCCCAGGACGACTCGGCAAAGGTCAGGTAGGCAGAGGGGTTTTCCAAGAGCATCCTGCGGCCGAGGCTGTCCTGAACCTGCGCGATATGGGCTGCCACATGGGTCAGGGTCCGGTTCGTGTAGGGCAGCGGCAGCAAGTCGTTGAGATAGACCCCGTCATGGGTGGACCATGCGAGGTGCTCTGAAAAGCTCGCCGGGTTGAGCATGTCGCAAAGACGGCGCAGCCGGGCCAGATGCTCGGTGTCCAGCGCTTCCTCGCCGCCAATCGACAGGCCGACGCCGTGGACGGACATCGGAAAGCGCTCGGCCAGATGCCGCAATTGCGCCATCGGGCGCCCGCCGTCGCCCATGTAGTTCTCGGCATGGATTTCCAGCCAACGCACGGCACCCGGCGCCGCAAGGATCGCGTCGAAATGCTGCGGCTTGTAGCCTACACCGGGGGCGGCGGGCAGCACGGTGGTCTGGGGGTCGAACATCGGCGGGGACTCCCCGGAATGCATGCCCCTGCCCGGTCTGGCAGGGCAGGGGCTGGTCCGGATCAGCCGGTGGGAAGGTCGCGCTCCAGCGCCTCAAGCGCGCCGACGCGGCCGTCGGGCAGCTCGATGGTGGCGCAGGTGCCCGCGGGCACCAGCGTCCAGGCGTTGCCCTGATAGTCCACCTTCGAGGTGCCGGCGCAGGTCGTGCCGGGGCCCGCCGCGCAGTCGTTCTTGCCCGCCAGCGACACGCCAAAGCACTTTTCCTTGGCGCCATCTGCCATCGCAGCGCCCGTCATGGCAGCCAAGGCCGAAGCCACGGCACCCGCCAGGGCAATCGTCTTCATCGAGTCGGTCATCTGCTGTCTCCCCTCCAGTTTCCCGCGGTCAGGCCGGGATGGTGAAGGCATAGCAGGCGCCTGTGCGCATTCCGCATAACAATGAATTCAGTCAACAGCCGCGGTGGCGCTGTAACTTTTTTCCAAGTCGTGCCGCGCGGTCCTTCAGGTCCCTAGCGAAGGTCAGGCGGCGCAGCCTCGACCACCAGCCGTTCGACGGCGTCATCGAGAGAGGTCGCCTCGACCCGCGTTTCCCCCAGACGGCGGATCGAGACGGTCCGGTCGGCGACCTCCTGCATCCCGATGGCAAGGATCACCGGGACCTTGCCCACCGAATGCTCACGGACCTTGTAGTTGATCTTCTCGTTCCGCGTATCCGCCTCGGCCCGCACGCCGCGCGCCTTGAGCGCGGCCACCACCTCGGCGACATACCCGTCCGCGTCCGAAACGATCGAGGCCACGACCACCTGCCGGGGGGCCAGCCAGAAGGGCAGGCGGCCGGCGTAGTTCTCGATCAGGATCCCGATAAACCGTTCAAAAGACCCGAGAATTGCACGGTGCAGCATGTAGGGCCGGTGCTTGGCGCCGTCCTCTCCCACATACTCGGCACCCAGCCGTTCGGGCAGGTTGGGGTCCACCTGAAAGGTGCCGCACTGCCATTTGCGGCCGATCGCGTCGGTCAGCTTGAAGTCGAGCTTGGGGCCGTAGAAGGCCCCTTCGCCGGGGTCGATCTCATAGGGAATGCCCGTCGCGCGGATGGCATCCTCCAGCGCGCCCTCGACCTTGTCCCAGGTCTCGTCCGACCCGATCCGGACATCGGGGCGGGTGGAGAGCTTGATCTCGAAGGCGTCGAACCCGAGGTCCTTGTAAACGCTTGCCAAAAGCC
>CAZVIS010000104.1:0-4032 GCA_964627355.1 uncultured Rhodobacterales bacterium
AGTTCGGCCCAGACCGACAGGCCCATGAAGGTCAGCCAGAACAGCGGCGCGAGATAGGCAAAGATGCCCTGAACGAAGGTAAAGCGGTGCCACGGCGCCAGCCCCGCCGCGCCGAGGACGCCCGCGTGCTGGAGGTTCCCCTGGCACCAGCGGCGGTCGCGCTTGGCGTGGTCGATCAGCGTCTCGGGACCCTCCTCGAACGACCCTTCAAGGTCATCGTCCAGCCGCACCTGCCAGCCTGCCCGCGCCAGCATCGCCGCCTCGACATAGTCATGGCTCAGGATCGGACCGCCAAAGGGTGCGCGACCGGGCAACGCGGGCAGGCCGCAGGACCCGGTAAAGGCCCCGATCCGCACCAGCGCGTTGTGCCCCCAGAACGGCCCCGCATGCCCCTGCATCACGCCAAGTCCGCGCGCAAAGACCGGGGCAAAGAAGGCGGCCGAGAACTGCATCGCCCGGCCGAAACGCGACCGCGCGCGGATCACCTTAGGCAGCGTCTGCAACAGGCCGAGGCGCGGCGCCGCTTCCATCCGGCGGACCATCTCGACCATGGTCTCGCCTTCCATCAGGCTGTCGGCGTCAAGGATCAGCGCAAAGTCCCATGCGGCGCCGCTGGCGCGCAGGAACTCCTCGACGTTGCCGGCCTTCTTGCCCGCGTTACGCAGTCGGCGGCGATAGAAGATGCGCCCCTCGCCATCCGTCTCCGCCAGCAGGCGCAGGAACCAGCGGCGCTCCTCCTCGGCCACGTCCTCATCCCGTGTGTCCGACAAGATGGCAAAGGCGAAACGGTCACCATACCCCGTCGCCGCAAGCGAGGCGTCCATCGCGGCGATCCGGGCAAAGGTGACCACCGGATCCTCATTATAGACCGGCACGATGACCACGGTCCGCGCGCGGATCGGCCCCGTGCCGCGCCGCGCCCGCTCGGGGCTTGCGAGCAACCCCGCAACCGCCTGCGCCGCGCCCCAAGCCAGCCACCAGGTCGTCAGGAAGATCAGCCCCGCCCGCGCCCCGTCGAGCACGGTCAGCCCGTCTGCCGCCCCGAACTGCAGGAACAAAAGGAACGCCGCCGCCCCGGCGAACAGGCTGAAGGCCAGCGCAGCCACCCGCACCGTCACGACCTCCGCCGAAGGGCGCGGCAGCGCGCGCAAGCCTACCTCGGACCCCGGCCCTGCCAGCACCTGCCGCGGCATCGCCAGCGGCGCCGCGGGCGGCGTGCCCAGACGCTCGACCAGACGGTCAAGGTCGAACTCCTCGGGGGCGGGCTGGTCCATCATCTTAGGCGTGGATCCATTGATAGAGCCAGGTTTCCGTCAGCTTGCGGCCATAGCCCGCAAGATGCGCCGTCAACTCGATCACCGCCGCACCCGGCGCCGCCACGTCCAGCACCAGTCGCCAAACGCCGTCCTCGGGCACCGGTTCCAGGGTCTGCGCGATGATTTCACCCGCCGAGAGGGTCACCACCGGCGTCAGCGCCGCGTCAGCGGGCAGGTTGGCCAGCAGCGGTCCGGCGAAATCCACGACGAACTTGCGGGCGTCCTCGGGGTTCTCGACGCCAGACACGCCCGCCACCCCGGCCCGCGTCGCCACGACCTCGGCCAGCCTCTCCGGATCGGCTTCGGTCAGGTTGCCCCAGTGCAGGATGTAGGAATACTCCCGCGCCTCGCCGGCCTTCGCCCCCTTGCCCTCGGCCACCCAGAAGGCCACGATGTTGTCGTTGACCTCAAGGTCCGTCGGGATCTCGACCAGCCGAACCGAGCCCGGACCCCAGTCGCCCAAGGGTTCCACGTCCAGCGAGGGGCGGCGTTCGTAGTGCGCCTCGGCATCCTGATAGGCTGCGAAGTCGCGGCCCCGCTGGTGCAGGCCAAACCGCCCTCCGGTCTGCGTGAACCACGAATCCGCCAGCTGCACGGGGTTGTTGAGCGGCCGCCACATCACCTCGCCATCCGCACGGATCATCCGCAACCCGTTCGAATCATGCACCCGGGGGCGGTAATCGTCGAACCGCGCGCGGTTCTTGTCGTCGTACAGGAACATCGAGGTTAGCGGTGCGATCCCCACCTGTTCCACGTCGGCACGGAAGTACAGGCGCGCCGTCACCTCCATCCGCGTATCCTCGCCGGGGCGGATGACAAAGCGGTAGGCGCCCGTGACGCTGGGGCTGTCGAGCGCGGCCGACAGGACACAATGGTCGGCGCCCGGCGAAGGGCGCTCCATGTAGAAGGCGGTGAAGCGGGGGAATTCCTCGGGCACGCCGGTCCCGGTGTTCAGCGCCAGGCCCCGCGCCGACAGGCCATAGGCGCTGCCCTGGCCAAGGGCGCGGAAGTAGCTTGCCCCCAGAAAGGCCACCAGTTCGTCGAAAACATCAGGGCGGTTCAGCGGATAATGCAGGCGGAACCCGGCGACACCCGGCAGGGGCTGATGCGCAGGCACGCGGTCGGACAGCCCGTTGTCGTAGGTAAAGTCGTCCGTACCGAAGGTCAGCGGCTGCACCGTGCCTGCCGAGACGTCGAACATCTGCACCGGCTCTCCGAACAGCCAGCCGGTGTGGAAGGCGTGCAGGCGGAAGGAGTCTCCCGCGTCAGACCAGCGCGCGTTCTCGGGACGGAAGCGGATGCTGCGGTAGTCGTCATAGGTCAGCGCGCCCAGGAATCCCTCGGGCCGCGCAGGTTCGACATAGGCCTCGGACGCGCGGGCCCTTGCCCATTCGCTGAGCAGGTCAAAGCTGAAGGCCGCGCCCACGGGCATCGGAACCGAGGCCTGCGCAATGCGAGGCAGGGCCGTGCCCGCGATCATCGCAAGCGCCGCGCCAGAGGTCAGTAGGGTGCGGCGCGTCACGCGCCCGTTTTCGGTCAACATCGGTGGTCTTTCCAAGGTCTTGGCCGTCGGCCTGCCTGCCACCCGGTGGGGCAACGCAGGCCCTGTCCGGCGCTGGATATCGGTGTCGTGCGAGATCTTGCAAGGGGTCTGCCCTGCGCTTGCCGCAATGCAGCAATGCATTGGCGGCACGCCGCCGCCAGTCGCCCGTTTTTCAGGCAAAGCCTTGCCAGATCGGGCCTTTCCCGGCGGCATTCCGCTGCTACATGCTGAGGCGATGGATCATAAAATCTCTGTGAACGATCATCCGGAGGTGAAGGATGGCGCCCTTGCCTGTGCCACCTGGAACGTCCACCGGGCACGGGGGGCCGATCGCCGCGTCGATCCGGACCGCATCCTGGCGGCGATCCGCGCCACGCGCGATCTGGCCTGCGCCGACATCCTGACCCTGCAAGAGGCCGAGGGCGAGTGCCCGCCCTATCCGGGATTTGCGGCGCTTGCCGACCTGCCGGGGCTAACCGGCCTCCGCTCGGTGCACGGGGATCCGGCCTCCCGCTGGGGGGACGCCAGCCAGGGCTTCATCGGGACGATCCTTTACCTGCGCCCGCCGCTGGCGGCGACCCATGTCGCCGTCATCGACCTGCCCGGGGTCTGTCCGCGCGGAGCCGTTCTGGCCGAGGTGTCGGGCGGCCCGCGCCCGTTCCGCGTGGTGGCCACGCACCTGTCGCTGTCGCAGCCCCTGCGGATCGTGCAGATGCGGACGCTGGCGCAGCATCTGGCGCGGCGGCCTGCGATGCCGACGGTCCTGATGGGCGACCTGAACGAATGGCGGCCCTGGGGCGGGCTGGCCTTCGCGCCCCGCATCGCCGGGCGCCGCCTGACGGGTCCCGCGCCTGCCACCTTTCCCGCGCGGCTGCCGGTCCTGCCGCTTGACCGCATCCTCTGCGATGTGCCGGGCGCCGTGACTGCCGCGCGGCCCCTTGTCACGCCAGAGGTCCGCGCTGCCTCGGACCACCTGCCGCTCGCGGCGAGGCTGACGCTCTAGGCGCGCTTGGCGGGCCACATCCGCCGCACGATCCCGTCACGCTTGACCAGCCCATGATAGGCCGCCGCGCTGATGTGCAGCAGGATCAGCGCCACAAGGCCAAAGCGGGCCAGCCAGTGGACGAATTTCGCCTGTTCGGCCAGCGGGTCGGACCGGGGCGCCAGCCGCGG
>CAZVIS010000104.1:4132-9172 GCA_964627355.1 uncultured Rhodobacterales bacterium
TCGATCATCACCACGCCAGCGGGGATCGAGGACAGAACGAACAGCGCGGTCAGCCAATGGAGGGCGCGCGCGGTGGGGGCATAGGCGGCAGGTGTCATGGCAGATCCTTTGCGGCAGGCGTCGGAAGTCAAGCCTAACATGGCGCGCTGCGCGGATCGACCGTCGCGTTAGTGGGGGTGCGGTGCCGGATCTCGCCGGTTTCTTGACAGTGGCGGGGCGGGGACCACTCTTGCGCGGATGCAAGACCCGGCCCCACCCTTGACCCGATCGCCCGGCCAACACCCGGCAGCCCTGCGGCTGGCGGGCGCTGCGGTGGTTCTAGGTGCGGTCGCAGCCCTTGCGGCCGAGGGAGGGACGGGGGGCGGGCTGGTCGCCGCAGGGGTAATGGCGCTGGTCGCCGCCCTGTGCCTGCGCGGGTTGGCCCAGTATCCGCATGACCGGCTGGGGCTGTGCAATCTGGTCACGCTGGGGCGTGCGGCGATCATGGCCGTCCTTGCCGCGCTTCTGACCCGGCCCGATGGTCTGGCGAGCGATCCCGCTCTGGCCTGGGCCGCCGTTACCCTGGCGCTGGCGGGGCTGGCGCTCGACGGTGTGGACGGCTGGCTGGCGCGGCGGTCGGGGCTGGTGTCGGCCTTTGGCGCGCGCTTTGACATGGAGGTGGATGCGGCGCTGGCCGCTGTCCTGTGCCTTCTGGCGATCCTGTCGGGCAAGGCGGGGCTCTGGCTGCTCCCCTTGGGCTTCCTGCGCTACGCTTGGGTCGCGGCGGGTTTCGTCCTGCCCTGGCTGACCGGCCCCTTGCCAGACCGTTTCAGCCGCAAGGCCGTCTGCGTCCTGCAGATCGCCGCCCTGATCGCGCTTCTGGCGCCCGTGGTCACGCCCCCGCTCTCGACCTTGATCGCGGCGGGGGCGACGGGGGCGCTCGTCTGGTCCTTCGCGGTGGACGCCCTCTGGCGCTGGCGGCAGGGATGATCGCCCGTCTGGCGCTTGCGGCGCTGATCCTGAACCTGGTGCTGATCCAGCCGAACCATCCGGGTGCCATGACCTGGGGTGCGCTGCGGCTGTTTCCGCTGGAACTGCCGGTGATTCTTTGCCTGCTTATGGTCTGGCCGGGGCGCGTCCTGCGGGGGGTGCTGGTGGTGTGGCTGGTCGCCTCGGTGGTGCTGAAGGCGGCGGACCTCGGCTTCTTCATCGCGTTCAACCGGGGCTTCAACCCGGTGGCCGACCTGCCGTTGATCGGATCGGCCTGGACGCTGGCCTCGGGCGCCTTCGGGACGGTGCTGGCCGCGCTGATCGTGCTTGGCGGGGCGGCGGTGCTGGCGGGTCTGGCGGCGGCGCTGTGGTGGGCGACCGGGCCGTGGGCGCGCCTCGCGCCCGCGCCGGTCTGGCGCGGGCTGGCGGGGGTGGTCGCCGCGCTGTCACTGGCGCTGGCGGTGGCCGAGGGGGGGCAGGCCATGCGCCTTTGGTCCCTGCCGTTCGACCCGCCTGGTGCTGCCTTCACCGCCCGCCTGACGGTCGAGCGGGTCGTGGTCGCCCGCGACACGCTGGCCGCCCTGGCCGAGTTCCGCGCGGTGGCCGAGGCCGACCCCCTGGCAAGCCTCGCCGCCCCGCTGGCCCGGCTGACCGGGCGGGACCTCTTCGTCGTGTTCATCGAGAGTTATGGTCGGGCAAGCCTCGACAACCCCCTCTACGCCCCCGCCCATACCGCCATCCTGCGGCAGGCCGAGGGGGCGTTGGCGGGGCGGGGGCTGGCCGCGCGCACCGCCTGGCTCGCCTCGCCGGTCGAGGGGGGGCAGAGCTGGCTTGCCCATGCCACGCTCGCTTCGGGCCTTCGGATCGGGGATGCGGGGCGGAATGTGGCACTGCTGTCCGGGCCGCGCCGCACGCTGTGGCAGGTGGCGCGTGCGGCCGGCTGGCGCACCGCCGCCATCAGCCCGGCGATCACCATGCCCTGGCCCGAAGGCGCGCGGCTTGGCTTCGAGGTGCTTCTCGACCGCGATGCCATGGGCTATCGCGGCCCGCCCTTCAACTGGATCACCATGCCCGACCAGTTCACGCTGGCCCGTTTCCGCGACCGTCTGCCGCCCGATCCGCGCCCGCTGGCAGCGCAGATCACCCTCATTTCCTCGCACGCCCCCTGGGTGCCGGTGCCGGTGCCCCTGCCGTGGGACCGGATCGGGGACGGCGAGGTCTTTGGCCCCATGGCCGCAACGGGCGATCCGCCCGAGGTTGTCTGGCAGGACCCCGACCGCATCCGCGCGCAGTACCGCGACGCTGTCGGCTACAGCCTGACCGTGGCGCTGGACTGGGCCGCGCGGGCGGGCGATCCCGCGCCGCTGGTCCTGATCCTGGGCGACCATCCGGCGGCGGGCTTCGTCAGCCAGACCGGTGGGCCGGATGTCCCCGCCCACCTGATCGGCCCGCCCGAGGTGCTGGCCCTGACCGACGGTTGGGGCTGGACGCCGGGCCTAATCCCCGGGCCCGCGACCCCGGAATGGCCGATGGAGGCGTTCCGGGACCGTTTCCTGCAGGCCTTCTCGGGCACGCCATGAGGGGTCTGCGGCTGCCCCTCGTCCTCGCGCTGCTGGCTGCGGTCTGGGTGCTGGCCGACGGGCAGGCGGCGCTTGCGCGGCTGGCGCGGGCCGATCTGGGGTGGCTGCTGGTCGCCTTCGCGCTGACTCACGCGCAGACGGTGCTGTCGGCCCTGCGGTGGCGGATGGTGGCAGGGGCGATGGGGATGCCGATGACCGTGGCGCAGGCGGTGCGCGAGTATTACGTTGCGCAGCTTGGCAACCAGACCCTGCCCGGAGGGGTGGCGGGCGATGCCGCGCGGGCAGTCCGGGCGCGGCAGGGCGCAGGCCTCGCCCCCGCCGCGACGGCGGTGGTGGTCGAGCGGCTGGCGGGGCAGGGGGCGCTCTTGGCGGTGCTGGCGGCGGGGATGGGTTGGTCGCTGGCCTTTGGCGCGATCCGCTGGCCTGCCGCGACCCTTCCCGTGGCGGCGGCAGCGCTCGTTGCGCTTCTGGCCCTTGGGGCAACCCTGCGCCACCCCCGCCTCGCAGCCGTCCGCCTAGCTGTCTGGACGGCCCTCGCGGCCCCCGGCCAATGGGCGCTTTCCCTGCTGATCGTCGCGGCGAACCTCGGCAGTCTTGCCGCGGCCGCCCGCGCGACCGGGACGGCGCTTCCGCTGGAGGCCATCGCCACCCTTCTGCCCTTGGTCCTGACGGCGATGGTCCTGCCCCTTGGCATTGCCGGATGGGGCTGGCGCGAAGGGGCCGCCGCCGCCCTGTTCCCCCTTGGCGGGGCATCGCCTGCGGCGGGGCTGGCGGCCAGTGCGGCCTTCGGCGTGCTGGTGCTGGCCGCCTCGCTGCCCGGTGTGCTCTGGGTCTGGCGACGGCGCGCGTCATGATGACCGGCACATCACAGTTTCGTGACACCGCGCTGCGCGCTTGCCGTAACCGGTGCAGACCTTACCCTCCCCCTGAACCTGACGGAGCACCTGCATGACCCCGATCCTGACCCGCCGCCGCCTGATGGTGACCGGCACCGCCCTTCTTGGCGCCGCGGCGCTGCCCCTGCGCGCCCGTGCCGCGACGGATGTCGCGCTGCAGCTCTCGTGGCTGCATTCGGTGCAGTTCGGCGGCAGCTACATCGCGGCCACAAAGGGCTATTGGACCGAAGGCGGCCTGAACGTCCGGCTCGACCCCGGCGGGCCGAACGCGCCGGTCGAGCCGCCGGTCGTGTCGGGGCAAGCGCTGGTCGGGATTTCGGCGGCGGATTACACGGCGGCAGCGGTGGCCCAAGGCGCGCCCTTCCGCATCATTGGCGTCGCGATGCAGAAGAACCCCTTCGTCATCGCCAGCCTTCCCGCCAACCCGGTGAACACCCCCGCCGACCTGCCCGGCAAGAAGATCGGCATGGCGCTGGCCAATACGCCGGTCCTGCAGGCGCTGTGCACGCTGAACGGCATCGAGATCGCCACCATCGAGATCGTGCCGACACAGTATGACGCAGCGCCTCTGGTCAGCGGTCAGGTCGATTGCCTCCTCTGCTGGCAGACCGACCTGCCGGTGGCGATGACCATGCAGGGGGTCGAGAACGTGACGATGCTGATGGCCGACCACGGCTATGCGCTGCACTCGCAGACCTACATCGCAACGGAAGAGAGCCTCGCCAACCGCCGCGCCGACCTCGTGGCGCTGATGAGGGGGGAGGCGCGGGGCTGGACCGATTACCTCGCCGATACCAAGGCCGCAGCGGCCCTTACCGTGCAGATGTTCCCCGACGCGGGGCTGGACCTTGCCACGCAAGAGGTGCAGGCCGAACGGCAAGTGCCCCTGATGTTCTCGGACCTCACCGCCGCGAACGGGTTCGGCTGGTGGACGGACGAGACGGTGGCGGCCAATATCGAGACGCTGGCCCTGCTGGGACAGACGGTGACGGCGGACCTCTGGGACCGCTCGATCCTCGAAGAGGTGCATGGTGCGGCCTGACCGTTCCGCCCGCCTCCCCTTCTCCTCGGGGAAAGGGGATGGGCGGCCTGTTTCTGGGTCGCGCCCGATCTTGCGCGGGGCCGCCCCCTTCGAGCCGCTTTATCCGGTGGCGAGTGGTTCCCTTGCCTCCTGACGCCCCACCCGAGGTCCGCTGTGCGGGCCTGTCGCGCATCTTCGGGCGCGGGCCGGGGGCGGTGGCCGCACTTGCCCCCACCGACCTAACCTTTGCTGCCGGGCAGACCACGGCCCTCGTCGGCCCCTCGGGCTGCGGCAAGTCCACCCTGCTGCGCCTGATCGCGGGGCTTGAGGCACCCTCGGCGGGCAGCGTCCTGATCGGGGGCGAGACCCCGGCAACCGTGACCCGACGCGCGGGGCTGGCGGTGGCGTTCCAGGACCCGTCCTTGCTGCCGTGGCGGACCGTGCGGGGCAATGTCGCCCTCGCCCTGACCCTGGCCCGCCAGCCCGCCGACCCCGCCTCGGTCGATCGCCTGATCCACCTCGTCGGCCTCGCCGGGTTCGAGGATCGCCGCCCGGCCGAGCTGTCCGGCGGCAT
>CAZVIS010000105.1:0-9054 GCA_964627355.1 uncultured Rhodobacterales bacterium
CCCCTGGTACCAGACCATCCAGGTGGCAAAGGCGCCCCATTCCGGCGTCCCCGGCAGGGGCGCGACTCCGGTGCCCGGAAACAGCGTCGCCAGATGCAGGATGATCGCCCCGCGTTCGGTGATGACCACCCCGTCATGCACGAGCGCGGGCACCTTGCCCTCGGGGTGCGGATTCGCAGGGTCACGGGACCCCGAACCGTCGAAGCGGCGGATGTCGACGGTCTGCATGGCGACGCGGTCGGCGATGCCCATCTCGTCGATCAGCGCGAGAATGGCGGAGGAACGCGAGTTCGGGGCGTGGATCAGGGTCAGCATGGTCGTCTCCTTGTGCGGTTGCATGGGCCTGTTATGCTCCACCCCTCCTGTCAGTTTCCGTCAGCAGCCATGCCCCGCGCCGACCGCCTGTTCCGCCTTCTGAACGCGCTGCGCATGCTACCCGCGCCGGTCACTGCCGCGCGTCTGGCCGAGGAGACGGGGGTCAGCCCGCGCACCCTTTACCGCGATATCGAGGCCTTGCGCGCCGGGGGTGCGCTGATCGACGGGGCGGCGGGGGTGGGCTACAGCCTCACCGAGGACCCCGCCCTGCCGCCCCAGATGTTCACGCGGCTGGAGGTCGAGGCGCTGGTGATGGGCCTCGCAGAGGTGCGCCTTTCCGGCGACCCGGCGCTGGCCCGGGCGGCAGCGGTGGCCGAGGCGAAGATCATCGCCTCGCTGCCCGAACGCGTCCAGCGGCAGGCCATCCACACCGCGCAACGGGTCTACCGGTACGAGGCGCCCAATCCACCCCCCGCCTGCCTGCCCCTGCTGCGCGAGGCCGTCTGGGACGAGCGGGCGGTGGACCTGATCTACCGCGACAAATCCGGCGGAGAGACGGCGCGGCGGATCTGGCCCCTGTCCATCGCCTTTCTGGGCCGCACGCACCTGTGCCTTGCCTGGTGTTGCCTGCGTCAGGACTTCCGCCGTTTTCATCTGTTGGCCATGCGGGATGTCACATCGACGTCAGAGTTCTTTCGCCCCCGCCGGGTGCCCTTGCTGCGGGCCTTCATCGCGCAGATGAAGGCGGCACCGACTCGGCCTTCGTCGGACAGGAACGAGTAACGGATGGACCTGCGTGCGATTCTGATGGGGCTGGCCTTTGCCCTCATGTGGTCCTCGGCCTTCACCTCGGCGCGGATGATCGTGGCGGACGCGACGCCCTTGGCCGCTTTGGCGGTGCGGTTCCTGATTTCCGGCGCGATCGGGGTGGGGCTGGCGGCGGCCTTTGGCCAGACGATGCGGCTGACAAGGGCGCAGTGGCGCGCGACGGTGATCTTTGGCCTGTGCCAGAATGCGCTGTATCTGGGGCTGTATTTCGTCGCGATGCGGACGGTGGAGGCGGGGCTTGCCTCGATCATCGCCTCGACCATGCCCCTCTTGGTGGCGCTGATCGGCTGGGTGGGGTTTGGCGAGAAGGTGCGGCCTTTGGGCTGGGCGGGGCTGGTGGCGGGGACGGCGGGGGTCGCGCTGATCATGGGCAGCCGGGTGCAGGGTGGCGTCGATCTTGTGGGGATGGAGCTTTGCGTTCTGGGGGTTCTGGCGCTGGCCTTTGCAACGCTGGCGGTGCGAGGCGCGACCTCGGGCGGGAACCTGTTGATGATCGTGGGGTTGCAGATGCTGGTGGGGTCGGTTGCGCTGGCGCTGGCGGCCTTGGTTTTCGAGGACGTGGCGGTGAACGTGACGCCGCGCCTTGTGGGGGCATTCGCCTATACGACGCTGGTGCCGGGGCTGTTGGCGACCTGGGTGTGGTTCCGGCTGGTGGGGCGGATCGGGGCGGTGAGGGCCGCGACCTTCCACTTCCTCAACCCGTTCTTTGGCGTGGTGATCGCCTGGGCCCTGCTGGGCGAACGGATCGGGGTCTGGGATCTGGTGGGGGTGGCGATCATTGCGGGGGGGATCCTGGCGGTGCAGGTCAGCCGGGGTGATCCCACGATCGTGAAGGGCTGAAACATCGGGACGGAAGCGGCGCGCGTAAACGTTGTGTTCAGGATTGCCGATGGAGAGCGACCGATGACCGTGCGTGACCTCAAGCTGATGACCGCCGAAGTGACCCTGCCCCGCCCGCTGCCGCAGCCGGTGCGCCCGGCGAACTAGCCGATCCGGCCCCTGACGCCCCCCGTCTGCGCCCGGTCGAGGAGCAGGTGGTCGAGGATCACGCAGGCCATCATCGCCTCTCCCACCGGGACGGCGCGGATGCCGACGCAGGGGTCGTGGCGGCCCTTCGTGATGAGGTCCACCTCGCGCCCGTCCTGCGTGACGGCGCGGCGCGGGGTCAGGATCGAGGACGTGGGCTTGACCGCAAAGCGCACCACCACGTCCTGCCCGGTGGAGATGCCGCCGAGGATCCCTCCGGCGTGGTTGGACAGGTAGAGCGGCCCGTCATTCCCCATCCGGATCTCGTCGGCATTGTCGGTGCCCGTCAGCGCCGCCGCCGCCATCCCTGCCCCGATCTCGACCCCTTTCACCGCATTGATCGACATCATCGCGGCGGCGAGGTCGGAATCGAGCTTGCCGTAGATCGGGGCACCGAGGCCCGGGGGGACGCCTGAGGCGACAATCTCGATAACCGCGCCGACCGAATTGCCGGACTTGCGCAAGGTGTCCAGATCCCCAGCCCAAAGGGCGGCGGTCTCGGCATCGGGGCACCAGAAGGGGTTCGCCTCGATCTGTGCCTCATCGAAGCGGCCCCGGTCGATCCAGCGCGGCCCCATCTGCACCATGTAGCCGGTGATCCGGATGCCCGGCACCATCCGCGCCAGCACCGCCCGCGCAACGCCGCCCGCAGCCACGCGCGCCGCCGTCTCGCGCGCCGAGGACCGCCCGCCCCCGCGATAGTCGCGGATGCCGTACTTCTGCTGGTAGGTGATGTCGGCGTGACCGGGGCGGAAGGACTGCGCGATCTCGCCATAGTCCTTGGACCGCTGGTCGGTGTTTTCGATCATCAGCTGGATGGGCGTGCCCGTGGTGACGCCCTGAAACGTGCCCGAGAGGATGCGCACCAGATCCTCCTCGCGCCGCTGTGTGGTGTATTTCGACTGTCCGGGCTTTCGCCGGTCGAGCCAGGGCTGGAGGTCGCCCTCGGCCAGCGGAACCCCCGGCGGCGTGCCGTCCACCGTGCAGCCAAGCGCGGGCCCGTGGCTCTCGCCCCAGGTGGTGACGCGGAAGACATGGCCGAAGGTGTTGAGCGACATGGGGAACCTTGCGCGGGTGGGGGCGGCCGGAGCCTCCGGCGGGGATATTTGAACCAAGGTGAAAGGTCAAAGGCCGAGATAGGCGGCGAGGGCCGGGGGTGGCGCGTCGAGGAGGGGGCCGGTGGGGGTGGGGGGGTGGGCGATGCCATCGGCCACGAGGACCGTGAGGGGGGCGAAACGGCGCGCCTCCGCCGGGTCGTGGGTGACGAGGAGGGTGAGGGTGTCTTTCGCGGTTTCCGAGACGAGGGCCAGCATGTCGGCGCGAAGGGCAGGGCCGAGGGCGGCGAAGGGTTCGTCGAGGAGGAGGATGGGCCGGGCACGGAGAAGGGCGCGCGCAAGGGCGGCGCGGCCCTGCTGGCCGCCCGAGAGTTCGGCGGGGCGGCGGGGGCCGAGGCCTTCGAGACCGACGCGGATGAGGGTGGTGGCGATTTTCGCGTGGTCAGCGGGAGTGAGCCGGAGGCTGGGGGAGAGGCCGAGGCCGAGGTTCTGGGTGAGGGTGAGGTGGGGGAAGAGGTTCTGGTCCTGGAAGAGGACGGAAAGGGGGCGGTCGCCCGGGGCCGTGCGGGTGATGTCCTGACCCTGCCAGACGAGGCGCCCGGAAGTAGGCGGGAGAAAGCCTGCAAGGGCCGCGAGGAGGGTGGATTTCCCGGCGCCGGAAGGGCCGATGATGGCGATGCGGCTGCCGGGGGCCGCTTGCCAGTCGGCGGTCAGGCGGAAGGTGCCTTGGGTCAGCGTCAGGCGGTCAAGGTGCAGCACGGCGTCCGATCCCGTCGAAGAGGGCGAAGAGGGCAAAACTGAGGGTCACGAGGAGGAGGGCGGCGGAGGCCGCTGCCTCGGTCCGGTAGGCGCCCATCAGGCGCTGGATGACCAGGGGGAGGGTGGCCTGACCCTCTCCGGCAACGAGGGCGATCACGCCGAGGTCGCCCATGGCGAGGGCCGCCGTAAGGCCAGCGGCAAAGCCGAGGGGCCGCGCAAGGCGGGGGAGGGTGAGCCAGCGGAGGCGTGCGATGCCGGTCAGGCCGAGGGAGGCGGCGAGGCGGTCGTGGCTGGCGAGGGCCTTTGCCTCGGGTGCCAAGGCGCGGAAGGCGAAGGGCAGGGCGAGGGCGGTGTTGACGGCGATGGTGACGGGCAGGGCGAGGGTCGGGGGGGCAGCGAAGGGGCGGAGGAGGAGGAAGAGGCCCGTACCGAGGACGAGGGAGGAGGCGGCGAGAGGGAGGGTCGCGGCGAGGGCAGGCAGGCGGGCGCCACGGGCGGCGGCGAGGGACAGGGTCAGGGCGGCGGTGATCGTGAGGGCGGTGGCGGCGAGGGCGACGGTAAGGGAGCGGAGGGTGGCGGGGAGGATTTCTGGGGGGAGAGAGGTGAGGCCGGGGAGGCCCTTGAGGGCGATGGCGGCAAGGGGGAGGGCGATGAAGAGGGCGGCCGTCAGGAGGAGGGCCGCGTCGGCGGTGCGGCGCCAGCCTTGCGGGCCCTCGGGGCCGCCGGTCCGGTCGAGGCCGGTGCCGAACATGGGGGGGAGGGTGAGGCGGGTGGCGACGAGGAAGGCCGCTGTGCAGAGGGCGAACTGGACCAATGCAAGGCGCGCGGCGGCGGCGAGGTCGAAGTCGAAGCGCAGGGCCTGGTAGATCGCGAGTTCCACCGTCGTGGCGCGGGGGCCGCCGCCGAGGGTGAGGGCCACGGCGAAGCTGGTCAGGCAGAGGGTGAAGATGAGGAGGGTGGCCCCGGTCAGGACGGTGCGGAGCATGGGGGCTTCGAGATGGCGGAACGTGTCCCGGGGGGTGAAGCCGAGGGACTGGGCGAGGCGGAACCGCTCGGCCGGGATGGCTTGCCAGCCCATCAGGATCAGGCGGACGGCGAGGGGGAGGTTGAAGAAGACGTGCGCGAGGACGACGCCGTGGAGGCCGTAGATCGAGACAGGGGGAAGGTCGAGGGTGGCAAGGGCGGCGTTGAGCCATCCGGCGCGGCCGAAGACCGCAAGAAGGCCCATGACGGCAACGATCACCGGAAGGATGAAGGGCGCGCCGAGGGCGGCGATCATCAGGCCGCGCCCGGGGAAGCGGCGCCGGGCGAGGGCGCGGGCGACCGGGACGGCGAAGGCCACCGACAGCATGGCGGAGAGGGCGGCTTGGATCACAGTGAAGCGGATCGCCGCGACATCGCCGGGGGACAGGCGGAGGTTCAACCCCGCCTGCCCCACCAGCGCCACCACGGGCATCAGCGTCAGCGCCAGAAGCGCCGCGCCTACCGCGAGAGCGCCGCGCGCCATGTCTCGAGCGCCGGGCCTCGGGCGGCCAAAGCCTCCTCCGGCGTCATCAACAGGGATTTTGCGGGGCGCAGAGCCTTGTCGAACCCTTCGGGCAACCCGGCAGAGGGGGTTCGGGCGGGGTACATCCAGTTTGTGGTGGGGATCACGGACTGGAAACCTTCCGTCCCCATGAAGGCGAGGAACTGGTCGGCAAGGGCGGGCTGGTCGGTCGCGGCGAGTTTCCCCGCGACCTCGACCTGCAGGTAGTGGCCTTCGGTGAAGGCGGCGGCGGCCTTGGTGGCATCACCCTCGGCGATCAGGTGGTAGGTGGGCGAGGTGGTGTAGGAGAGGACCATGTCAGCCTCGCCTTCCAGGAACAGGCCGTAGGCCTCGGACCAGCCCGGGGTCACGGTGACGATGTTGTCCGCAAGGCCCTGCCAGATTTCGCCCGCCCGGTCCCCGTAAGCCACCTGCACCCAGAGAAGCAGGCCGAGGCCGGGGGTGGAGGAGCGGGGGTCCTGGATGACGATCTTCACGTCCGAGGCAGTCAGCGCCTCGAAGCTGTCAGGGGGCGTGGCGAGGCGGGTGGTGTCGTGCACAAAGGCGAACCAGCCCCAGTCATAGGGCAGGAAAAGGGGGTCGGCGAAGGGGACGGGCAGGTCGAAGGTGCCGGTGGCCCCGTGGGGGGCAAAGAGGCCGGTGGCGGCGGCCTGTGCGGTGAGGCTGGTGTCGAGGCCAAGGACGACGTCGGCGTCGGACGCCGTACCTTCCAACTGCACGCGCGCCAGCAGGGCCGCGCCGTCACCCGCGCCAACAAATTGCAGGTCGCAGGCGCACACCGCCTCGAACGCTTTTTCGATGGCGGGGCCGGGGCCCCATTCGCTGACGAAGCTGTCGTAGGTCAGCACTGTAAGCACGGGGGTGTCCGCATGTGCCGTCGTGGCAAGCATCAGACAACCCGCAGCACAGAGAGTTCTCATGTCATCCTCCATATGCGACGGGCGGAGTCGGGCTGGAGGCATTCCATGCACCTTCCCTCCGCCGGTCCTAACCGGTTCAGGTTCGACGGGTTCGCCTTGCAGCATCTCAGCCCGTTGCCGGGCACCCCGAGGTGCGAGTGACATTAACGCTTGCGGCGGGCGCTTCAAGGGGGGCTTTCTGGCCATTGCGTCGCGGTCATCGCTGACCCGCCACCGGAACCTTGGCAAAGAAAGATGGCCCTGGGTCCGGCGTGTCGGTCAGAGACCAAGGCCGTTGAAGCACGCGTCCAGCGGCGCAGGCGTGTCGATCCGCAGCCGGACGGGAAGGACCAGGACACGCGACCGCCACGCGGCGGGAAGTCGGGCCGCGTCCTTTTCGGTCGTGACAAGCTGCAGGCCCAGGGCGCGTGCCTCGCCGTCGAGACGGGTCAGAACGGCTTCGGACAGAGGTTGGTGATCGTCGAGGGGGACCGTCCGGACAACGTCGGCCCCCTGCGCTGCCAACGTTGCGAAGAAGCGGGCGGGATCGCCGATGCCCGCGAACGCGAGGGCGCGCAGGTCCGTCCAGTCCATGCCGGTGGCGAGGGGTTCGAGTGCGCCGGTCAGGTGGGGCCGGTTCAGCCTGTGACCCCAGCGGGAAAGGAATTTCGCCTGGGCGGCGGGCGGACCGATCGCAAGGGTCAGCCCGGCTCGGGAAAGGCCCTTGGCCACAGGCTCTCGCAGGGGGCCGGCGGGCAGGCAAAGACCATTGCCAAAGCCTTGCGCGGCATCGATCACGACCAGCGACAGGTCCTTGGCGACGGTGGGGTTCTGGAACCCGTCGTCAAGCAGGATTGCGCGGGCGCCCGAAGTCTCGGCCATCCGCACGCCTGCGGCCCGGTCGCGGGCGACGAAGGTGGGCGCGAAGGCGGAGAGCAGAAGGGGCTCGTCTCCGACGTCGGCCGCGTCGTGGCGAGCCGCGTCAACCTGCGTGGGGCCTGCAAGCCGCCCGCCATAGCCGCGCGAGACCACCGCGACCGCGACTCCCCGCGCCGCCAGCCGCTGTACCAGCGCGATCACGGTGGGCGTCTTGCCGGTGCCCCCGACCGAAAGGTTGCCCACGCAGATGACGGGGACGCCGGCGCGGTAGCCTGGCCCCCCCCGCGCCAGCCGCCGTGCGGTCGCATGGGCGTAAAGCCAGCCGAGTGGCGACAGAAGCCGCGCCTGCAGCCCCGGGCGCCCGGGCGGGTTGGACCAGAAGGCGGGCGGGCGCATTAGGAACGCTCCGTGGTCAGCGACCGGATCAGGGCGAGAACGCGGTTTGTCACATCTGCCCCCTCGGTTGTCACCAGCCAGGCGGCCTGGGCCAGCCGGGCGGCACGGTCGGGCGCAAGCAGTTCGCCAAGCGTTTCTGCCAGATCGGCGCCAGATCCGACCAGCGCCGTCGCCTGGACGGCCGCCAGCCGTCCGATTGCGGCACCAAAGGCCCCGCTGCGCGGCCCGTGCACAAGCGCCGACCCCACCGCTGCCGCGGGTAGCGGATCGCCGCGGCAGCCCCCGGTCGACAGGCTGCCGCCAAGATAGGTCACCGGGGCCAGACGATACCACAAGCCCAATTCGCCCGGACTGTCGGCGATATAGACCTGCACGTCTGGTTCCGGCTCTTCGTCGGCGCTGCGGCGGGCAACCATCCAGCCCTCGACCCCTGCCATCCGCTCGGCCAGGGCGGGCGCGCGGGACGGGTCCTCTGGCACGACGATCAGAAGCAAGCGATGCGCCAACCGCAGGACCGACCGGTGCGCGTCGATCACCAGGCCTTCTTCGCCCTCGGGAAGGTGACAGGCAAGCCAGACCGGCCGTGTTGCCAGAAGGCGAGAGAGCGCTGCACGCTCTGCCTCGTTTGCGGGCAGGGCAGAAGGCGGGTGTTCCATCCGGCCCGCCACGCTCAGCGCCCCCTGTCTTGCCCCCGCCCGGCGAAACAGGCGCGCGGCGGGTTCATCGACAGCCATGATCCGGTGCAGGCGGGACAGCAGCGCCGAGGTCAGGCCCGGATACCACCCCCTGACGCTGCGCGGCAGTTGCGGCCCGCGCGCATCGATCATGATCAGCGGGATACCGCGGGCAGTGGCTTCGTGGATCAGGGCGGGCGGCAGGACACCGTCCGCAAGCACCCCGACAGCGGGCCTCCAGTGATCGAGAAAGGCGCGGGCATCTGCCGGCATCTCCGGCGGCGCGGGGGCTGTGAAAAGCCCGGGCGCCGGAGGCGGAGGCGCATCGGCAGTGAGGGCGACGGCCACGCCGTCCTCTGCGATCAGGCGGCGGGCAAGCACCAGCAGCGGTGCCACCGTATCCGCCTGCGAGGCATGCAGCCAGATCACGCGGCCCTCGGGTCGCGGGCCAAGCGGGGACCAGGTCGCCCGCGTTCCACGGTGGCGCAGCGCGAAAAGCGTCAGGCCAGGCGAAAAGGACATGGCGTGCCGGGGTCAGGCCCCCAGTTCCTCGGTCGGCGAGGCGGGCTGACCTTCGTCGCGCAGCCGGTAAAGGTGCGCGATGAAGTAGCGCATGTGGGCATCATCGACGGTGCGCTGCGCCTCGGCCTTCCAGGCGGCGTGGGCGGTCTCGTAAT
>CAZVIS010000106.1:0-6953 GCA_964627355.1 uncultured Rhodobacterales bacterium
GCCGGCCCGCCCACGGCGGCCCGGAGAACATCTGCGTCGGACAGACGACAGGACAGAGCGCGCGCCGCATCGACATTCTGGGCGACGCCGGGCATCTGACGGTCGATCTGGCCGACACTGTGCCACGCCCCGTAGATCGTCCGCCGCACCGCTTCACCCGACTGGCGCAGGTCGGGCAGCATCTTTCGGCGCTGTCCCCATCCCGCCTTTTGCGCCGCACCGCGCAAGAACCGTCGTTCGCCCCTGCACTTGCCGCGTTTGTCGGGGCCGCGAAGGGCGGTCAAGCGGGATCGCCCGACCTGAACGATGGGTTTCGCGCGCTGCAGCTTGTCGAGGTTGCAGTCAGTTCGGGACGCCACCTCCTCCAGACGCCGCTCCGCAATTTGGAGCCGGCGGACCATCAGGCCGCCAAATGATGCCCTCGATAGAACGCCGCACGCGATGTGACCGTTGCACCTCGCCGCACAAGTCCGGGCCCAAGCGGTCCCTGCTCGGCGGGAGGTCGCCCGAGCTTGCCGCACGCAGTTGCGCCATCCCGGGCGGATCGTGATGAAACCCGACGCTTTTGAAAGGAATCGCAACGTGGAACGCAGCCATCAGAAGGAATTGCCCCACGTGGGGTCGCCGGACCTGACCGTGGTCATCGTCTGCGCTGCGGGCGGCGCAAAATTGGACCGCACCTTGACCTCGATCGCAGCCCAGACGATCGGCCCACGCATCGAGGTGATCGCCGTAACGCCAGACCCGGCAGAACAGGTCGAACGACGTGTCTTCCGGCTGACGGGCAACCTGCACAGCTTTCATGCTATCCACGTCGACTCTATCCCAAATGTCGATTTCGCCGCGGGTCGTGAGATCCTTCAAGGAAGTGCGCCTTTTGTCGCCTCGATCGAGGATCACGCCTTCCCCGAGCCAGAGTGGGCCGAAACCGTGCTGCGCGCCTTTGAAGACCCGGATGTCGTTGCAGCCGGGTCCGCTTTCCTGAACGCCAATCCACAGTCCGGGATGAGCTGGAGCGTGTTGCTGATTGCCCTAGGAGCCTGGCATCCGAAGGTCAGGGCTGGGCGGATCGATTGGATTCAGTTGCATGATTGCACGTACCGACGGGCGGCCCTGACGACCCTAGGGCCAGAGGTTTGGAGGCTGTTCAATCGCGAATCCGTATTTTAGCTGCGCCTAAGGGCGCAAGGCGGCGCCTTCGCATTTGCCCCAACCGCGCGAATACGCCACCTCAATGCGTCGCGCTGGCGCGATTGCGCGGTGCTGCGGCTCAATGGCGGTCGTCTGGCTGCATCCCTGCGTTGGACATCCGAAGGGTGGGGTCTGCCCCGCCGTCTGCTTTACATCCTTGGGGCCCCTGCCATTCCGTTCGTGCGCTACATCAAGATGCGAAGAGTGATCTTCGGCAACCATCCAGGAGCCAGCGAGCTTCGATGGGGATGGGCGGTGCTTTATGGTCTGAATTTTGACGCCATCGGGCAGGCCGTCGGCTTTGCGGCAGGGATCGGCGGCGCGCGCGATGCCTTGGCCGCGCACGAGATCGACCGGACCAACGAACTGAACCAGGCGGACAGGCGGCGCTTCTTGCCGTTGGCCTGTGAGGAACGGAAATCACCGTGAAGCCGACCTTCCCCGGTTACAACGCGGGTGCACTTGCCATGGTGGCCAGCACAGGGCTGAGCGTGCTGGCCGGCTTTGCGGCGCTTTGGTGCTTGAACCAGATCCTGACCAAGGACATGTTCGGAGCGTATTCCGTCGCGGTGAACGCGGTGTTTCTGTCGGCGATCGTGGCGACGATGGGACTGGACCGTGCGATCCTGCTGCGCATCGCGGGGACCGGCGGATCATCAGGCGTACTCCGGGGCAGCGGTCTGTTCTGGCGTGCGGCCATTGCCGTCGGGGTGGCGTCGGTTCTTGTTGCGCTTTTGCTGGCCGTGGCGGCCGGTCCACTGGTGCGGGCGGGCGCGCTGCCCGACCTCGCCTTCTGGCTGCCGGCGCTGGCGCTTGCCGTTCTTCCCTGTACGCTGAGCTTGCTTGTACAAGGCTGGCTTCAGGCCAATCATCAGACCGCGCCTGCGATGATCCTGCCGGGCCTGTCTGACATCGCCCGGGCAGGATGCATCGGAGTGGCCTTCCTGTTTGCAACCGGAGCGGAGGGGATTGCTGTCTCCGTTGTGCTGGGCGCGTCCCTGCCGTTGCTCGTGGTCGCAGCCTGGCTCTGCCCCAGGCCGCAGCGGCGCCTCCCTCGTCGCCTGACCGGCAGCGACTTCCGCAACGGCGCGCTTTTCGCATTCCAGAATCTGACCATCGCGGGAATGCGGTACCTCGATGTTCTGCTTCTCGGACTGCTGACCACAGGGGCGATCACGGCGGACTACACAATTGCGGGGCGGCTGGCCGGGGCCATAGACTTGGGGCGCATGGCGCTCAAGCCGACCTTCACCCCGCGCGTCCGCCGCCACCTGCGCGACCGCGCCGAAGCCGCCCTGGGCGAGGAATATCACGCACTGCGGCTGGGGGGGACGGTATTCGCGCTGGTGGGCTCGGGCATCCTGTCCATGTTGGCGCTGCCTTTGCTGGGCCTATTCGGCCCCTATGAAAGCGCTTGCGCCCCGCTTCTGGTGCTGGCCGCAGTCCATGTGATGAATGCAGGAACGGGCATGCATTCAAGCGTCCTTTCCATGAGCGGCGAAGTTGCATGGTCGGCGGCGATCCGTGTCCTTTCGCTTGCCGCGCTGGTTCTGCTGATCCTGTGGCTGGCACCGCGATACGGTGCACTTGGGGCCGCCCTGGCCATGCTGGCGGTGCAAGCGGGAGTAAACCTGCTGTCCCTTCTGGTGCTGTGGCATCGGCGCCGGTTTTTCGGCGTGACATGGTGGGCGGCCTGTTCGATGTCGATGGCGGTCGGCGCGCTGCTGGCTGGGGCCGCGGGCGCGCTGGCACCGCAGGTGGTCGGTGGGGCGCTGCTGCTGCTGGCCCTTGCCGCATGGCTGGCCGAGCGTCCGGCGCGGCGCGCCCTGCTGCAGCTTCTGTACCGGTCGAAGGAGCCTGCCGAATGACACGCGACGCTTCGCCAAAGGAGCCGTCCCTGATGGTGGTTGTGCCGGCCCATCAGGCTGCGGCCGAACTCGCGCAATGTCTGGACGGCCTGTTTGGCGCCGGGTTCGGTCGCGACGAGGTTCTGGTGGTCGATGACGGGTCGCGCGACGGGACAGGCGATGTCGCGCGGGCGATCGGCGTGCGTGTCTTGCGCCATGACGTCGCATTGCGCCCCGCCCGGGCCCGGAACGCGGGTGTCCGCGCCACGCAGTCGGACGTCATCGTCTTTGTCGACGCCGATGTTGTCGTCCATCCTGGCGCGCGTGACCACATCCTGCGGTTCTTCCGGGAAGAGCCCGGCTATGTTGCCCTGATCGGATCCTATGACGATGCCCCGGCCGCACCCCGATGGGTCAGCCGCTATCGCAACCTGCTGCACCATTTTGTGCACCAGACGGGCAACCCCGAGGCGGCGACCTTCTGGACCGGCTTTGGCGCGGTGCGTCGTAGGGCCTTTGACGAAGCGGGTGGTCTCGATCCCGCCTGGGAGAACATCGAGGATGTCGAATTTGGCATGAAGCTGGTCGAGCGGGGCGGGCGCATTCGGCTTGATGCCACGCTCCTGTGCAAGCACCTCAAGGACTGGACCCTTGGCAGCATGTTCCGGACCGACTGGAAGGGGCGTGCGGTTCCTTGGAGCCGCCTGTTGCAACGGCGGCGCGCCCGGACCGGCGATCTGAACCTGTCGCAGACACATCAGACAAGCGCGGCCGCTGTGGCGTTGCTTGTCGGCTCTTTGCTGCTGGTACCGGTTCTGCCGCACAGTCTTTGGCTGGCTGCCGCTGCCCTCGCATTGTTCCTGGCGATCAATGCCCGTTTCCTGCGCCTTCTTGCCCGCCAGGGCGGGCCGGGCTTCGCGCTGGTTTCCGTGTTCTACCACGCAACCCACTATGCGGCGGCGCTCTTGGGTTTCGTCCAGGTCGCAGCAACGCGTGGCCGCAAAGGATAAGGCATCGGTCCACGCGCGA
This sequence comes from uncultured Rhodobacterales bacterium, assembly GCA_964627355.1. Lineage (GTDB taxonomy): Bacteria > Pseudomonadota > Alphaproteobacteria > Rhodobacterales > Rhodobacteraceae > JBBQXK01. The sequence goes on from CAZVIS010000106.1 coordinate 4,068, forward strand.
CCTTGGCGGCCCGGACGACGCAGGGATCCAAATGGTGGCTGGACCCTGCCCGGCGGACCCTGCGTCCGGCTTTGCCGTCGAAGCCGATCCCAAGCCCGGGATCGCTCCCGCCTGACGCCGCGACCCCGGAACTGCAGATGGACGGAATGATCTCTTGAATGGTCCGTTGTACCCGGTGATCGTCCCTTGCGGACGGAGCAGCCGACGCAAAGCCAAAGCACAGTTGAACGGAGTGGCCTCATGGAACTTCAGACCTGGAGAGTGACGGCACGCCCGATGTGGTTGGCCGTTCTTGTGGCCGCCTTTGTGTCCGTCGATGTCGGTCACACTCTGTGGTCGGCTGGCGGGGCGGCCTATGCGCAGGACGATGACGGGGACGACGACGGCGATGATGCCGGGGACGATGATGCCGGGGACAGCGCCGGTGGCGGGGATGACGGCGGGGATGACGGCGGGGACGACACTGACGACGATGACGATGACGACGGCACAAGCGTAGGCGCCGGAGGAACCGAAGGAGGGGGTCAGGGCAGGACCAACCGTGGTCGCGGTGACGGTCTGACGCCCGAGCGGGGCCCGGCGCGCACCCGTCTGCCCGAAGCAGCGCCGCCGCCCGTCTTCGCTGTGGGCGAGCTTGTGGTGACCGACCTGTCGAACGCCGATCTTGCCACCTTGCAATCAGAAGGCTTCGCCGTGATCGAGCGCGTCGAACTGGCCGAAGTGGCGGTGGTGCTGCATCGGTTGCGCGTGCCGCCGGGATTGACCCTGGAACAGGCGCGGGCCAGGGTCCGCGCCGTGCCGACCGGCAGCACCGGCGATTTCAATCACTACTACCGAAGTGAGGAAGGCAGCATCACACCCGCTGCAGGCCAGGTTTCGACGCGGTTCGATCTGGACAGCGTGGAACGGTGCACGCATTTCAACTGTGCTGCACTGGACCTGATCGGCTGGCCCAGACTGCGCAGTCTGTCGCCACAGTGTCAGGTTACGGTGACGGTTGGCGTGATCGACACCGGCGTGAACGCTGCGCATGAAAATCTGCTTGGCGCCAGGATCGAGGTGCTGCGGCTGGTGGCCGAAGACGTCGATCCCTCGGCCGCCGTCCATGGCACGGCGGTCGCAGCCTTGCTGGTTGGCCAGACACCGGACCGCGCGCCGGGACTGATCCCTGAGGCACAGGTGATCGCGGTCGACATCTTTGGTCGCACGGGGGGGGACGAACGTGCCTCGGTCGCCTCGCTGGTCAAGGCGCTGGACCTGCTGGCGGTCCGCGGGGTCAAGGTGATCAATCTGTCGCTTGCCGGACCGCCGAATGTGGCGTTGGAGGCGACCCTGGCACGGCTGTCCCAGCCGGGCGGGGCACTGGTCCTCGCGGCGGCAGGCAATGGCGGACCGACGGCCGAGGTGGCCTATCCGGCGGGCTATCCCATGGTGCTGGCCGTCACGGCCGTTGACCAGCGCGGGCAGGTGTACCGGCGGGCACAGCGCGGCGACCATCTCGACCTCGCCGCACCGGGGGTCGAGGTGTGGAGTGCCACGTCGATCCGGGGGGTCAAACCCAAGACCGGCACATCCTTTGCCGTGCCCTTTGCCACGGCTGTGGCGGCCGTTCTTGCCTCACGCGTTCCCGACGTGCCGCCCGAAACCCTGGCCATGCAGATGCGCGGGCTGGTGCGTGATCTTGGCGCGCCCGGGCCGGACGAGGTGTACGGCGCGGGCCTTCTTGCACTGGACTCCCTCTGCGCGCCGGCGTCGCCGGCTGCGCCTGTAGAGTAGGGGGCGTCGCCGCCGATGATCGATCCTCGCCCGCATCGCCCTGTGAGATGAGCTCGGGACGTTGCGTGCCGCTTCGCGGGCACGCGGCACAGCGCGCCCCATGACTGCCTCGCGGTCCACCCGATGCCCGCCACAGACCCAGCCTTCCCCTGCCCTACGTCACGGAGAACCCATGCTGCGCCTTCGCCCTGCCCCCAAGATCACCTTCACCTGCGAACCCGGCGATCACGGTGTCATCGCCCCTCCTGTCCCGGCCAAGGCCTATCTGCCCGAATGGTTCCGCAAGCTGCCTGCGGTGGACGAGGCCGTGACGGGCCTGAACAACACCGGCCTGACGGTCAAGCGCTGCATGCCATTCCTCGACGCAATGACGACCGGCTGGATCATCACCTTGCCCGCCACCGTCAGGCTGGAAATCAGCGAAAGCGGAACGCGGGTCGATGCGGGATGGGATTTCGACCGAACGCTCGTCTCGAACCACGGTGCGCATCAGGTCAGCGGCAACCCGTTCGGTGCACGCCCACCCTGCAAGTTCCACAACTTCTGGACAGTCGCCACGCCGCCCGGCTGGAGCTGCCTGTTCGTGCAGCCCCTGAACCGCCCGAACGGCGTGTTCGAGGTGGTCGCGGGCATCGTGGACACGGATACCTACCGATCCCCGATCCACTTCCCGTTCTTTGCCGTCGGCGAGGACGGGATGCATGTGATCGAGAAGGGCTCTCCGTTGATCCAGGTCATCCCCTTCCGCCGTGACAGCGCCGAAATCGCCGCCGAGATCCGCGCTGAAACGGAGGACGAAGCCGCGACGCGCCAGAAGGTGTTGCGCAACACGCAGGCCTCGGAAGGCTGGTACCGGACCACGGCACGCGCCAAGCGCTGACGCTGCAAAAGGCGGCGACGCGGACGCTCGACGCGACGACCCATCCCGTACTCTGTTTGCTCGAACAGGTTCCCGAACCGCATGGGACCAATGCGCCAAACGAAAACCGGCCCGCAAGGGCCGGTCGAGGCAGTGCATGGCGTGCGCGATCAGTCGTTGTCGCTGTCCGACGAGCTGTTGGAAGACGAGTTGTCCGAGCTGTTGGAAGAAGAGTTGCTCGAGCTGTTGGA
>CAZVIS010000106.1:7053-9049 GCA_964627355.1 uncultured Rhodobacterales bacterium
AGGCAGTGCCCTTCTGCTTCTTCGCCTTGAAGAAGACCTGCTCGACCTGCTCTGCATCCTGGAAGGTCAGTTGCGAGGGCAACGTCACGCGAAAGGTCGCGGCCTGTGCCAGGGCAGGTACCAGCGCTGTGGTCATGACGACAGTGGCGGTCGCAAGTTTCTGGAAGAGCTTCATCTGGTTATCCCTTGATCTGCGGCCGTCTGGCCTGGGTTGCTATGTCTGAATAACGCGGAAGACCGACCTTTATTCCGCTCAAGAACCGGGTTTCGCTTCCTTCGCGGCGGAGTCGCCAAACCACGTCCCACAAAACGGAAAGGCCGTCCGGCATCCCGGACGGCCCGCACTGACGCCAAATCGGACGATCGCGAACGGTGGCTAATTGACCCAACCGCGGGCGATCGCTGCCGCCTCTTCCTCGGGGCTGAGGCTTGCTCCCGCCCCGACGCGGTCGAGGAAGGGTTCGAAACTCTGCGCCTCGTCACCGCTGGCCGTACCAAATCCGTCGGCGGCTTCGGCATCCGCCAGGCTTTCGGCGATCACCACCGCGACCGTCCAGCCTGCCCCGTCGGTGCAGGCCAATGCGGCCTGCACGCTTTGGGCATCGGTGTCGATAACTTCGACTTCGCGGCAGAATCCGTCCGGGGTCGGCAATGAGGCCAGCACCATCGCTGTCGCGCCATCCTGCAAGGAGCGGACCTCGCCAGCAGGCTGCGATACAAGAACGTCGTAAAGGGGGCTGCCCGCGGCCAGGGGACCCGGCGCCAAGTCAAGCCCACCCGACGCGGGAAGAAATACCGCGAGGGCCAACCCCGCGGCCAGCGCGCCCCCAGCGACCATGCCCACCCGGGGCAACCGCATGGAAGCCCGCAGCGTTGCGCGCAAAGGAACCACATTGTCCGTGCCGTAACCTGCGTCCGGCTGCAGGATCAGGTTGCGCAGCACCGTCGGCACCGGTTCCTCCATCGGGCTCGCGAAGGCCTGCGCCAAGGCCGCATTCGCCGCCATCAGATCATCGACATAGGACTGGTCCTCGGGGTTGTCGGCCAGATGCATGACCACTGCGGCTGCTTCTTCCGGCGACATCTCGCCGTCCACAAAGGCGGCCAGACGGTCCTTGTCCATCACGGTCGGTCGGGTCATTGGCGACGTCCTTCACTCAAACCAAGTTTCGGCAACAGCGCCTCTCGGGCGCGGGACAGGCGGCTCATCACGGTGCCCACGGGAACGTCCAGCACCTCGGCGGTTTCCTTGTAGCTCAGCCCCTCGATCGCGACGAGCGCCAGCACCTCGCGCTGGCCCTGTGGCAGGGACCCCATTGCGGTGCGCACCTGCGCCAGCATCATGCGATCCTCGGGCAGTTGGGCGGCGCGGCCCTCATCACTCAGGTAGGCGTCATCGGGGTCGATCGCAGTCCCCCGGGTGCGGTCGCGGCGACGGTCATCCAGCCACTGGTTCTGGATGATCCGGTACATCCAGCTGTCCATCCGTGTGCCGGCCCGGAACTGATCAGCATTGCGCAACGCCTTTTCGCAGGCAGACTGCACCAGATCGTCGGCATCCTGCACGTTGCCCACAAGGCTCCGCGCAAAGCGCCGCAGCCTTGGCACAAGGGAAACCAGCTCTCGCCTGAAGGCATCTGTCACACCGGACCTCATTCTGTCGCTCTGAGCCAAGAACGGCCCAGAACGGCATCTATTCCGGCGATGCTGAAAAACATGTCACCGTATGTGCCTGCTGGCGCCAGGGTCGCTGTCGCGGTTCTCCGCTAGGCCTATTCCTCAACGGTCTCCGCAAGGATCGCCTCGAAATCGGCCACCGGTTCGGGCGGCGCACCACGGCCCCGCCCGACATAGAGCTTCTGCATGTCCACGAAGGGCCCGTCGGTCAGCGCGTCACGCAAGGCGGCAAAGGGTTCGGGGTCGGCGGCGATGGCATCATAGGCATACCGCGAGACGAGGAACTCGTCCCCCGCCGAGGCCTCGCTGGCCGAGGCCA
>CAZVIS010000107.1:0-9044 GCA_964627355.1 uncultured Rhodobacterales bacterium
CGGTCTCGGTCAGGATCCGGGTGGGCGACCGTCCGATCACCCACCAGCCTGTCGGCATGGTCAGGGTCGAGACCAGGCATTGTTGCCCCGCAATCAGCACGCTGCCCGCCGGGACGTCCCGCACGGGGGCGGGCTTGCGCGGCAAGCGGATCGCCTCGGGCACACCGGACAGATAGGCATATCCGGGGGCAAAGCCATACATCGCCACCGCATAATCCCCCGCCAGATGCGCAGCCACCACCGCCTCGGGCGTCAGGCCCATCGCGGCGGCCACCGCCGCAAGGTCGGGCGCATGGGCCGGGTCATAGCATACCTCAACTTCGCGCGGCGTGCTTGGCCGCAACGCTGTAAGCGGCAGTTCCAGCAGGGCCCGCAGCTGCGCCTCGGCCCGCCCGTGGTCTGTGACAAGCGGGTCAAACCGGACCAGAAGGCTGGCAAAGGCCGGCACAGCCTCGAGAAACCCTGTGAAGGGGCTGGCGGCGAGGCCGGCATCCAGCGCACGCACCCTTTCCTGCAGATCGGCCTTTATGCGGTCACCGAACTCGACCAGCAGGCTGTGCTCGGCCATGGGGCTGAAAACCGGAAAGGGCCGGATCATTTCCGGCCCAGCAGGCGCCATGCAGCGGCAGCCCGCGTCACAGTCATGGCGGCGACCGCGCGGATCGCCCGATGCCCGCCCTCCATGCCTGGATCCGCGTGATGGTCGATCTTCACCGCCCGTCCTTCCCCTTTGTTGCGCCCGCGGCAGGATAGGGCCCAGCCTCGGGAAAGTGGAGAGACCGGACCGCCAAACCGTCCTGTGGCGCGGAACCGCACCTTTCACGTCAGGCATCGTGACGCAGTTCAGGCTGGACGCAAGGCCCGTGCGTCGCCTAAGGCGATTGCGACCGGAACAGGATCGAGGCGGTTGTGGGCGAGGAAAGCGGTACCCCAAGACGGACAGCGTCTGTCACCCTGCGGCAGGTCGCGGCGCGGGCGGGGGTATCGGCGTCAGCCGTCTCGCGCGCCTTTACGCCCGGCGCCTCCGTCTCGGCCGCCAAGCGCGCGGCGATTGCCGAGGCTGCGGGTGCGCTTGGCTACAGCCCGTCCGCCCTTGCCTCGGCCCTTACGACCGGGCGGACGCAGATGATCGGCCTTGTCTCGAACAACTTCCACAACCCGGTGTTTCTCGAGGTGTTCGACCAGTTCACGCGCGGCCTGCAGGACCGGGGCCTGCGGCCGCTCCTCGTCAACCTTTCGGGCGAGATGGCGGTGGATGACGCGGTCCGGCTGTTGCGGCGCTATTCGGTGGATGGCGTCGTTCTGGCAAGTTCGACCGTGCCGACCGAGTTCGCGCGGCTGTTCCTGCAGGTCGGACTGCCCGTGGTGCACACCTTCGGACGCTGGTCTCCGCGGCCCGAGGTCAACACCGTCGGCATCGACAACGTGGCTGCAGGGCGGCTTGCCACAATGACGCTGCTGGACCGGGGGTATCGCAGGATCGGTTTTCTGGGCGGGCCTCCTTCTGCCACATCGACGCAGGACCGTCATGCGGGCTTCCGCGAGGTCGCGGGGCAGCGGTACGGCGTCCATGTGACGGAAAGCTTCGCCACGGCCTATTCCTTTGACGCGGGGCGGGCCGAGATGCAGCGCCTCCTCGCCCTAGGGCCTCCGGCCGAGGCCTATTTCTGTGGCGACGACGTGCTGTCGATCGGTGCGCTCAGCGCGCTGGCCGATGCCGGTCTGGACGTTCCGGGCGATGTCGGGATCATCGGGCTGAACGACATGGAGATGGCCCGCTGGGCCAACTTCAACCTGACGACGGTGCGCCAGCCGATTGCCGAGATCATCGCGGCCAGCATCGACATGGTGGTGGCCGCGCTCAACGATCCTGACCTTGCGCCGCAGGCGCGCCTCTTCGCCTGCAGCGTCGTCGAGCGCGGAACCCTGAGGCCGCATCCCTGACGCCGGGCTATGGGCGCCGCCGCAGCGAGGACAGCCCGCAAGGGCTGGACGAGCGGCCCCTAGCGGAACATTGGCGGCCGGGCATCGACCCAGGTGCCGCCCGCCTTGGCCGAGGCGACCGCCGCATGCACCGCCGCTATGGACCGCACGCCCGACGCAGCCTGCGGCAACCCGTCCCGCGCCGTGCCCCGGATCGTGTCGGCGAGGTCGCAATAGATGTTGGCCACGGCCATCGGGAATCCTTCGGGGTGGGCGATGGCGACCCGGCTCAGACGCTTGGCCTCGTCGTAGAGCCCGCCCTCGCCCTTCTCCATGATCTGCGTCCGGCCCCCCACGGGCGTATAGACCAGCTGGTTCGGCTGTTCCGAGGCCCAGCGGAAGCCCCCGGTCTCGCCGAACACCTGAATGTCGAACCCGTGCTGCCGCCCGATGGCGACCGACGAGGTCCAGAGCCTGCCGACCGTGCCCTTTCCCATCCGGAAGTTGACCATCGCGTCATCCTCCAGCACCCGCGAGGGGATGGTCGAGGCGAAGTCGGCGCTGAGGCGCTCCACCTCGTCATCGCAGATGAAGCTCGCCATGTGCAGCGCGTGGATGCCGCAATCGGCGAACTGGCCCGACACACCCGCCTGCGCGGGGTCATAACGCCAGCGGACGCGGGGATTGTTGGCATCGGTCGCATCGCCATGGTGGCCGTGGCTAAAGCTTGTCACCACCAGCCGCACCCGCCCGATCTCCCCCGCCCGCACCATCGCGCGGGCCTGCCGGATCATCGGATAGGCGGAATAGCAGTAGTTGACTGCGCAGACCCGGCCCATGCGGGCGGCGGTTCGCACCAGATCCTCGCCCTCCTCCACCGTCACCGTCATCGGCTTCTCGCACAGGACGTGGATCCCGGCCTCCAGAAACGCCTTGGCGATCTCGTAATGCGTCGCGTTCGGTGTGGCGACGGTCACCAGATCCACCCGGTCCGCCCGCCCCTTTTCGCCCGCCAGCATCTCGCGCCAGTCGCCATAGGCGCGGTCCTCGGCCACGCCAAGGCGCATCGCATAGGCCCGCCCCGCCTCGGGCCGGTGGTCCAGCGCGCCCGCCACCAGATCGAAATGCCCGTCGGCCAGCGCGCCCAGACGGTGCGCCGGGCCGATCTGGCTGCCCTCGCCCCCGCCGATCAGGCCCCATCTCAGTTTGGTCATGTCGCCCTCAGAATCCGATGGAATGCAGGTAATCGCGGTTGGCGCGCGCGTCGTCCATGGGCCGCACATCGAGCGTCGGATCGCAGTCCTGCTCGACCGTGCACCAGCCCTCGAACCCCGCATCCAGCAGCAGCTGCCGCACCGCCGGAAAGTCCACGTCCCCCTTGCCGAGATTGCAGAAGATGCCCTGCCCGCAGGCCTCATAGAACCCGGTCCGGTTGGCGATGGCCCGCGCTTTCACCTCCGGATCGATGTCCTTGAAGTGCATGTAGCTGATCCGCCCCATATTGCGGCGCATGAAGGCCACGGGGTCGAAGCCCGCATAGGAGTGGTGGCCGGTGTCGAAGCAGATCTTCAGGATGCGCTCGTCCACCTCGGACAGCAGACGCTCCAGCTCCGGCTCGAAGTCGATGAAGCCTGCGGCATGGGCATGGATGCCCACCGTCAGCCCATACTCCTCGGCCCCCATCCTCGCCACCGTCGCGATCCGGTCGCGGAAGGCCGTCCATTCGGCGGCATCCATCTGCTCGGCCTCAGCCGCCCGCCCGGCGGTCGGCGCCCGGCGGGGAGAGATGGAATCGATCAGCACCAGATGCCGCGCCCCGTGGGCCACCAGCGCCTTGCAGGTGCGGACCGAGGCGTCCATCACATCGTCCCAGGCGGCGGGATCATGGAACGCCCGGAACACCACGCCCCCGATCAAGGTCAGGTCGTGCCGCGCCAGCGCCTCGCCCAACACCGCCGGATCCTCCGGCATGAAGCCGATGGGGCCAAGCTCGATCCCCTTGTAGCCTGCCCCCGCACATTCGGCGAGAACGGTCTCCCAGGCCGGATTGCGCGGGTCGGCGGCGAACTCGACGCCCCACGAACAGGGGGCATTGCCGATGCGGATGGTCATTTGGTCCTCATGTGTGGGGGACGGGGTGCCACCGTCCGCTGTCCGATGACTGGAACGCCGTCTCGACGATCTGGCTGACGGAAAGGCCGTCGCGGAAGGTGGGCCAGACGGGTTGCCTCGTGTGGATCGCGGTCAGGAAATCCCGCGCCTCGATGATGATCTGGTCCTGATAGCCGGTGCCATGCCCCGGCCCCTGACAGAAGGCGAGGTAGTCGGGATGGTAAGGCCCCGTCAGGATCCGCGTGAAACCTCGCGTCGCCTCGGGCCCCTCGGCGCGGTACAGCCAGACGGCATTCTGATCCTCCTGGTCAAAGCGGATCGCGCCCTTTGTCCCGTGAATCTCATACGCATAGCCCATCTTCCGCCCGGTCGCCGTGCGGCTGATGTAGAGGTGCCCCATGGCGCCCTGCGCAAAGCGCAGCATGATCTGGGCGTGGTCGTCATTGTCCACCGCGACAGGGCCTTGTGGCCCGGGGCGGGTGGCGTGAACCGTCTCGATCCTTGCCGAAAGCTCGGCTACAGGACCCATCAGGGCCAGCATGCAGTTGATCGGATGGGGCGAGAGATCCCCCATGCAGCCCGTCGCCCGACCCGTCGTGCGCCATGTGGCGGGCAGCGACGGATCCGCCAGGAAATCCTCGGTATGCTCGCCCCGGAACCACGTCACCCGGCCAATCGCCCCCTCGGCCAGCAACTGCCGGACGAACTGCGTCGCAGGCGTACGGACATAGTTGAAGCCGATCATGTTCGTCAGGCCACTGGCCTCGGCTGCCGCGACCATGGCCTTCCCATCCTCGAGGCTGGCACCCAGAGGCTTCTCGCAGAACACGGGCTTGCCAGCCGCAAAGGCAGCCTCGGCAATCGCGCGGTGCGTGGACTGGGGCGAGGCGATCACCACCGCCTGAACCTTGGGATCCGCCACCAGATCGCGCCAGTCGGCAGCAGCACGGGCAAAGCCATAGGCCCTGGCATAGCGCGCCGCCGACTCCGGTGTCGCCGCCGCGATCACCTCCAGCCGGGGCCGCAAGGCGGTGTCGAACACCGCGCCCACAGCGGCATAGGCGACGGCATGCGCCTTGCCCATGTAGCCCCCGCCAACCAGTCCGATCCCGATGTCCGCCACGCGCCAGACCCCAAAGCCGCCACACCCGGATTCAACGTTGCAACCGGTTGCAAATCACCTATACTTCTTCCCGACCGGAAGCAACTGCCTTTGTTGCGGGCGGTGCAGGGGGGCTAGCATGGGCGACACCGAGGCATCGGATAGCACGGTCCGTTTGACCGTGACACAGGCGATCGTTCGCTGGCTCTTGAACCAGTACATCACGATCGACGGGGTCGAGACGCGCCTCTGTGGCGGCGGTTTCGGCATCTTTGGCCATGGCAACGTGCCCTGTCTCGGTGAGGCGCTCTATGCCGTGCGGGACGAGATGCCGCTCTACCGCGGCCAGAACGAGCAAAGCATGGGCTTCGCGGCAGCTGCCTATGCCAAGTACCATCTGCGCCAGCGGTTCATGTTCTGCACGGCGAGTGCCGGGCCGGGCACCGCGAACCTGCTGACGGCGGCGGCGCTGGCCCATGCCAACCGGCTGCCCATGCTGATGCTGTGCGGCGACACGTTCTTGACCCGCCTGCCCGATCCGGTGCTGCAGCAGTTGGAGCATTTCGGGAACCCTGCCCTTGGGCTGAATGACGCCTTCCGGGCGGTCAGCCGATACTGGGACCGCATCACCCATCCGGCGCAGATCCTGCAGTCGCTGCCTGCGGCGCTTGCCACGATGCTTGACCCGGCGGATTGCGGTCCGGCGTTCCTTGGCCTTCCGCAGGACGTACAGGGCTGGACCTGGGATTATCCGGCCACCTTCTTCGCCCGCCGCATTCACCATATCCGCCGCCAGTCCCCGGATGCGGTCGAGGTTGCGGCGGCGGCGCGCGTTCTGGCCTCTGCCCGCCGCCCCGTCATCATCGCAGGCGGGGGTGTCCAGTACTCCCGCGCCACGTCTGAACTTGCCGCCTTCGCCACCGCGCATGGCATCCCGGTGATCGAGACGATTGCCGGTCGCGCGAACCTTCTGGCGGACGATCCGCTGAACATCGGGCCGGTCGGCGTGACCGGCTCGGACAGCGCGAATGCCATCGCGGCAGAGGCCGACGTGATCCTGGCGGTTGGCACGCGGCTTCAGGACTTCACGACCGGTTCCTGGACGGCCTTTGCCCGCGACGCGCGCCTGATCTGCCTCAACGTCGGGCGGCACGATGCGGCAAAGCACCTTGCCTTGCCGGTGGTGGGTGATGCGCGCATGGGGCTCGCGGCCCTTGGCGCGGCCTTGGGGGACTACCGGGCGCCTGCCGATTGGATGGCCCTTGCGCGCCAGCACCGCCGCGACTGGGATGCCTATGTCGCCACCAACACGGCCCCTGGCAACCGCCCCAATTCCTATGCGCAGGCGATTGGGGTGGTGAACGCGCTGTGCGACCCACGTGACCGGGTCGTTGCAGCGGCAGGCGGTCTTCCGGCCGAGGTGACGGCCAACTGGCGGACGCTTGGCCTTGGCACCGTGGATGTCGAGTTCGGCTTTTCCTGCATGGGCTACGAGATTGCGGGCGGATGGGGGGCCCGCATCGCCCAGTCCGAGGTCGAGCCTGAACGCGACACCATCGTCTTCTGCGGCGACGGCTCGTACCTGCTGATGAACTCGGACATCTATTCCTCGGTCCTGACGGGCAAGAAGCTCATCGTTCTGGTGCTCGACAACGGCGGCTTTGCCGTCATCAGCAAGCTGCAGAACAACACCGGCAACGAAAGCTTCAACAACCTCATCAAGGACTGCCCGACGGTTCCCGCGCCCTTCACCGTCGATTTCGCGGCCCATGCCGCCGCCATGGGGGCCGCTACCGAAACGGTCGCCACCCCTGCCGAACTGGCCGAGGCGTTCCGTCGCGCCAAGGCCGCTTCGCGCACCAGCGTCATCGTGATGCAAGTCGATCCCTACGAGGGCTGGACGACCCAGGGCCACACCTGGTGGGAGGTCGGCACGCCCCAGGTGTCCGACAGCCCCCGCGTGGTGCAGGCCCACAAGGATTGGGAGGCCGGGCGCGCGCCGCAGCGGTCGGGGGTGTGATGCGAACCCTTGCCCGCAACCGGTTCCTTGTTCTGGGCCGTGCCGGAATGGACCTCTACGCCGACCCGCCTGGGACGCGCATCGAAGAGGCCAGTGGCTTTGCCGCCCGCCTAGGCGGTTCGGCAGCCAATATCGCCGTCGCCCTTGCCCGTCAGGGCGCCGACGCGGCCCTTCTGACCCGGGTATCCGACGATGCCGTCGGTCGGTTCTGCCTCGCCGCCCTCGACCGCTATGGCATCGACCGGACCCATGTGAGCGTCGTCGGTGGAGAGCGTCGGACCTCGCTGGCCGTCGTCGAGACGCGGGTCGAGGATTGCCAGTCGATCATCTATCGCAACGGCGCTGCCGACCTTGCCCTGCGGCCCGAGGACACGGCCGCCGTGGACTTCGCCGCCTTCGGCGCCCTTGTCGTCACCGGAACGGCCCTTGCCGAGGCGGGGTCGCGACAGGCGACGCTGGCCGCGCTTGATGCGGCGCGGGTGGCGGGGGTCGTCACGGTGATGGACGTGGACTATCGCCCCTATTCCTGGCCGTCGCGGGACGAGGCCACGGCGGTCAACCTCGACGCCGCGCGCCGCTGCGATATCGTGGTGGGCAATGATGTGGAGTTCGGCCTCCTTGCCGGGCGGCCGGAAGACGGGCTGGCCAAGGCCCGCGCGCTCGTCTCCGCCGGGGCCTCGATCGCCATCTACAAGATGGGCGAACGCGGTGCCGTCACCCTGACCCCGGAGGGCGAGATCGCGACCGGCATCTACCGCACGACCGCGCTAAAGCCGACCGGCGCGGGCGACGCCTTCATGGGCGGCTTTCTTGCCGCGCTGGCCGCAGGCCGTCCCTTGCGTCAGGCGGTGCTGCGCGGATCGGCCACCGCCGCGATGGTCGTGGCCCGTGTCGGCTGTGCCCCTGCCATGCCCGATACCGCCGAACTCGATGCCTTCCTCGCAACCCAACCTGATCCCCCCATTGCCTGAGAGGGCCCGATGCATATTGCCCCGCACGACAACCAGAACCGTCCCATCGTCGATGTGGATCACCCGCTGGTGCCGCTGAACTACTTCAACATCGTGCGGCTGAAGCGGGGAGAGGCCTTTGCCTATGCCGTGCCGGGGTATGAAACCTGCATCGTTCCTGCCACCGGCACCCTACGGGTCGAGGTCGGGGGCCAGATCCACGACCACCTCGGCCAGCGCGGGGCGGATGTCTGGGATGGCGAGCCCGAGGGCGTCTATGTGCCCACCGGCACCGAGGCCCGCTTTACCTGCCTGTCCGACACGGCCGAGGTCTTCATCGCAGGCGCGAAGTTTGATCAGGTGCTCGAACCCTTTGCCGTGCGCGCCGACGAGATCGACAAGGTGCAGTACGGCTCGGACGACACCAAGACTCACCGCAAGATCAAGCATATCCTCGGGACCAAATACCATGGCCGCGTCGGCCGCCTGCTGGTGTCAGAGCTTTTCACCGTGGGCGCTGGCGGCTGGTCCGGGTTTCCCAGCCACAAGCACGACACCGACCGCCTTCCCGACGAGACGCGGCATGACGAGACCTACAACTTCCGGTTTCGTCCCTCGCACGGGTCCGCCTTGCAGATGCTGCAACGGGTGGACAACGAACCGGGCGACGCGTTCCATGTCATGGACCGCTCGACCCTTCTGATCGACAAGGGCTATCATCCGGTCTGCGTCCTGCCGGGGTACGAGATGTACTACTTCACCATTCTCGGCGGCCTCAGCCAGCGTAGCCTGAAGCAATACTTCCAGCCGACCCACGCCGATCAGCTGCACACGATCCCCGGCATCATGGACATGGTGGCCAAGTTCAAATGACCCGCGCGACGCTGGCCCAAGTGCTGGAACCGGCTCTGCGCGGCGGTTTTGCCGTGCCGGGCTT
>CAZVIS010000108.1:0-9020 GCA_964627355.1 uncultured Rhodobacterales bacterium
TCCCGGAAAACCAGTCGGTGCAGGACCAGATGCTGGCGGATGGCGAGATCGACATCGCGATGTCCTTCGACCCCGCCTCTACCGCCGCATCTGTCGCGGACGGCCTGTTCCCCGAGACGGCGCGCGTGTTCGTCCCCGAAGGCGGGTCCATCGGCAACATCAGCTTTGTCGCGATCCCCTTCAATGCGGCCAATGCTGAAGGGGCCGAGGTGGTGGCGAACTTCCTTCTCGACCCCGCCACGCAGGCGCGGATGCAGGACATCACCGTGCTCGGCAGCTTCTCGGTGCTGGATCCGACGAAACTGGATGAGGCCGCAAAGGCCGCCTTCGACACACTGCCCACCTCGGACGCGCTGCCGACGCTCGAGGATCTGGGGCCGACGCTGCTGGAGCCCCACGCCAGCTGGATGACCCGCCTGACCGAGGAATGGGCTGCGCGCTATACCAAATGACGGGGCAGGGGCGAGGCCTGCGGGCGGTGGTGCTGGCCGCCGTCTTGGGGCTGATCGCACTGCCCATCGCGGCCGGACTGGTCGAGACCGCCCGGGCCGCCGTCGGCGCATTTGGTGATCTGGCGGCGATGCCGGGCTTTGCCACCAGCCTGCGCATGACGCTGCTCACCGGGTTTGTCACGAGCGCGCTGGCGGTCCTGCTGGCCTCGGGCGCGGTGGCGGCGCTGTATTCGCGGGATGGGGCCGCGGGGGGACGATGGCTGACGCCAATCCTTGCTACGCCACATGCCGCGCTGGCGATCGGGATGGCGTTTCTGCTGGCGCCCTCGGGCTGGATCGCGCGGGCGTTGGCGCCCCTGATCGGGTGGGACAGGCCGCCCGCGCTCGCGACGGTGGGCGACCCCTGGGGCATCGCGCTGATCCTTGGCCTTTTGGTCAAGGAGGTGCCGTTCCTCATCTTGATGATGATGGCGGCGCTGGCACAACTGCCGGTGCGGTCGCTGATGGCGGCGGGGCGGTCGCTTGGCTATGGGCCGGGGCTTGTCTGGGTCAAGGTGATCCTGCCGCAGGTGGTCCCGCTTGTGCGGCTGCCGATCTTTGTGGTGCTGGCCTTTTCGCTGACGGTGGTGGACGTGGCGCTGATCCTTGGCCCGTCGAACCCGCCGACGCTGGCCGTCGCGGTGAACCGCCTGTTCCAGGGTGCCGAGGCAGGCAGCCTGCGCGCGGCGGCGGCAGGGTCACTGTTGCTGGCGGGGCTGGTGGTGGGGGCGATTGCGGGCTGGCTTCTGGCGACGCGGGCGGGTGGGATGCTCGGGCGGGTCTGGCTGCGGCGAGGTGGGCGGGGTGTGGTCTCGGCCCCGGGGCTGCGGCTGGCGGCAGGGGCGACGGCGGGGCTGGTCGGGCTGGCCGCGCTTTCGGGCCTGATGCTGGCCCTCTGGTCCGTCGCCTTTCGCTGGCCTTGGCCGCGCCTTCTGCCCGAGGGGTGGAGCCTCAGGGGCTGGATGACCCCGTCGGTCAGTTGGGGCGAGGTGGCGCTGACCACCCTGTCCATCGGACTGGTCGCAACGGTGATCTCGCTGGCCCTTGCCATCGCCTGGCTGGAGGGTGAGGATCGCGGGTCACGTCGCCGGGCCGGATGGGCGGAAATGCTGGTCTACCTGCCTCTGATCGTGCCGCAGATTGCCTTTCTCTACGGGCTGAACGTCGCGCTCCTGCGCGTGGGGGCGACTGCGGGCCTGTGGCCAACGGTCTGGGCGCATGTGCTGTTCGTCTTTCCCTATGTGATGATCGCGCTGTCCGACCCCTGGCGCGCGCTGGACCCCGGGCTGGTGCGGACGGCGGCGGCGCTTGGCGCCTCGCCATGGCGGAGGCTGGTGGCTGTGAAACTGCCGATCCTGATGCGCCCGGTCCTCACGGCGGCGGCGGTGGGCTTTGCCGTGTCAGTCGCGCTTTATCTGCCCACGCTGTTCCTTGGTGGGGGGCGGATTTCGACGCTGACGACCGAGGCGGTGACCTTGGCCTCGGGCTCGGACCGGCGGGTCGTGGGGGTTCTGGGCGTGCTGCAGGCGGCACTGCCCTTTGCGGCCTATGCGGTGGCGCTGGCCGTACCAGCGATCCTGTGGCGCAACCGGCGCGGGATGCGCGCGGCATGAGTCTGGTGCTGGATACGGTGGCGATCAGCCCGCGCGGAGGGGGTGCGGCGCTGTTCCCGCCGGTGTCGGCCCTGGTGGCCCCGGGCGCGGTACTGAGCGTGATGGGCCCGTCGGGCGTGGGAAAGTCCACGCTGCTGGATGCCATCGGCGGGCATCTGGCGGCAGAGTTCCGGGTGATGGGGCGGATCGAGTTGAACGGGCGCGACCTGACCCGGCTTCCGGCAGAACGGCGTCGGGTCGGGCTGTTGTTTCAGGACGCGCATCTGTTTCCGCATCTGTCGGTGGGGGACAACCTTGCCTTCGGCCTTGCGCGGTCGGTGAAGGGAAGGGCAGCCCGGCGGGCGGCGGTCGAGGCGGCGCTGGTGCAGGCGGGGCTGGCCGGCTTTCACGACCGCGATCCGGCGACGCTCTCGGGTGGCCAGCGGGCGCGGGCGGCGCTGATGCGCGCGCTGCTGGCGGAGCCTGAGGCGCTGCTGCTGGACGAACCCTTCGCGCGGCTGGACAGCGCCCTGCGGGCGGACCTAAGGACCTTTGTCTTCGGCCACTTGAAAGAGCGTGGGATCCCCGCCCTGATGGTCACGCATGACGAAAGCGATGCGGTTGCGGCGGGCGGGGATGTGCTGGTGCTGTAGCGCCTGCTTTTCTGTCGGAGCGGGGGAGTTTCACACCCCCCCGCACCCCCCCGTGGGATATTTGTGCGAGAAAGATGCGGTCAGAAGTCGAGGTTCTCGACACTGAGCGCGTTCTCCTGGATGAAGGCGCGACGGGGTTCGACGACGTCGCCCATCAGTTTCGTGAAGATGTCGTCGGCCTCGGCAAGGTCATCGACCTTGACCTGCAGAAGCGTCCGCGCCTCGGGGTCGAGGGTGGTTTCCCAAAGCTGCTCGGGGTTCATCTCGCCCAGACCCTTGTAACGCTGAAGGGACAGGCCCTTTTCGCCCTCGGCCAGCACGGCGGTCAGAAGGTCGGTCGGGCCGTGGATCACTGTCTCGCGGTCCTTGCGGACAAGGAAGGCGGGGCCGGCATAGACGTCGCGGGTGGCGGCGGCGATCTGGGACAGGCGCCGTGCCTCGCCCGAGCGCAGGACGGGGCCGTCGAGGGTGCGAAGCCCTTCCACCCCGCGCAGGACACGGGACAGGCGGATGCCGTGGTCCTGCGTGATGCGACCCTTCCAGCCGCGTTCGTACTCGGCGGCCACGGCGTCGAGGCGGCGGGCCACGGTATCGGCGACCGCCTGCAGGTCGGCGTCGACGCGGCCCTGGTCGAAGGCACCCGCAAGGGCCGCCTGTTCGAGGATGGGCCGGGGGTAGTGCGTCGGAAAGGCGTCGAGCACCCGGCGGAAGGACCGCGCCTCGGCGATCACGCGGGCGAGATCCGCGCCAGCGAGCGTTTCCCCGGTGGACAGGCGCAGCACCGTGCTGTCGAGGCCCATCTCGATCAGGTAATCCTCCAGCGCCGCCTGATCCTTGAGATAGACCTCGGACTTGCCGCGCGCGACTTTGTAGAGGGGGGGCTGCGCGATGTAGAGGTAGCCGCCCTCGATCAGCGCGGGCATCTGCCGGAAGAAAAAGGTCAGCAGCAGCGTACGGATATGCGCGCCGTCCACATCGGCATCGGTCATGATGACGACCTTGTGGTAGCGCAGCTTGGCGATGTCGAACTCGTCCCGCCCGATGCCCGTTCCGAGTGCTGTGATGAGGGTGCCGATCTCCTGAGACCCCAGCATCCGGTCAAAGCGTGCGCGCTCCACGTTCAGGATCTTGCCCCGAAGCGGCAGCACTGCCTGATTGGAGCGTGAACGCCCCTGTTTGGCCGAACCTCCCGCCGAGTCCCCCTCGACTAGGAAAATCTCGGCCTTGGACGCATCCTTCTCCTGACAATCCGCGAGCTTCCCCGGCAGGTTCGACACATCCAGCGCCGTCTTGCGCCGCGTCAGGTCCCGCGCCTTGCGCGCCGCCTCTCGCGCCAGGGCCGCTTCGATGATCTTGCCGACGATCGAGCGCGCCTGCACCGGGTTCTCCTCGAACCACTCCGCCAGTTTCTCGTTCACCAGGTTCTCGACGGCAGGCCGGACCTCGGACGAAACCAGCTTGTCCTTGGTCTGGCTGGAGAATTTCGGATCGGGTACCTTGACCGACAAGACGCAGGTCAGCCCCTCGCGCGCGTCGTCCCCCGTGAAATCCACCTTCTCCTTCTTCGCGATGCCGCTGGACTGCGCATAGGCCCCCACCGTCCGCGTCAGCGCCCCGCGAAAGCCCGCCATATGCGTGCCGCCATCCCTTTGCGGGATGTTGTTGGTGAAGGGCAGCACCGTCTCATGGTAACTGTCGTTCCACCACATCGCGACCTCGACACCGATGCCGTTGCGTTCGCCCACGATATAGATGGGTTCGGGCATCACCGGGGCCTTCGACCGGTCGAGGTACTTCACGAACTCCCGCACGCCGCCTTCGTAGAACAGCTCGGTCCGCTGCGGCTCGGCGTGACGCTCATCCTCGAGGATGATGCGGACGCCGGAGTTGAGGAAGGCAAGCTCCCTCAGCCGCGTCTCCAGCGTCTTGAAGCTGTAGTCGAGGTTGGAAAAGGTCCCCTGCGGACGGTTCGTCTTGGCCGATGCGAGGAAGCGTACCTGCGTGCCGCGCATTCCCGGGGCGGGGCCGACGGGGTGGACATGGGTCACGCACTCGCCATCCTCGAACCGCGCGCGGTATTCGGTGTCGTTGCGCCAGACCGTCAGCTCCAGCCACTCGGACAGCGCATTGACGACCGAGACGCCGACGCCATGCAATCCGCCCGAGACCTTGTAGGCGTTCCCGCTCTCGTCCGTGTTGTTGAACTTCCCCCCGGCGTGCAGCTGGGTCATGATGACCTCGGCGGCCGAGACGCCTTCTTCCTGATGGATGTCCACCGGGATCCCGCGCCCGTTGTCGCGCACCGATACGCTGTCGTCGGCGTGGATGATGACCGTCACCGCCGTCGCATGACCCGCCAAGGCCTCGTCGATCCCGTTGTCCACGACCTCGTAGACCATGTGGTGCAAGCCCGACCCGTCGTCGGTGTCGCCGATGTACATGCCGGGGCGCTTGCGGACAGCGTCCAACCCCTTGAGAACCTTGATCGAATCTGCGCCGTATTCCTCGGCTTTGCGAACGGCTTCGGCCATGCGTCGGGGACCCCTTCAGTTACCCCCGACGTATAGCGTCACGGGCGGGGAATGTCACGGGTTTGGCACAAGATTTGGGGGTCAGACGAAGGGGATGACGAGGCCAACCGCAATCAGCAGCACGCCCGATCCGACGTTCATCCGACGCACCGCGGCGGGCGAGGAGAGGAGGCGCCGCGCCCGGTCGAGGAAGTAGGCCAGCCCCAGGTTCCCGACCATCGGAATGGCCGCCGAGACGGCGATGATCGCCACGATGTCCAGCGGTTGCAGGCTGCCCAGATCGAAGAAGCCGGGGAGGGCGCCCATGTAGAAGAGGATCGCCTTGGGGTTCCCGATCACCGCAGCAACACCCACGGTGAACCCGGCCCAGACCCCGGGCCGCGTCAGGCGGCTGTCGGCGGAAAGGTCGGCGGCCTGCTTGCGGATGAGTAGGACCCCCATCCCGATGAACACCACCGCCGCGACCCACCGCAGGACCGCCAGAATGTCCCCATAGACACTCACGATCCACGACAGCCCGAAGATCGCGGCCAGGGGCCAGACCAGATCGCCAAGCGCCACGCCAACGGCCAAAGGCCAAGCCGCCGCCATGCCCCCGGACAGGGCGCGCGCCGTCAGTGCCACCCAGACCGGCCCGGGAACGGCCCAGAGGGCAGCCATTCCGCCTGCGTAGAGGAGCAGCGCATGCAATGTGATCGTCATGTCTCAAGAACCCGACTGCTGCCGCCATCCTCGGCGACCGCGAACCTTTGGCCTCGTGCGCCGAGACTGTCAAACAGCGAGGCTTCCGTCCCCGTCATGATCGCCTGCGCCCCCAGCCCCGCGATCTCGTCATACAGCGCCGTGCGGCGGTCGGGGTCGAGATGCGCCGCCACCTCGTCCAGCAAGAGGACCGGCGCCCGCCCCACATCCTCGGCCAAGGCGCGGGCGTTTGCGAGGATCAGCGCGATCAGCAGCGCCTTCTGCTCGCCGGTCGAACACTGCGCCGCAGGCACTCCCTTGGCCGCATAGACCGCCTGCAGGTCCGCCCGGTGCGGCCCGGTCAAGGTGCGTCCCGCCGCCATGTCGCGCCTGCGCCCCTCGGCCAGCGCCTGCGCGAAATCCGGCCCCAGAACCGCCTCGCCTTCATTCTCCAGCGTCAACTCCGCGCGCGGAAAGGCCCCCGCCCCCTGCGCTGCCGCCAGCCGCTCCAGCGCTGCCGCCCGGGCAACTGTCACCCGGTCCCCCGCCGCAACCATCTGCGCCTCCAGCGCCCCGTACCAACGCGCATCCATCACCTGATCGCGGAGCAACCTGTTGCGGTCCCGCATCGCGCGTTCATAGGCCAGCACCGCCTCGCCATGGTCGGGGTCGAAACTCAGGGCCACCCGGTCCAGAAACCGCCGCCGCCCCTCGGCCCCCTCCAGCCACAGCCGGTCCATTGCGGGCACCAGCCAGAGCACGCGCAGCACTCGGCCAAGCGCAGCTTGCGTCGCCGCCTTGCCGTCGATCCGGACCTGCCGCGCATCCCCCACCTCGGCCCAGGTCTCGACCTCATGCGCGGCCTCCAGCCCCCGCACCCCGGCCACGACCTTCCAGCCCAATCCCTCGGGCCGCCGCGACATCTCCTCCGCCCCCGCGCGGCGAAACCCGCGCCCGGGCGACAGCAGCGACACCGCCTCCAGAATGTTGGTCTTGCCTGCCCCGTTCGGCCCCGAAATCGCCACCGGCCGCCCGTCAAAGGTCAGCCGCGCGCCCAGATGACTGCGGAAATGCGACAGGCCAAGCGATGTGATCGCAAGCCCCTCCACCCGCTGCCCCTTCTTTTGTCCAAAAATATCCCACGGGGGTGCGGGGGGGTGAAACCCCCGCTCTACACCGTCACACGCGCATCGGCATCACGACATAGACCGCGCTGGTATCATTCCCCTCGCGCATCAGGGTCGGATCACCCGCCGAGTTGAACAGGAACACGGCATTCTCGCGGTCCACCTGGCTCGCGATCTCTAGCAGATACTTCGCGTTGAACCCGATCTCGAGCTTTTCGTCGGCATAGGCGACCGCAAGCTCCTCCTCCGCCGCGCCCGAGTCCGGGGCGTTGACCGACAGCACTAGCCGGTCCTCATCAAGGCTCAGCTTCACCGCGCGCGACCGTTCGGACGACACTGTCGCCACCCGGTCCACCGCCTTGGCAAACTCCGCCGCATCGACCTCCAGCCGCCGCGAGTTCCCCATCGGAATCACACGGGTATAGTCCGGGAACGTTCCGTCGATCACCTTTGAGGTCAGCGTCAGCACCGGCGTCGCAAAGCGCACCTTCGTCTCGCTGACCGACACCGCAATCGTTGCCTCGTCGTCGTCCAGAAGCTTGCGCAACTCCCCCACCGTCTTGCGCGGCACGATCACGCCGGGCATCGCCTCGGCCCCTGCGGGCAGGGGCGCGTCGATCCGTGCCAGCCGGTGCCCGTCCGTCGCCACGCAGCGCAGGACCTTGCCGTTGTCCCCCGTCGCCGTGTGCATGTAGACGCCGTTCAGATAATACCGCGTCTCTTCGGTCGAAATCGCGAACTTCGCCTTGTCGAACAGCCGCCGCAGCAGGGGTGCGGGGGCCGAGAAGTTGCAGGCATATTCGGCCGAGGCCATCACCGGGAAGTCCGCCTTGGGCAGCGTGGCGAGCTGGAAGGTCGAACGCCCCGCCGCGACCGTCAGCCGGTTCGCCGCGGCATCCGCTGTCAGCGTCACCAGCGCCCCATCGGGCAGCTTGCGGACAATCTCGTGCAGCATCACCGCCGAAACGGTCGTGGCCCCCGCCCGCTCCACCATGGCGGGCGCCTTGTCCACCACCTCGATATCCAGGTCCGTCGCGCGGAAGCTCACCTGGGCGCCCTCGGCCTCGATCAACACGTTGGCGAGGATCGGAATCGTATTGCGCCGTTCCACCACCGACTGCGCCTGGCTCAACGCCTTCAGAAGCGTTGCCCGCTCGATGCTGATCTTCATGCCACGATCCCCCTGCCGCCCCTTCCGGGGAGGCCGAAGCTAGCCAATTCCGCCGGTTTCACAAGAGGGATGGGCCCTTTGCCATGCAGGATGCGGCGGGGCAGGCACATGTCTTGCGCCAAAGCGGGCAGAGGTGCCGCATTGCGGCGGCGCCTGCGGCAGAATTGCCCGGCCCATAGCGAATCAGTCCCCGTTCCACCCCCCGGAAACATGCGCTAACGTCGCGCCATGCTGCGGATCACCGACACCCTTTCCCTGCAAGACTGGGAACTGACCGAGACCTTCTCGCGCAGCCAAGGGCCGGGCGGGCAGAATGTGAACAAGGTCGAGACGGCGGTGGAGCTGCGGTTTGAGGCGGAACGCTCGCCCAGCCTGCCGCCACCCGTGAAGGCGCGGCTGAAACGGCTGGCGGGGCGGCGCTGGACGCTGGACGGTGCGATCGTGATCCGCGCCGAGGAAACCCGCAGCCAGGCCCGCAACCGGGAAATGGCGCGCGAGCGTCTGGTCGAGATGATCCGCGCGGCGCTGGTCGCGCCGAAGCGCCGCATCGCGACAAAGCCCACGGCAGGGTCGGAACGGCGCAGGCTGGTGGCCAAGGCCGTGCGCGGTCAGGTCAAGGCCCTGCGCGCGGCCCCGGCTGGAGAGGACGAATGACAGAAAGCCACGCCGAGCGCCGCGCGCGCCTTATGGGCCCGAACGTGCCGACCTTTTACCGCACGCCCGTTCATATTGTGCGCGGAGAGGGGGTTTGGCTCTGGGATGCCGAAGGCCGCC
>CAZVIS010000109.1:0-8899 GCA_964627355.1 uncultured Rhodobacterales bacterium
TGCGGGCCGATGGTTCTGGACGCGCTGATCAAGATCAAGTCCGAGATCGACCCGACGCTGACCTTCCGCCGGTCCTGCCGCGAGGGGATCTGCGGGTCTTGTGCCATGAACATCGACGGGATCAACACGCTGGCCTGCCTGCATGCGATCGAGGACGTGAAGGGCGATGTGAAGATCTATCCCCTGCCACACATGGCGGTCATCAAGGACCTGATCCCCGACCTGACGCATTTCTATGCGCAGCATGCGAGCATCATGCCGTGGCTGGAAACCAAGACCAACCGTCCCGCCAAGGAGTGGAAGCAGTCGATCGAGGATCGCAAGAAACTCGACGGGCTTTATGAATGCGTGATGTGTGCCTCGTGTTCGACCTCGTGCCCGTCCTACTGGTGGAACTCGGACCGCTACCTTGGCCCGGCGGCCCTGCTGCACGCCTATCGCTGGATCATCGACAGCCGGGATGAGGCGACGCCGGAGCGGCTGGACCAGCTGGAGGACCCCTTCAAGCTGTACCGCTGCCACACGATCATGAACTGCGCCAAGACCTGCCCCAAGGGCCTGAACCCGGCCAAGGCGATTGCCGAGATCAAGAAGATGATGGTGGAGCGGGTGGTCTAACGCATGCGTTAGGCCGGGGAAACCTTTTTGTTTCAATAGGTTGAAACCAGCTATTCACACTTTGGCAACACTTGCCCCCCGTGTGCCGCCTGAGGAGGGCCTGGCGTCCGGCTGACCAACCCCGCCCCCGGCGCAGCACGTCCCGGGAGGCGGGAGCGGGCCGGGACGGGCTGCGGCCTGACCTCTTCCAGGGGGCGCCGCGACCTTGACCGGCCCCCGATCGTCCCGAAGGATGGCGGTCGGCAAAACCGTCCAACGCAGCGGCCAAGCGGCGAAGGGCTGGTCCCGCGCGCCTATCCCGCCTAAACTCCGCCGGGATTCCCTGCCCCGGTTTCCGGGCGGGCCCGACGGGAAGTCCGACATGTCTTACATGCAACTGATCTATGCCTCGCGCCCCTTCGGTTTCGACGAGGCGATGCTGCAGGGCATCCTGATGGATGCGCGGCGCTGCAATGTGCGCGACGGGATCTCGGGCGCGCTGATCTGTCGGGACGACCTGTTCCTGCAACTGCTCGAAGGGCCGACGGACAAGGTGCTTGCGACCTATGCCCGCATCCAGCGCGACGACCGGCATGTCGAGATGCGGCCGCTGGTGCGGCGGGCGATCACCTCGCAGGGGCGGATGTTCGGCCAGTGGGCGATGCGCGACGATCCGGCGCGAAGCTGGGTCTGGTCGCGCGAGGATGTGCACCAGGGCGCCATCGAGCGGGCGACCGAGGCCGAAGTACTGGCGATCTTCGGGCGGCTGGCGGCGGAACCCGCCTGACAGGCGGCACGGCGGTCCCACGTCACGCGCCGGGGCGAGCTGGACGGCGCTTGCCCGACGTGCCCAGTGGCGCCGCGGGCCGTCAGCCCTGTGTCGGCGCGGCGGCGGCTTCGGCAGCGGCGGTTGCGGCCTCTTCCTCGGCCTGCTTGGCCAGCGCCTTTTCAAGCGCCTCGCGGTTCTCGGGCGTGTCGGGGACGATGTTGCCGTTGATGTCGTCGATCCATGCCCCTTCCAGTGCCAGGCTTTCCTCGGCGCTGCGGACCTTCACCTGGGTTCCGGGCTCGATCTGTTCGTAGAGGTGGATGATGTCCTGGTTGAACAGCCGCACGCAACCGGCCGAGGAGGCCCGCCCGATCGAGGCGTCGTCGATGGTGCCGTGGATGCGGTAGAAGGTGTCCCGCCCGCCGCGATAGAGATAGAGCGCCCGCGCACCGAGCGGGCTTTCAAGGCCGCCGGGCGTGCCGCCGGCGAAGGGGCCGTAGATCTCGGGATAGCGGCGCAGCATGTTGGCAGTGGGCGTCCAGGACGGCCATTCCGCCTTGCGCCCAATGGTCCCGCCCCGGCGCAGCGACGTCCCCTCGCGCCCGATGCCCACGGAATAGCGCCAGGCCTGCCCGCCTTCGAGGACGTAGTAGAGGCGGCGTGCATAGGTGTCGATCACAATGGTCCCGGGCGCGTCCTCGCCCGCATAGGGGACCAGCGCGCGCGGTGTGGTGCCTTGCAGGAAGCGCGCCTCGACCGGGGCAATGAAGAACTCGCCATCCTGCACCCCCTCATAGCCCGGCACCTCGCGCGGGGTTTCGGTGCGGGGTGCGCCGCAGGCGGCGAGGAACAGAAGGGCCACAAGGGCGGCGAGGCGCGGAAGGATGAGGGGCAAGGCAAACTCGCAGGGTAAAGGTGCAGCGTTTCCGCACCAGACGATGGGAAGGCGCATGAGGTCAACCCCCGGGCCTGCCGGTGCAGCAAAAAGCCCCCGGACCTTGCGGTCCGGGGGCGCTTCCGTGGCAGCGGGTTACTCGACCTTGCCGATGGACCAGAAGAAGGTCTCGCCCGAGGCATCGGCCACACCGTCGTTGTCGGTGACAACATAGCCCGTTCCGGCAGCGTCGATGGCAAAGCCCTCGACCTTGTCCTGAATGTAGCCCTTGTAGGTGGCGAGATCGGGCAGGAAGTCGTGGACAAGTTCCTTGGTCACCACCGGCAGCGCACCGCCGAGTTCCGCCGCGACCATCTGCGCGGCAGGCACCCGGTACAGCTTCTTCGTCACGGCGGCGCCTGCGATCTGGTTGTCACGCTCGACGATATAGACCCAGTCGCCGTGCAGGGTGATGTCGGACAGGCCCATCCAGGCGCCCTCGGCCGGGGCATCCAGCGGGTAGTGGACGGCGCCCCAGGTTTCCTCGGCAGTGTTGTAGGCCAGCAGTTTCACCATGCCCTTGGGATCGTCCTGCCATTCGCGCTGCACCGCCATCCACAGCCAGTCGCCCGCGACGGTGATCCCCTCGAACCCGAAGCGGATTTCGTTATCGAGAAGGGATTCGGGCAGGGCGATCTCTTTCTTGATCTCGCCCTTGTCGTTGACGTTGTAGATCGCGTGCGGGATCAGCCGGTCGCTGCGCCCTTCGGAGGCGACCCAGAAGCCGCCGTTGCCGTCCGGTGCGACGCCCTCGAGGTCAAGCTTCTGCGCCGGATGGCCGCCGCGCGTGACGACCAGCTTGGCCGTGATCTTCGCAGGGGTCTGGGTCGCGTCGATGGTGTAGATCGACGCTTCGGACCCCAGGACCGAGTCCGACACGGCGTAAAGGGTGCCGGGCGTGGCGGGATCGGCAGCGAGGCCCGAGAGGGCAGCCCAGCCGATCAGCGGGTCCGACCCTTCGGAGGTGATGGTGGGATACTGCGCGGGGCCTTCGGCCAGCGCATAGACCATGACATGGGCGGGGGCGAGGCCGTCCTCGCGCAGGTCCACCTCGTTCGCGGTGACGAGCAGGTTGCGTTCGGGGATCGCGGCGATGCCTTCGGGCGAGACGCCCGAGGGCAGAAGCTGCTTCAGGACCGGGTTCGCGGGGTCGGTCAGGTCATAGACCGCGATGATCGAGGCACGCTCGGACGCGACGAAGGCATGGGGCACGCCGCCGAAAGCGGCGATCTTGACCGATTCGAGTTCGGTACCCTTGGTGTGGCTGCGCCCTTCGGGGTAGTGGCCGATCGCCGCGATGGCGCGTTCAAGGGTATTGCCCGAGTCCCAGACCAGCGTGCCGTCCTTGCGGAAGATCGACCAGGTACGCGTGCCGCCGTTCAGGTCGCCTTCGTTGGCCACGGCGAAGTGGTCGCCGTCGATCCAGCCGATGGCATCGGGTTCGCGCGGCACGGCGTCCTTGGTGTCGGTGAAGGACAGGCGGCCGTCACGCTTGGTGTCGATGCCGTCCACGGCGACCGTGCCTGCGTCGAAGTGGCTGGCGACTGCGTTGTCGGCGCCGATCACCACGATGTGGTTGTTTTCCTGCATGGTGACGGCGATCTCGCCCGCCGCGTTCACGTCAACGTATTCCGGTTCCGCGTCATCGGGGGCGAGGGCGGAGAGGCCCGTCACCTCGATCTTCACGAGGCCTGCGCAATCGGCCACGCCATCCGCCACGGGGATCTTCACGACAAAGCCCGAGGGGGCCTGCGGGATTTCGCCGTCGTTCACGTCCTCATCGCGTTCGTTCTCGATGGCGATGGCGATGAAGGACCCATCCGGGGCCTTGGCAACCGAGTCGGGCTGGCCGCCGATGTCGCATTCTGCGGTGATGGCCTTGGTTGCCGGGTCGATGGTGACCAGCTTGCCCGAGGGCGCGGTGAAATTCTCGCTGGTGTTCACCCCGGCGAAGATGTTCGCGCCGATGTAGACGGCGGTGGTCGGTTCGCCGCCCACGTCGATGTTGCCAAGGGCCTTGGGTGCCGCCGGGTCGGTGATGTCCACAAGGCCGATCACGCCAAGCGGGCTGTCGGTATAGACCAGCGTCATGCCGTCCTCGGAGGCCGAGATGATCTCGGCCGAGGTCTCGCGCGCGCGGTCCTCGCCTTCGGCCATGTTGTCGGGCGTGGCGAAGGTGGCGATGCGGTTGAAGGTCATCTCGGCCATCGCGGGGGCGGCCGCGGTCAGCGCGAGGACAGAGGTCAGGCAGGCAAGACGGATCGTCATGGGGGCCGCTCCTTCAAGGTGGGTTGCGGCGACCTTTGAAGCGACTGCGTGACAGTGGCTTGTAGTTGGCGTGACAGTTCCGTGACAGCGCCTAACGCGACCAGAGTCCCTCGCGTTTCAGGGCGTTGCGCAGGGCCTGTTCCTTGCGCGGCAGGTTGTCGCGGTCGAAAAGCGCGCGCGCCGCAGCCCCTTTGCCCTGAAAGAGAAAGCGCTTGAACGGGTCCCAGCCCTTCAGCACCCGCTTGACCGGCGGGCGGTTTGCAACAGCCTCCAGCACCTGCACTACGCGGTCACTTTCGCGGGCGTAGAGCAGGGGCAGAAGGCGCCAGTGGCAGGTCACGTCCCCGTCCATCCCCGCAAGCTCCGGCCCCGGCCTGCCCCCGCCAAGCGCATGGATCAAAAGGGGCAGCGCCACCTGATCGAGCCAGGGGTCAAGGGTCTGGCACACCAGTTCCGGGGGCGGGTCGTCGCGGATGGACAGGGCCGTGTCGAGGAAGCGCTGGCCGAAGGTGCGGGGGCTGGCATGGAAGAACCAGCCCGCGTTGAAGTAGAGGTATCGCTGCCAATATTCGTCGGGCTGCGAAAGGTCGAGCGACGCGGCAAAGTCGAGGCCAAAGCGGCGGTAAAGCGCGCCCCAGATGCCGTTGTAGCCGGGCCCGTAAAGCTCGATCTGCGGCCAGGTCCCCTCGCGCCGCATCGAGGCTGCTGGGCGGGCGAAATCAAAGGGCACCTGCGACAGGGGGCCGGTAACCAGCGTGTCGGTGTCGAGGAAGAGGAAGGGCTGATCGGGCAGCGCCAGCAGCCCCTCGATCTTGTTGCCATAGGGGTAGGATTGGCCGAAGTGCCGGTTCTGGAAGGGGATGATTTCGGCGCCAAGGTCGGCCAGCAGCGCCTTCGCTGCCATGTCCGTCACACGCGGGTCGTCGCGCCAGCGCGGGCCAGGCTGCGGCTCCATCAGGATCAGGCGTCCGGTAAAGCCCGGATCGGAGTGGCGCAAGGAAGCCGCCAGCAGCACCGCCTCATAGGTCAGCCGCCCGCCCTGCACCACGGCGACCACATTGAACGCTTGCGCCGTGGCCGCCTTGCCCGTCATGCTGCCCCCAAGGGATTTCCCGGCAACTATTGGCACGGGCCCCTGCGGCCTGAAAGGGGAAGTAGATGCGTTACGCACTGGCATTGGCCGCAACGCTGGCGGCGGCACCGGCAGCAGCCCAGCAATTCACGACGGCAGCCGAGGTGAAACCGATCCTCGAGGCCACGCGCGCGAACTGGGTCGCGGTGCGGGAATTCGAAGGCAAGGACCTGATCTATTTCACGCAGATCCTGTCCTGGCGCTGCGGCCTGACCTCGCTGCAGGTCTCGGTCAATTCGACGGCCACGGACATCGACTTTCCGATGGAGCCCTGCCATGAGGGCACCGCGCAGCCGAACGCCCTGACGATCGCCGAATATCTGCCCTATGCCGAGGCACCGCTGGGGTCCGTGCAATCGGTGTCGGTGCTGATCGGCCTCGACGACGGCACCTACCTGACCGGCAGCTTCCAGCGGGCGCAGGTCCTCATGCCCT
The DNA here is from genome assembly GCA_964627355.1 of uncultured Rhodobacterales bacterium. Classification (GTDB taxonomy): domain Bacteria; phylum Pseudomonadota; class Alphaproteobacteria; order Rhodobacterales; family Rhodobacteraceae; genus JBBQXK01. The sequence goes on from CAZVIS010000109.1 coordinate 6,136, forward strand.
AGGGGCGAAGCGCAGGGACAGGCAGGACATGCCGCCGTCGAGCTTGGCGCATTCCGAATTCCCGATTTCGCGGACGGCATAGCCCGCGGCCAGCAGTGCCTCCCGCGTGCGGGGGAAGCCTGCGGGCAGTAGCACCAGATCGTTGAAGCGGATGGCATTGGCCGCAGCCTCTTCCCCCGCGCCCGTATGGATCACCCGGTAGCCGTCGAAGCAGCCCGAGGCGGCAAGGCGGGGCGTGGCGAGCACCGTCTCGGCATCGAGCAGCGAGCAATCCGTCTTGAAGTGCAGGACGCCCGGCGGGGTGAAGACCTCGCGCACACGATGCCCCCACGGAGTGACGAGCGCCGTCAATTCCGCAATCCCCGCCGCATCGGTGCGGGCGGACCGGCCCACGAGGATCTCGCGTTCCGTCACCAGAATGTCGCCACCCTCGATCGTGCCCGGGCCTTCGATCCGCACGACCTGCCCATAAAGCGCCTGCAAATGCGGCGCCATCTCTGCCGCCTCTCCCAGTCGTGTCGGCGCCCCGGGGCGCATGACCACGGCGCCTTCGGGCAGGCAAAGCGCGGTATCCTCGACAAAGACCGAGTCCGGATAGGCGGGCAGCGGGTCAAGCTCGATCACCGTCGCCCCGGTGGACCGCAGGGCCGCCACATAATCCGCATGGTGCGCCAGCATCAAGGACAGGTCCGGCGTCCCGGTATCCACCGCGCGCAGGCCTTGCGTGATCGAGGGCGCCGGGCGGCGGGTGATCGCATGGGTAAAGCGATAGGATCTGGACATCGGGCCCTCCGGGTTTGCCCCGTGATAGCCGGGGCGCGTCCGGGCGGAAAGCCTCAGACCGACAGGGCTGCCACCAGTCCCGGCAGGTCGGCCCAATCGGCGAAGGCCGCAGCGTGGGGCAAGTCCGCGACCGGCGTCTTGCGGTAGCCCTCGGTGTAGAGAAGGAAGGGCAAGCCAGCCCGCGCCGCCGCCTCGGCATCCGCCTCGCTGTCGCCGATGTAGAGGGCGGGGCCGCCGCCAAGGGCCTCCACCGTCGCCAGCACGGGTGCGGGGTCAGGCTTCTTCACCGGCAGGCTGTCGCCGCCGATCACCACGGGGAAGAAGCCGTCCATTCCGAGATGGCGAAGGACCGCCCGGGTGGGCGAAAGGGGCTTGTTCGTGCAGATGCCCATGCGATGGCTGGACAGCGCCTGCAACGCCCCGATCACCCCCGGATAGGGATGGGTCAGCGTCACCGCCGTCTCGTAATCCTCGACAAAGCGCGCGACCATCCGCGTGGCGCGCACCGGTTCCGACGCCCCCGCCGCCTCCAAGAGCCGGTCCACCAGATGCGGCACGCCGCGCCCGATGAAGGACTTCACCTGCAGGAAGGGCTGCGGCGCCAGCCCCTCGGTCGCAAGGATCCGGTTCGCGGCGGCATGAATGTCCGGCGCCGAATCGATCAGCGTGCCGTCAAGATCGAAGATCAGCGCTGCGTCAGCCACGCGCGCCCTCGGCCGCTTTGCGGACTGCTGCGATGTTGGCGGCATAGGCCGCAGGCCCGCCCTTGAACACCGCCGACCCCGCCACCAGCACATCCGCCCCGGCCGCCGCGACCAGCGGAGCCGTCTCCACCGTCACCCCCCCGTCCACCTGCAGATGCACCGGCCTGTCCCCGATCAGCGCCCGCAGGCGCCGGATCTTCTCCAACTGGCTATGGATGAACGCCTGACCGCCAAACCCGGGGTTCACCGTCATCACGCAGATCACGTCCAGAAGGTCGATGACCTCGGCCACCGCCTCGATCCCGGTGCCCGGATTGATCGCAATCCCTGCCTTGCAGCCGGCCGCGCGGACCGCTTGCAGGGTGCGGTGGATGTGCGGCCCCGCCTCGGGATGCACCGTCAGATGGTCCGCCCCGGCCTTCGCAAAAGCCTCGATGAACCCATCGACCGGTGCGATCATCAGGTGCACGTCCATCACGCCTGCGATATGCGGCCGAAGGGCGGCGCACATCTGTGGGCCGAAGGTGATGTTCGGCACGAAATGCCCGTCCATCACATCGACATGCACCCAGTCCGCCCCTGCCGCCTCGACGGCGCGACATTCGGCCCCGAAGGCGGAAAAGTCGGCGGCCAGAATGGACGGCGCGATCCTGGTGCTGCGGCTGAACTCCATCCCCTTGCCCCCCGTCGTGATTGCCCCGGACCACCCGGGTTTGACCATTTGTCCGCCCCCGGGACAAGACGCAAGGGCGCCGACGCGCGACCGGGGCACCCGGCCTGACAAAGGGCCGCAAGCCGACACGCTGGCATCCCGGCCAGAGCGCATCACGCGCAACCGTGAACATCCTGCAGGAACGAACTTGCCGATCGACCTGTGGATGAGCATGTTCTTGCTTTGACAATCAAGACGCTTGCGGACTAGGTGAAGCGCGCGGAAGGGCCACCGCTCCCGGCCCCGCATGAAAGCTTGCCCCGCGTCACTTCGGACCCGGGCGGCTGGCCATGGGCCCACGGGCGTACTATGGCAGACCAAAGCCAGGGACCAAACGATGCAGAACGCGCCAGAATCCAACCGGGGCCAATCGACGGGGTCGATCTGGCTTACGCTGACGGGCTGGATGCGGCAGCGTTTCGCGCGGCTGCTTCATCTGGACGACTCGTGGACCCTGCTGCGCCGCCTGATTACCGAGAACTTCAGGGCGCACCGTCTCAACTACTCTGCGGCGATCGGCGCGATGGTCGTCGTTGCAGCAACCACGGCGCTGACCGCATGGGTG